>NZ_JAQGKL010000102.1 GCF_028290105.1 Methylobacterium sp.
CCCTCGGTCGCCAGGATCTTGATCGCCTCGCGCAAGGGCGTGCGCGAGATGCCGAAGCGTTCGGTCAGCTCGCTTTCGTTCACCCGCGCACGGGGCTCCAGCTCGCCGGAGCGGATGAGGTCGCGCATTCGGTCCACGACTTCGTCGTGAAGATAGCGCCGGTTGATGCCGAGGCCCGTCTCGATCTTGTTCATGGGTCCGCGACGTCTGGAAGAGGAAGGAACAATACTCCCTCTGGTAGCCCTCCGACTGAGTCCTGTCGAGGGAGCCCGGAACTATACCACGGCTCTGCGCACAGCGCTCAGCGGATCTCCTCGTGCCAGGTCCGACCGTCGCGCTCGATCAGCGCGATGGCGGCGGTGGGCCCCCAGCTGCCGGCGGCGTAGGGGCGCGGCGGCTCCGGCCGGTCGGCCCAGGCCTTCAGCAGGGAATCGGCCCAGGCCCAGGCGACCTCGACCTCGTCGCGGCGCATGAACAGGGTGGCGTTGCCGCGCACCACGTCCATCAGCAGGCGCTCGTAGGCGTCCGGGTAGCGCTGCTTGAAGGTCTCCTCGAAGGAGATGTCGAGGTTGGTCGGCCGCAGGCGCATGCCGCCGGGGCCCGGGTCCTTCGTCATGACCTCGAGCTTGATCCCCTCCTCCGGCTGGAGCCGGATGACGAGGCGGTTCGGCTCGCGTCCGAAGGCTTCCGTGGGGAAGATCGAGAACGGCGAGGCGCGGAACTGCACCACGATCTCGGAGAGCTTCTGGGGCAGGCGCTTGCCGGTGCGCAGGTAGAACGGCACGCCGGCCCAGCGCCAGGACTGCACCTCGAGCTTCAGGGCGACGAAGGTCTCCGTGCGGCTCATCGTGTCGCCGCCGAGGTCGGTGCGGTATCCCTCCACCGGCTTGCCGTCGATGGCACCGGCCGCGTACTGGCCGCGCACCGTGACCGTCTGCACGTCGTGGGGGGTAATGGGTTTCAGGGCACGCAGGACCTTCAGCTTCTCGTCGCGCACCGAATTGGCGTCGAGGGAGAGCGGGCTCTCCATCGCCATCAGGCAGAGGAGCTGCAGCATGTGGTTCTGCACCATGTCGCGCAGCGCGCCCGAGGTGTCGTAGTACCCGGCGCGGCCCTCGACGCCGACGGTCTCGCCGACCGTGATCTGGACGTGGTCGATGACGTCCGCCGTCCAGAGCCGCTCGAAGATCGTGTTGGCGAAGCGCAGGGCCAGGAGGTTCTGTACCGTCTCCTTGCCGAGGTAGTGGTCGATGCGGAAGATCTGCTCTTCGGGAAACACCTCGCCGACCGCGTCGTTGATGGCGCGCGCCGATTTCAGGTCCTTGCCGATGGGCTTTTCCAGCACCACGCGGGACTTCTCGCCGATGAGACCGTGGCTCGCGAGGTTCCGGCAGATCGAGCCGTAGAGGTCGGGCGAGGTGGCGAGGTAGTAGGGGCGGACCTGATCCGGGCGCTCGTCGAGCTTGGCCACGAGATCCTCCCAGCCCTCGTCGCCCGCGCCGTCGACGGCCACGTAGTCCAGGTGGTCGAGGAAGGCGGCGAGCTTGTCCTCGGCGATGTCGTGAACCGGCACGAAGCGCTTGATCGCGTCGCGGGCCCGCTCGCGGAACGCCTCGGCGCTCATCTCCGAGCGGGAGGCGCCGATGATCCGGCTCGTGCCCGGGATCTGCCCGTCCTTGAAGCGGTAGTACAGGGCCGGCAGCAGCTTGCGCGTGGTCAGGTCGCCGGTCGCGCCGAAGACGACGCAGTCGAAGGAGGCGACGGGGATGATGGTGGCCAAGAACGGCTCCCGTATTTTTCGAACTTCAGACCAGTGCCAGACGTCGTGGTGTCGTGCGGGCCCACCCTCGACGCCATGCAAGGCCGTCGCCATCCGCAGCGATACGTCGGATTGCCGAGCACGCACAATGCGAGCGTTCGGACCGAATCGATCGATCCGCCGATAGGGGACGCACGCCTGAAGTAACGGCGCGCGCCACGCAGTTTCGATCAAATTCATCGCCACTCCGGTCCCGATTCAGGTTTGACAATTTTTTTCTTTGTAAGTATTCGTTGATTCGTAAACTGTTATAAAAATTAAAGCTCAAGGCCTGCTGCAGATCACGCAGGCAGCGTTCTCACGCTCGATCGTCCTGTTTTCCGACACCGGGTCCCGCGAGCGTCCCGGGCAAGCAACCTGTCGCGTTTCCCCCAATCCGTTTCACCGATCGAAACCTTCGACCCCTTGCCGTGCGCAGGACGGGACCGAAGGCGTCGACCGGATGATCGGACTGACCCTCATACTTCCGGAGAAAATCCCCCATGCCGCGCGACATCACTGCAGAGCCACTCTTTCCGCTCGACGACATCCAGGGCGATATTCTGACAGGCCTGCCCAAGCGCCACGAACACTTGATGTTCTTCACGATCGTCGAACCAGCGGCGTTCAAGGCCTTCCTGAAGGCCCTGCACGTGACCAGCATGCGGGACTGCCTTCAGGACCGGGCGGACATCGAGGCCCAGAAGAAGATCAATTCGCAACTCGTTCCGACCCCCGGCCTGAACGTGGCCTTCACTTTCGCGGGTCTCCGAGCCCTCGGTGCGATCGAGGCCGCGCAGTTGCCGGACAGCGATCCCTTCAAGGCCGGCATGGCGAAGAGCCAGGGGACCCTGTCCGATCCGCCCGCGTCGACCTGGAGGACGCTCAAGCCCGATCCGAACCTGCACGGTGTCTTCGTCGTCACCGGCGCGTCCCATGCGGAGGTCGTCGACGTGATGTCCCTTCGCCTGGCGCCCCCGACTGCGCATGGCTGGCGCCTTCTCTTCGAGGAAGTCGGAACGGTGAGACCCGAGCCCGTGGTGGGCCACGAACATTTCGGATACGCGGACGGCGTGTCACAGCCGGGCGTGCGCGGCCGCATCGATCCGGCGACTCCCTTCCACCCGTCCGTCGATGATGCGAACCCCGATCAGGCCGCCGCCGGGCAGGACCTCCTGTGGCCGGGGGAGTTCGTGTTCGGCTTTCCGGGGCAGGATCCGTCGGCGGCGAGCTTCGCGACGAAAGGCCCCAACAAGGCGCCCCCGGTCCCGTTCATGAATTTCGGGGCCTATCTCGTCATCCGGCGGCTCGCGCAATTGGTTCCGGAGTTCAACGCGTCGGTGAAGGCCGCCTCGACCGCGATCCCGGCAACCGCGGACAAAGCCGATCCCGATCTCCTCGGCGCCCAGATGATCGGACGCTGGAAGAGCGGCGCGTCGATCATCAACGCGCCGACGCACGACGACCGCGCGGTCGGCGACAACACGCCGGACGCCAACAACTTCGAATTCGGCGGCGACCGCGAAGGTCTGGTCTGCCCCTGGGCGGCGCATGTCCGGAAGACCTACCCGCGCGACGACGTACGGCACGATACCACCCCCGACGAGACCGCCATCGCGGCGGCGGAGGCCTTCACGCAAACCCATCGCATGCTGCGTCGTGGGATCGCCTTCGGCCCCGAAGTCACGGAGCGGGAGGCACTCTCGGGCGTGTCCAACGCCGAGATGGGTCGCGGCCTCCTGTTCAAGTGCTACGTCACCTCGATCGCGGATCAATTCGAGTTCGTGCAGGCACAATGGTCGAACGCGTCCGATTTTTCGCAGGAAACGAGCGGGATCGACCCGATCATCGGTCAGGCGGCCGCGCCCGAGCGTCCCTTCAAGGGCGCCGCGCCCGTCTCGCGCGATCCGGCCAAGAAACCGGATTTCAGCCTGAAGAGCTTCGTGCGGATGCAGGGGGGCGCGTACTTCTTCGCGCCCTCCATCCCGGCGATGCGCGGCCTCTGATTTGCCGACGACCGGAGCGACCGGCTTCGATCAGGTCGGGTCCGACCCCGCCAGGAAGGCGCCGAACGCCTCGGCGTGATCGGGATGCCAGCGTGACAGGGCGGGACGGTTCTCGATGATGTCGCCGGCCGCCCAGGCGATGCGCTTTTCGTCCTCGGCCCGGGTGGTCTCGTTGTCCGGGCAGAGGATGTAGAAGTCGCCCCGCGCCAGTCCGGCCATCAGGAGTTCCACGGTCTCGTCCGGGGTGAAGGCGCCGGCCGGCTTCTCGGCGACGCCCCGCGCCTTCGTCAGACCCGTATAGACGAAGCCCGGGATGAGGAGGTGGGCGCTGACCGACGCACCCGCGCGGCCGCGCAGGTCGTGGGCGAGCGCTTCCGTGACGACCTTCACCCCCGCCTTCGAGACGTTGTAGGGCGTGTTGCCGGGCGGCGTGGTGATGCCCTGCTTCGAGCCGGTGACCACGATGGCGCCGGGTTGGCCACCCGCGATCATCCCGGGCGCGAAGGCCTGGATGCCGTTGATGACGCCCCAGAGGTTGGTGTCGACGATGCGCCGCCAGGTCTCTGCATCGGAGAACAGCTTGCCTCCGGCCTCGACCCCGGCATTCAGCATCACCAGGGCCGGGGGACCATCGGTGGAGGCTGCCTCACACAGGGCCGCGACCGCCTCGGGACGCGCGACGTCCGTCGCCAGCGCCCGCACAGGTGCGCCCTGCCCCGTCGTCTCGGCGAGCGCCGCGACCTCGACCCGGGCGGCCTCCAGGGCCGCGCCCGGCAGGTCGGCAAGCCAGACCGCCAGCCCGTGCGCGGCAAAGCGCATGGCGGCGGCGAGTCCGATGCCGCTCGCCGCACCGGTGACGACGGCGGTCCGCCCCGCCTGCAGTGCCGGATGCTGAGCCATGCCTTCTCCCAAATTGCCGCCCCGGCCGGATGCGCCGTTGCGCGCATCAGGTAGGGCGCCCTGTGGAGCACGTCAGGCCGGAACAGGAGATTGGTAACCCTCTGCCCGCATGGTTGGGGAGACACCACACTCGAGAGATCCGCGATGCTTTCGCGCCACAGTGCCGCCGTCCTCCGCCCGCCGGCGCACCGATCCCGCCTCCGCGCGGGCCTGTCGCCCCTGGCGCTTCTCGTCGCCCTCGGCGGCGCCGCCGTAGCGCAGGTGATGCCCGTCCCCCCGAGGGCCGTGCCGGAGGCGGCCGCCAAGGCTGCGTCCGAACCGTCCACGCGGGCGCCCAAGGTCGAGAACCTCGCGGCCCCGGTACCTGCGACGCCCTCCGTCCAGGCCATCGTACCGAGCGCGGCGGACGCCGCGGGCACGCCCATGGCTCCCACACCGGTCAAGAAATCGCGCGAGTTGCCGCCGCTGGTGGTGGCGCGGGTCTCCACCGATCCAGTGCCGACCCTGAGCCCCTCCACCTTCCTCGACACTCTGCGGATGGCCGACCGCTACCAGGCGTTCGCCGATGCCGGCGGCTGGGTGCCGCTGCCTCCCGATCTCGTGATCAAGCCTGGCGCCAGCCATCCGGCGATCCCGGGCCTGCGCAAGCACCTCGCCCTCGTCGGCGACCTGCCCGCCGACACGCCGATGAGCGAGCAGTTGGACGCCCCCCTGGTGGCAGCGGTCAAAGCCTTCCAGGGACGTCACGGCCTGCCCGAGACCGGGCTGATCGGGCGCCAGACGGTGGCGGCGCTCAACGTGCCGGCGGCCACCCGCCAGCGCCAGCTCAGCGCCTCCGCCGCCCGGCAGATCGGCTCGAACTTCGCCTATGGCGACCGTTACGTGGTGGTGAACATCCCCTCCGCCACCGTGGAGGCGGTGGACCACGGCGTGGTGGTGCGCCGCTACGTGGCGGTGGTCGGTAAGCCCGACAAGGCGACGCCGCGCATCGAGGCGCGCATCACCGACGTGAACCTCAACCCGACCTGGACCCTGCCGGTCTCCATCATCAAGAAGGAGATCATCCCGAAGATGCGCAAGGACCCCGGCTACCTCGCCCGCGAGCGTATCCGCATCCTCGGCCCCGGCGGCGTCGAGGTGGACCCCACCGCCATCGACTGGTCGAGCGAAAAGGCGGCCAACTACACCCTGCGTCAGGATTCCGGCCTGGAGAACTCACTCGGCCAGGTCCGCATCGACATGCCGAACAAGCAGGCGGTCTACATGCACGACACGCCGTCGAAATCGCTCTTCGCCCGCGAGGTCCGGTTCCACTCGCATGGCTGCGTGCGGGTCGCGCAGGTGAAGGAACTGGCCGGCTGGCTGCTCGAGGGCACGCCCGGCCCCAACGGCCCGGGCTCGACCTGGGGTCCGATCGAGATCGAGACCAGCATCGCCACCAACGAGCGCCTCGACATCAAGCTGCCCAAGCAGATCCCCGTGACGTTCGTGTATCTGACCGGCTACGCCACGCCGGACGGGCGCGCTCATTTTCGCGACGACATCTACGGGATCGACAGCCCGGCGGCCCCGATGCCGGACGTGGCGACCACGGGCGCGATCTCACCGAAGAAGCCACTCCCTGCCGCGCGCCTGTCCGACAAGACAGCAGGCGCAGCGCCGGGTTCGCCGAATCCGGTCAAGCTCACGCCCGTCCGGCCGCAGGTGGGCAAGGCCGAAGCCGTCGGCATGGCACCGGCACGCCCGGTGAGCGAAGGGCCGGTCCCGCCGGGCCTGATCCCCACCAAGGCGGCACGGCCGGTCATGAACTGACGGGTATGTTTGGACGAAGCGGATGACATTCCCGTCATCCACCACCGTGACAGCGTCGTATCCCGCTGGCGCTTCGGACGGCCCAAACCTGAGCCGCCCGGTCGTGTGCGATCAGGAATCGAGGCCGCCATCCTCGTCGATGTCGACGAGGAACACGATGTCGGCGTCCTCTTCCTCCTCGTCATCCTCGCCGTCCTGCGCCTCGTCGTCGTTCGAGGCCTTGGCGTGGTGGGCGTCCGGCTCGTAGGGCTCGTCCTCCTCGGAATCGTCCTCGGCCAGGGCGTCCTCGAAGATCTCGGTCTCCTCCTCGGTGGCGGCCCGGATCTTGAGCGGAGAGGTGCCGTTCCACAGCACCTTGCCGTCGCTCTTCATGGTCTGGATGTCGTCCTTGAAGCCATCGCAGGTGAAGAGGTCGTTGGCGACCTCCTCGGATCCGTTGATGACCGCGATGGCCACGCCATCGATCTCGAGTGTGAACATCGCGAATCCTTGTTGTCTGTGGCCCGGGGCCGCTGTCCGTTTAGGGGCGAACGGGCCGCAGGCCAAGGGTCGAACCCGAGCAAAGCCGGACGTGAACGCGAGGGAACGGACGGGGTTCAGGCGCCGCCGCTCGCACGCCCGATCGCGCGCTTGACCACACCCTGGACGTCGGGGTTCGACAGGAACAGGTCGTGGTTGATCAGGCCGCCGCCGTAATCCGAGGCGTCCGCGACCCGTACGCCCAGCGCCTCCAGGCGCTCGCGGTCGGCGGCACCCGCCCGGACCACGCCGCCCGCGATGGCGCCGGAGAGCTCCAGTGCCCGGTCCTTGGTGGAGGAGATCACGGTGATCTTGCTCACGTCGGAGCCCATCCGCTCGACCGCGCTGGTGAACAGGTCGATGTCGATGTCGGGGGCGGCGAGCACCACCGCGCCGATGCGGGCCATCGCGGCCTCGCCGGCCTCAGCGCGCAGCATGCGCAGGGTCTCCAGGGTCAGGAGCGTGCCCATGGAATGCGCGACGATGTTGATGCGCCCGCCGGAGGGCGAGTTCGCCAGCGCCTTCAGGAGGTCCTCGAACCCGTCGCGCGACCAGAGCGCGCTCTCGCGGTCGTAGCCGTAATCGAAGGTGGCGGCGGCCGACGGCCAGGTGAACAGCCCGGAGGCGCCGCGGAAGCGGATGCCGTCCGAAAGCTTGGCCGCGCTGAGGGCCGCCGACTGGAAGCTCTCGCGGTAGCCGTGCACGTAGATCAGCACGTCGCGCCCCAGCGCCGCCTGGGCGAAGGCACCGGCCGCCCCCGGCCCCGTCTCGACCTGCGGCACCGCCGTCACCGCCCAGTCGTCGGTGATGACGGAGGAGACCTTCCCGATCAGCGAGCGGTCGGGCGCCGAGAGCCGGACCTCGGCGAAGCTGAGGCCGCGTCCGCGCTCCGAGCTGAAATACGGGCTCTTCGGCGGCGAGCCGACGGCCTTGCGCGTGGTCGCCACGAGCAGGACGGGGCTGACGTCGAGGGCTGATTGCCGCTCCGGCGCCCGGCCTCCCACCGTGTCGGTGACGAGCCCGTCGGCCACGCATCCGGCGAGCCCCGGGGTGAGGCCGGCCACGCCCGAGAGGGCGGCGTACCGCAGGATGGCGCGGCGGGTCGGAGGTTGAGGGCGGATCATGGCGTGCAAGGTGACCCTGAACGTGGCGGCCCCATGGCGGGCCTGCCGTGCCGCACCCCTGTCGTCGAGGATCATGACCATGGCGGGGCGCGAACGTGGCCTCAGCGATGTGGATTGCGGGCAGAGCCCTGCCTGTGGCGGCGAGTCCACGGGGGTATCGGGTCCCTCGGGAGGGTGGATGGCCAGCCTCCCCCTCGACGAAACCCGGCTGGACCGGCAAAGAAGGCAGCCATGGCCCTGTCTTCCGCACCCGCCCCCGCCCTCGATATCGATGCCTTGCGCGAGCGACTGCTTGCCGGCGACCGGGCCGCCCTGGCCCGCGCCATCACGCTCGCCGAATCAAAGCGCGCCGACCACCGCGCCGCGGCGCGCGCGCTCATCGACGCGGTGCTGCCCCATACGGGCACGGCGATCCGGGTCGGCATCACCGGGGTTCCGGGAGTGGGCAAGTCCACCACCATCGACGCGCTCGGCGCCAACCTGACGGCGGCCGGGCACAAGGTGGCGGTGCTCGCGGTCGATCCGTCCTCCACGCGCACCGGCGGCTCGATCCTGGGCGACAAGACCCGGATGGCGCGCCTCGCCCTGGACCCCAATGCCTTCATCCGTCCCTCGCCCTCCTCGGGCACCCTGGGTGGCGTCGCGGCCAAGACCCGCGAGACCATGCTGCTCTGCGAGGCGGCGGGCTTCGACGTCATCCTGGTGGAGACGGTGGGCGTCGGTCAGTCGGAGACGGCGGTGGCGGATCTCACCGACTTCTTCCTCGTGCTGATGCTGCCGGGGGCGGGCGACGAGTTGCAGGGGATCAAGAAGGGCATTCTCGAACTCGCCGACATGATCGCGGTCAACAAAGCCGACGATGGCGAGGGCGAGCGCCGGGCGAGCGCGGCGGCCTCCGAGTATCGCGCGGCCCTGCACATCCTGTCCGCGCCGAGTTCGACCTGGACGCCGCCCGTCGTCACGATCTCGGGCCTCAACAACAAGGGCCTCGACGGCTTGTGGGAGCGGGTGGTCGATCACCGCAACAAGCTCACCGCCACCGGCGAGATCGCCAAGAAGCGCCGGGCGCAGGACGTGAAGTGGATGTGGGCCCTCGTGCACGAGCGGCTGTACCAGCGCCTCGTCGGCACGGCCGAGGTGCGCCGCCAGACGGCGGAGGCCGAGGGCGCGGTGGCGCGGGGCGAATCCTCGCCCGCCGCCGGGGCCGAGGCCATCGCCACTCTGATCGGCCTGTGAGGGCAGCGCAGCGGCCCCTGCTCGTCACCGGGTTTGGCCCGTTTCCGGGGGTGCCCCGCAACCCCAGCGCGGCGCTCGCACGCCGCATCGGCCGCCTCGTCGGCCCGAAAATCGGCGGCCTGCCGGTGCGGGTCCTGGTCCTGCCCACCACCTATTCGGCGATTCCCGAGGTGCTGGAGCCCGCACTGGCTGAAGGGCCGGCCGCGATCCTGATGCTCGGGGTCGCCACCCGCGCCAAGCGCGTGCGGGTCGAAGCGCAGGGCCGCAACCGCACGAGCCGCCTGTTTCCCGACGCCTCGGGACGGATCGCGGCCCGGTTGACCCTGGAGCGCGAGGGCCCGGCCGCCCGCCGGACCGCGTTCGGACGGCAAGGCCTCGCGATCCTGCGCCGGGCCGGCGTTCCGGCGGTCCCTTCGCGGGATGCCGGGCGCTACCTGTGCAACGCCACCTACTTCCGGGCCCTGCGCGAAGGCTGCCCGGCCCTGTTCCTGCACATCCCGATGCCGCCCCGAACCGCCCGGCCTGCGAGGCCCGCCAAGCCGCGCCGCCAGGGGCCGCAGGAGGCCATGGCGCAGGCCTTCGTCGAGGTCGCGCGCGGCCTCGCCGTACGGGCTCGTCCGTGACGGCGAGAGCGGCGAAGGCGGGTTCCGCAGCCGGCACGGCAAGTTTTCTCGACCGCGCATGGTTCGCTTGGCGCCGTCGGGCGTTCTGTGAAGGTCGGTTGCGGGCGTCACCGGCCTTGGAGAGCACGCCCGCACCATCTGGTTCAGGAGAGAGACCATGGTCGATACGGATCGCATCGTCGGCGCCGCCAAGGAAGTCGGCGGCAAGGTGCAGGGCGCGGTCGGAGATCTCGCCGGCTCGAACCGGGCCTCGGTTGAGGGCCGTTACCGCGAGGCGGAAGGGCGCGCCCAGGACATCTATGGGCAGGCCAAGGACACGCTCCGCGATGTGGCCGACAACGTCTCGGATTACGCGGGCGACGCCTATGACCGTGGCGGCCACTACCTGCGCGACGGCAGCCGCGCCGTCGGCACCCGCGTCGAGGAGAACCCGTTCATCGCCCTCGTGATCGCGGGCGCCGTCGGCTACGGCCTCGCCCTGCTGCTGCATTCCCGCCGCTAGAACCGCTCGATCCCTCGTCCCGCTCAGAGCCTGTGGCTCAGCGGGCCGAGGGTGTCGATCCGCTATTGCGCGGTCCAGCCGCCATCCATCGCCATGTTGGCGCCGGTGATCTGACTTGCCGCATCGGAAGCCAGGAACACCGCGAGCGCGGCGACCTGATCGACGGTCACGAATTCCTTCGTGGGCTGGGCCTTCAGCAATACCTCGCTGATGACCTGCTCCTCGGTCATTCCGCGTGCCTTCATGGTGTCGGGGATCTGGCTCTCGACCAGCGGGGTCCAGACGTAGCCCGGCGAGATGCAGTTCACCGTGATGCCGTGCGTCGCGACTTCGAGCGCCGCCGCCTTCGACAGGCCGACAAGGCCGTGCTTGGCCGCGACATAGGCCGACTTGAAGGGCGAGGCCACCAGGGAGTGCGCCGAGGCCGTGTTGATGATCCGCCCCCAGCCCCGCTGCTTCATGCCCGGAATTGCCGCCCGCATGGTGTAGAAGGCCGAGGACAGGTTGAGCGCCAGGATCAGCTCCCACTTCTCCGGCGGGAAGTCCTCGATCGGCGAGACGAACTGCATCCCGGCGTTGTTCACCAGGATGTCGACGGAGCCGAAGGTCTCCTCCGCGAGCGCGACGAAACCGGCGATCTCCTCGGGCTTCGTCATATCGGCAGGCGAATGGATCGCCTTCACGCCGAATTCGGACTCGATGCCGCTGCGTGCCGACTCGATGTCCTCTGGCTTGCCGAAGCCGTTGAGGACGACATTCGCACCCTGCCCCGCATAGGCGCGGGCCACGGCAAGGCCGATCCCGCTGGTGGAGCCGGTGACGACGGCGGTTCTGTTCTTCAGGGTCATGGGCGGGCTCCGATCGGGACGTCAGATTTGTGGTCGGGCGGTATGATACGCGAGGGTCGCGCTCGAACGGCGCGGTCGTGCCGACCACAACACCCAGAATCGCGGCATAGGCCAGGGCTCCCGGCCCATCCTGGAGACGCGGAGGCGGTCTTTGTCATAGGCAGCCACTTTGCCGGGCGGATGACACGGTGGCGAAACCCGCGCTGCACCGCTAAGCCGACGGACCCTCCCGGCCCGAACCCATGACCGGCACGATCCTCCTCGCACTCCTGCCCATCGTCCTCCTTATCGGCCTCGGCGCGGCCCTGCGCCGCTCGCGCTTCCTCGGCGACGCCTTCTGGCCGCAGGCGGAGCGGCTGGGCTTCTACGTCCTGCTCCCGTCCCTCTTCGTCCACGGACTCGTCACGGCGCCGCTGGCGGGGGTCCCCATCGGAGCGCTCGCCAGCGTGCTGGTGGGCTCCACCCTGCTCGTCGCCGCGATCCTCCTCGCCAGCCGCCAGCTCCTCGGCTTCGAAGGCGCAGCCTTCACCTCGGTCTTCCAGGGCGGCGTGCGCTTCAACAATTACGTCGGCGTCTCCGTGGCGGCCGGATTGTTCGGCGCCCAGGGCATCGCGATGGCGGCGGTGGCCAACGCCGCCATCGTGCCCACCGTGAACATCCTCTGCGTCCTCGTCTTCGCCCGCTTCGGCACCCACGGGCGCCCGTCGCTCCCCGGGCTGCTGCGCCTCATCGCGCTCAATCCGCTGGTCCTGGCCTGCCTCGTCGGCATTGGCATGAAGGCCGGTGGCGTCGGTCTCCCGCTTGGTCTCGAACCGGCCCTGCGGTCCCTCGGACAGGCCTCCCTGCCATTGGGACTGCTCTGCGTCGGCGCGGCCCTCGATTTCGGCTCGGCGCGGACCTGGGTGCGGCCCATCCTCGTCGCCTCGGCGGCGAAGTTCGTGGCGATGCCGCTGGCGACCCTGGCCGCCTGCCTGGCGCTCGGGCTCCACGGCCCCGCCGCCGCCACGGCGCTGCTGTTCCAGGCGCTGCCGACCGCCTCCTCCTCCTACATCATGGCCCGCCAGCTCGGGGGCGATGCCCCCCTCATGGCGGGGATCACCGCCGTGCAGACCGTACTGGCGGGCCTGAGCATGCCTATCATGCTCATCGGGCTGCTCGCGCTCGTCGGGTGAGGGGCTGGGCCGGGATCGCGCCGCTCGGTTGACACCCGCCCCTGCTTCCCCAACACCCTGCGGCCGCGTCACCTCGCCGGTGCATGCCATAGGCCCGACACGATCCGCATGAGAACGGTCGCGCGCCCGCCGGAGCATCCGGTGCCGCGCCCGTGTACGAAATGGACCTCCGACCGATGACGGTGATGCGCACCTACCTGGATTTCGAGAAGCCCGTCGCCGAACTCGAGGCCAAGGTCGAGGAATTGCGGGCCGTGGGCGCGCGCGACGGCGCGGTCTCGATCAGCGAGGAGGTCGGGCGTCTGGAGGCGAAGGCCGCCGCCGCACTCTCGGACGTCTACGCCAACCTGACGCCCTGGCAGAAGACGCAGGTGGCCCGCCATCCGCAGCGTCCGCACTTCATCGATTACTGCGCCGGGCTCATCACCGAATTCACCCCCATGGCGGGTGACCGTGCCTTCGGCGAGGACCAGGCCATCGTCGGCGGCTTCGGGCGTTTCCATGGCCGCCCGGTCTGCGTACTCGGCCAGGAGAAGGGCTCCACCACCGAGACGCGCCTGCGGCACAATTTCGGGATGGCCAAGCCCGAGGGCTACCGCAAGGCCGTGCGCCTGATGGAACTCGCCGACCGGTTCGGCCTGCCGGTCCTGGCCTTCGTCGACACGGCGGGCGCATTTCCGGGCATCGAGGCGGAGGAGCGCGGGCAGGCCGAGGCCATCGCCCGCTCGACGGAAGCCTGCCTGGCGCTGGGCGTGCCGAACGTCGCCCTGGTCATCGGCGAAGGCGGTTCGGGCGGCGCCATAGCGCTGGCGACGGCCAATCGCGTCCTGATGCTGGAGCACGCGATCTACGGCGTGATCTCGCCGGAGGGCGCGGCCTCGATCCTGTGGCGCGACCAGGGCCGCGCGGCGGACGCGGCCACCGCCATGAAGATCACCGCGCAGGACCTGCTGCGTCTGGGCATCATCGACGGCATCGTGCCGGAGGCCACCGGCGGCGCGCATCGTGGCCGCGACGCGGCGATCACGGCGGCGGGGGCGGCGATGCAAGCTGCCCTGGCCGAATTCGACGGTTTGAGCCCGGACGAGATTCGCGATCGGCGCGCCGCCAAATTCCTGGACATCGGACGTAAGCTGTAAAACGGCCCACTCTTCTGCGTCGTTCTGACGCGGATCGCCAGTGGAACTAACGCGGCATTCGTTCATCGGTGTCGATCAGGATCTTGCCGGTCTCGGCTGCGGACCGCCGGTGCGAAAGCCGTGCGAAATCAAACGCCTCGCGGCAGGGATGCCGCGACGGGCGGGCGCGCCGTGAAGATTGGGGCAAGATCACGCCCGGCTCACCCATGATGCTCGCAATCCCCAAGGTGCACCGCCCCCACCTTGCTTCGCCTTGCGGTAACAAGCGGGTAAGTTTAACGACGCTAAAGGGTTGGGGAGTGGCGGCCAGCGGGCGAGATCCTGCGGCCGCGTGACTGAGGACGGGGTTCCCCATGGCTATGCGCCCGCTCGTGGCCGCCGGTTTCGCTGCGCTCGCACTCACGTTGGGCGCCTGCCAGGACGGCTCGACGGGCGGCGGCATCCCGCTTCGGGCCCTCGCGCCCGTCTCCCAGAAGACCCTGGCGCTGATGGCGCAGAAGGGCATGTCCCAGAACGACCCGATCCTCGTCCGCGCCTACAAGAAGGAAGCGGAGATGGAGGTCTGGAAGCGCGGCGCCAACGGCCAGTACGCGCTCCTCAAGACATTCCCGATCTGCCGCTGGTCGGGCCAGCTCGGCCCGAAGACCAAGCAGGGCGACCGCCAGGCGCCGGAAGGCTTCTACACGGTGACGCCGGGTCAGATGAACCCGAACTCGTCGTACTATCTCTCTTTCGATACCGGCTATCCGAACGCCTATGACCGGGCGAATGGACGGACGGGCAATTACATCATGGTGCACGGCACCTGCTCGTCCTCGGGCTGTTTTGCCATGACGGACGAATCGATGGGCGAGATCTACGCGCTCGCGCGCGATTCCTTCGCTGGTGGCCAGCGGGCCTTCCAGTTCCAGTCCTATCCCTTCCGGATGACGGCGGCGAACGTCGCCAAATTCCGCAACGATCCGAACGCTCCGTTCTGGAAGAACCTCAAGGAGGGTTCGGATTACTTCGAGGCTCTGCGCGAGGAGCCGCGCGTGGGCCTGTGCGGCACCAAGTACGTCTTCGGGGGAGCGGACGCGGCGGCCGGCTCCTGTAGCCCCAAGGTCGAGCCCCAAGTGGCCGAGAAGCGCGAGCGCGACAATCGCGAGATCGCCGAGTTGATCGCCAAGGGGACGCCCGCCACCCGTCTCGTCTACGACGACGGCAGCCAGAACCCGGTCTTCCGCGGGGCGCAGACCCCGTCGAGCACGCTGACCTTCGCGAGCCTCGGCAAACCGGAGCCCGAACTGCCAATCGACCCGAAGGACTACGCCCAGCACAAGCTGGGCGACGTCAGCCGCCCCGAGAGCCTCGCCGCCGAGCGCGAGATCGAGGTCGACGCCAAGGGCCGCCCGGTGATGATGGCCGCCGCCGCGCCGATCCCCACGAAGGCGGCGGCCGCCAACCTCGCCCGGAAGGGTGCCGCCCCGCCCGCCAAGCCCGAACCCATCGTCGCCGAACCGGCCAAGCCCGCCCGCGTGATGGTGGCCGATGCCGAGGGCGACCCGGCGGCCTACAGGAAGGTGCTGGGCAACCTGTTCAGCAACGGCACGCCCGCGACGCCTGCCGCCGATGCGGCGACGGCTCCGGTCGTGGCGACGGCGGAGGCGCCCAAGCCCGAGTTGAAGCTCGAGGCCAAGCACGCGCCCGCGAAGGTCGCGCATGCGACGCTGGCCTCCGCGAAGGCGAAGCCCGCGGGCGACGACAAGACGGTCGGCGACAAGGCCGCCAAGCCGGCCCAGAAGACCGCGGCGCCGTCGCCCAAGACCACGGGCTCGACAACGCCCAAGACCTGACGCCGACCTGTTTCCCCGAGCGGTTCGCGCCAAAGAAAAAGGGCCCCGCGAGGGACCCTTCTCCGAAAAACTCAGGCTTTCGGCCCGATCACATCCGGCGCATCATGCGACGGTGCATCATCTTGCGCTCCATGTGACGGTGCATCATCCGGCGCTCCATGCGGCGGTGCATCATCCGACGCTCCATGCGGCGCTCCATGCGCATCTGCACGGTGGACACGGTCTCGGGCGCGGTGACGCCCATCGGCGCGCCGGGCGCGGCCGAGGCGGAGGTGGCGAGGCTGGCACCGCCGAGCGAGGCGAGCACGGCGAAGGCTAGGGTCAGTTTCCTCACGTGAAGACTCCTGTTTTTCTTAGTCCCGAGCGCGGCACCCGGTTCGCCTCAAGAGCCGAGGGGCCCGAGAAACGTGTGTCGCGCACCGGAGTGAGCGGCGGACCCCGTTCCGGTCCGCCGCTGATAACACGCGAGTCAGAGATTCGTTTCCTCGAAAGCCCGCACCCATTCAGCACAAATTCCCGAGCGGACGATGTCGTCGAGGGTAAATTCTACCACTGGGATCGGCATCATCCGGCTCTTGATGAGGTGAATGACGGTGCGCAGGCCCGACGTCTCGCGCAGATCCGTCTGCGAGACGTCGCCGTTGATGATCACCTGGCAATCGTCTCCGATGCGGGTGAGGAACATCTTGATCTCGGCGGTGGTGGTGTTCTGCGCCTCGTCGAGGATCACGAGGCAGTTCTTGAAGGTGCGCCCGCGCATGACTTCGAAGGGCACGACCTCGATGTCGCCGGTCTTCACCGCGATCTCGAAGGCGGCCTCGCCCATGCGCTCCTTGATGGTCTCCGTGAGGGGAGCGACCCAGGGCGCGATCTTCTCTTCCAGGGTGCCGGGGAAGAAACCGAGCGAGCGGCCGGAGGGCACGTTGGGCCGCGTGATGATGACCTTGGCGATGCGGCGCTGGCGGAGCTGGTCGGCGGCGCGGGTCCCGGCGATGAAGGTCTTGCCGGTGCCGGCGGGGCCGAGCACGATCACCTGTTTGTGAAGGGCCAGGGCGTCGAGATACTGCGCCTGGCGTTCGGTGAGGGGCTGGATCGGACTGAGGATGCGTTCTTCGTCGAAGCGGGTCTTGTGCAGCCGGACCGGGCGGTCCTCAACGAGTTCAAGTCGTGCGCGGCGTCTCTTCATCGATCAACACTCCAACCGGACTTGCCAACCTGGATTTAATCTGAGCCTGACTTGCTGAACTTGCGTCGTGTCATTGTTTGACCAATCCCGTCCCGGCGATCCTTTCCATACTCGCCCGCTTTACAGCCAATCCGGCGACCGCCTCCAAGTTCCAGGGGGCGCCATCTCACCTGTGGATTCCCGTCGTGGCTCCACCTGACCACGAATTCCAGCGTTGCACGCACCATGCCGCGATCGCCGCGACAGGGGCGTGACAGCCACTATTCTTGTGAATGGTGTAAAAAGTCTGCGCCGATCCCGCAGTGCGGGATCGTGCGGGCCGATTGCCCGGCCCCGTGCCGGAGAAGACGCAGTCCGCATCGACGCCCGCCCCTCGCGCCTCCGTCCAGGACCCTGAGGATCAGGCTTCCTGGATGAAGCTGTCGAGCACCATCTTCCGGCCGGCTTTGTCGAAATCAACGGTGAGCTTGTTTCCGTCCACACCCACCACGGTGCCGGGGCCGAACTTCATGTGGAGCACCCGCATGTCGAGGCTGAAGGCGGAGGGGGCCCCGCTCGACTTGGCGATGAGCTCGCCCTCGATCTGGCGCGGCCCCCCGCGTCCCGACGGGGCGCGGTTGCCGACGCCGTAGCCGTTGGCGTTGCCGTTCTGCGCGGTGTTGGCCTGGGCCCGCTGCCAGCCCGGCGTGCCGTAGGACGAGCCGAAGGGGGTGGGATTGCGGTCGAAGCGCGAGGCCCCGGCCGAGAAGTGGGCGGGCGCGTCGAGGACGTCCACGCTGTCCTCGGGCAACTCGTCGATGAAGCGGCTCGGGATCGTGGAGGACCACAGGCCGTGGATGCGCCGGTTGACGGCGAACGACAGCTTGGCGCGCTTGCGGGCGCGGGTCAGCCCCACATGGGCGAGACGGCGCTCCTCCTCCAGGCCGGCGCGGCCGCTCTCGTCGAGCGCGCGCTGGTTGGGGAACAGGCCGTCCTCCCAGCCGGGCAGGAACACGGTGTCGAACTCCAGGCCCTTGGCGGCATGCAGCGTCATCAGCGAGACGCGGTCGGCCCCCTCCTGCTCGCTGGCTTCCATGACGAGCGAGACGTGTTCGAGGAAGGCGGCCAGATCCGGGAATTCCTCCATGGAGCGCACGAACTCCTTGAGGTTCTCGAGGCGCCCGGCGGCGTCGGCGGACTTATCCTTCTGCCACATCTCGGTGTAGCCGGATTCCTCCAGGATGGTCTGGGCCACCTCGGAATGCGGCTGTGTGCCGATCATCCGCGACCAGCGGGAAAAACTCTCGACCAGCGCCCGCACGCCCGAGCGGGCGCGGGGCTTGAGCTCGTCGGTCTCGACGACGAGGCGGGCCGCCTGCAGGAGCGGCACCCGCTCGGCGCGGGAATAGGCGTGCAGCGCCTGCAGCGTCGCATCGCCGAGGCCCCGCTTCGGGGTGTTGAAGATGCGCTCGAAGGCGAGGTCGTCGGCCGGGTTGGCGGTGACGCGCAGGTATGCCAGCGCGTCGCGGATCTCGGCCCGCTCGTAGAAGCGCGGACCGCCGATGACGCGGTAGGGCAGCCCGAGCTGGACAAAGCGATCCTCGATCTCGCGCATCTGCGCGGAGATGCGCACCAGCACGGCGATCTCGGACAAGGGGTGCTGCTTGGCCTGGAGGCTCTCGATGGCTTCGGCGAGCTGGCGCGCCTCTTCCTCGGAATCCCAGGCGCCCGAGACGGTCACCTTCTCGCCGGGCACGTCCTCGGTGCGCAGCGTCTTGCCGAGCCGGCCCTCGTTCTTGGCGATGAGGCCGGAGGCGGCGGCCAGGATATGGCCGGTGGAGCGGTAGTTGCGCTCGAGACGCACCACGACGGCGCCGGGGAAATCGTGCTCGAAGCGCAGGATGTTGTCGACCTCGGCCCCGCGCCAGCCGTAGATCGACTGGTCGTCGTCGCCCACGCAGGCCACGTTGCGGTGCCCCTGCGCCAGCAGGCGCAGCCAGAGGTACTGGGCGACGTTGGTGTCCTGGTACTCGTCCACCAGGATGTAGCGGAAGCGCTGCTGGTAGTTCTCCAGCACGTCGGGGTTCTCGCGCCAGAGCTTGAGGCAGAGCAGCAGCAGGTCGCCGAAATCGGCGGCGTTGAGCGTCAGCAGCCGGGCCTGGTAGGCGGAGTAGAGCGTGCCGCCCTTGCCGAAGGCGAAGGCCTGGGCCTCGCCCGGCGGCACCTGCTCGGGCAGGAGGCCCCGGTTCTTCCAGCCGTCGATGGCCGAGGACAGGGCGCGCGCCGGCCAACGCTTCTCGTCGATGTTCTGGTCGGCGATGACCTGCTTCATCAGGCGAAGCTGGTCGTCCATGCCGAGAATGGTGAAATCCGAGCGCAGGCCCACGAGTTCGGCGTGGCGGCGCAGGATCTTGGTGCCGATGGAATGGAAGGTGCCGAGCCAGGGCATGCCCTCGCCCGCCGGCCCGATGAGCCCGCCGATGCGGTGCTTCATCTCGCGGGCGGCCTTGTTGGTGAAGGTCACCGAAAGGATGTCGAAGGGCCGGGCCTTGCCCGTCGCGATGAGGTGGGCGATGCGCGTCGTCAGCACGCGGGTCTTGCCGGTGCCCGCGCCGGCGAGCACCAGGACTGGCCCGTCGGTCGCCTCCACGGCGCGGCGCTGATCGGGGTTCAGCCCTTCGAGATAGGACCCGCCCTGGGGCCGCAGGGCGGCCATGGCACGGGCGGCGATGGAGGTCGGGGCGGCGTCGGTGGCGAAGTGGCCGGCCGCGTCGGAGCGCTGGGTCATGGGCCCATCCCTGGACCAAAACGCGAACGGCGTCGAGGGTGGGCCGGGTCGCCGGAGCGATCGGGCGTCGCCGGCGCTCGGCGCCGGGCCGTCACCACAGGGTCGCATGGGCCAGGGCCTCGGGAACCCGCCTTCGCACCCGCGAGTCGTCTCGGCAGATCCCACACGTCATCGAACAAGGACGAATCCATGCGTGCCACCCTCCTCGCCGGCCTGGCGCTCCTCGCGGCGGGCCCGGCCCTCGCCCAGTCGCGCGGCGGGATCGACAGCCTTAACGCCACCAACGAGCGGCTCTCGAACCGCAGCGAGATCCGGGGCATCGAGCAGCGCCAGCAGTTCCAGAACAACCAGACGCGCATGGACATCCAG
Organism: Methylobacterium sp.; assembly: GCF_028290105.1. Taxonomy (GTDB): domain Bacteria; phylum Pseudomonadota; class Alphaproteobacteria; order Rhizobiales; family Beijerinckiaceae; genus Methylobacterium. The sequence continues at coordinate 19,837 of NZ_JAQGKL010000102.1, forward strand.
CGCAGCGACCTGTTCCGCCCGAGCGCCCCCTCCGCCCCGATCGTCGTTCCGGGACGCCGCTGAGACCACGCGCCCGGTCGCCGGCCGGTTCCGCGACGGGGTCACGGGCCCCGATACCGTCAGGCGCGACGTGGTTCAGGCCTCCAGCGCCAAGGTTGAAGTGTCCGAAGGGGGCGCCTCTGAATTCAGCAGGTGCGCCTGCAGTTTCGAGACGAGGTCCGCCGCGCGGTACGGCTTCTGCAGCAGATCGAAGGCGCTCGCATCCTGCTCCTCGCGCAGGAAGCCGGAGGTGAGGATCATCGGAATGTGGGGCCATCGCCGTCTCACGAGATGACCGAGTTCCAGACCCGTCAGGGACCCCGGCATGTTCACATCGCTGAACACGAGGGCGATCCCCGGTTTCTGGTCGAGGAGCGTGAGCGCCTCATCGCCGTTCCGGGCCGCGAAGACCTCGAAATCGAGCGCTTCCATGGCCGCGACCGTGGTCTGGCGCACGTCGTCGTCGTCCTCGACCACGAGGATCGTTCGACCGCCACCCTGCAGAGCTTCGGACATCTCGTCCGGATGCGGCGCCGCCCGGGTCCGGTCGTCGCGGTCCGCCGCCGGCAGCGCGAGGGTGATGCGGGTGCCCTGTCCCGGCACGCTCTCGGCGGAGATCGCGCCGCCGCTCTGCTGAACGAAGCCGTGCACCATGCTGAGGCCGAGCCCGGTGCCCTTGCCCGCCTCCTTGGTCGTGAAGAAGGGCTCGAAGACCCGGGCCAGGACGGAGGGCGGCATGCCCGTGCCCGTGTCGCAGACCGTGATCTCGACGAACCTGTCGGCCGCCTCGCCGCCCGCGGCGGCATGCGCCTGGGGGCGAACCGATATCGTCAGACGTCCACCCTCCGGCATGGCGTCGCGGGCATTGACCGCCAGGTTGATCAGGGCCGCCTCCAACTGCGCGTGGTCGACGCAGATGTCCGGCAGCGGCTCCTCCATCGAGAGGGACAGGCTGACCCGCTCGCCCAGGGTGCGTTTGAGCAGCTCGATCAGGCCGGGCATGAAGGCCGCGAAATCCAGGCCCACGGGTTGGAGGGGAGAGCGCCGCGAGAACGTCAGGAGCCGGCTCGTGAGTTCGGCGCAGCGCTGCGCGCCCTCGATGGCGTTCTGCACGCGCCGAAGGGCTTTCTCGTCGCCGCGAAGCGAGCCCTGCAGCAGGTCCAGGTTCCCGATGACGATGCTCAGCATGTTGTTGAAGTCGTGCGCGATGCCGCCGGTGAGACGGCCGACGGCCTCGAGCTTCGAGGCGTGGAGCAGGCTGAGTTCGAGTTCCTTGCGCTCCGTCACATCGAACCACATCCCGAAGAGCTCGGGCGGGCTGCCGTCGTCGGGATGGTTGACGACGATCTGATCGAGGATGTGCCGCTCGTCGCCATCGGCGTTGCGCCAGCGATATTCCAGCGAGACCGTGCCGGTCTCGGTGACGGCGCGGAGCGCGGCGAGAACCGGGTCCCTGTCCTGCGCATTCAACTGCGATTGCCAGAAACCCGCCCCCCCGAACGCGTCACGGGGGAAACCGGTGATCCGCTCGATGTTGTCGCTGGTGAAGTTCAGGCAGCGGTCCGTTTCCCCGAGGGGCGCGGTGTAGAGGGCGATCGGAAGGCTGCGCAGCACGGCGGCCTGATGCTGCTCGCCCCTGCGCAGGGCCCGCTCGGCTTCGAGCTTCTCGCCCCGAACGCGCAGGTTCTCGAGGAGCAACTGCTTTTCGGCCGCCGCCTTCCGCCGGATTTCCTCGGTCTTGCGGTAGAGCTCGACGAAGACGCCGACCTTCGATTTCAGGACCAGGGGCTGAATCGGCTTGAAGACGTAGTCGACGGCGCCGGCCGAGTAGCCGCGGAAGATGTGGATGTCGTCCTTGTTGTGGGCCGTCAGGAACAGGATCGGGACCTGCGAGCTCCGGGGGCGGCTCCGGATCAGGGAGGCGACCTCGTAGCCGTCCATGCGGGGCATCTGCACATCGAGCAGGATCAGCGCGAAGTCGTCGCGCAGGGTCCGGCGCAGGGCTTCCTCCGGCGAGTCCACCAGGACGAGGTCGAGGCCGGGCTCGTCGAGCACCTCCGAGGCGGCGAGCAGGTTTCGCCGATCGTCGTCGACGATCAGGATCTTGGCGCGGATCACCGGATCCCCGGTTTCCGCCACGACGCCCGGACCATCCGGCCCCGGCGCGACGAGGGTCGAGAGCTCGCTCATGGGGAAGAGCCCGCCACCGGAGCCGTGCCCGCCGCCGGAGCCGCGCCGTTCACGCCATGCGCGTCCCGATCCGCCGCGATGCTGCGCCGGTCGAGCTGAACGCGCAGGACCGCGAGAAGCTGGTCCATGTCGATGGGCTTCGAGACGTAATCCGAGGCCCCGGCCTCCAGGCACTTCTCGCGATCGCCCTTCATCGCCTTGGCGGTGACGGCGATCAGCGGCAGCGACCGGAAGGCGTGGTGGCTGCGCACCGCCCGCATGGTCTCGTAGCCGTCCATGCCCGGCATCATGATGTCGACCAGCATCGCGTCGACGGTGGGATTGGCCTTCAGGAGCTCGATGCCGTCGCGGCCGTTCTCGGCGAACAGCACCGTCAGCCCGTATTCCTCGAGGGCGCTGGTGAGCGAGAAGATGTTGCGCAGGTCGTCGTCGACGAGGATGACGCGGCAGCCCTGGAGCGAGGCGGGCTCCCGGCGCTCGACCACGATCCGGTCGTCGGCGGGCGCGTTGCCGATGGCGCGGTGCAGGAACAGCGCCGTCTCGTCCAGGAGCCGCTCCGACGAGAGGGAGTCCTTGAGGATGACGGTCGAGGCGGTCTGCTTGAGCTGGTGCTCCTCCGCCGCCGTGAGTTCGCGCCCCGTGTAGACGATGATCGGCAACTCCTCGCCGCCCGGTGCCGCCCGGATCTGCTGGATGAGGTCGGCCCCGTGCATGTCGGGCAGGCCGAGATCGACGATGGCGCAGTCGAAGCGCCCGCCCTCCACCGCCTCGAGGGCCGCCGCCCCGGTGCCGACGCCGAAGACCTGCACGTCCTCCATCCCGAGCAGGGCCGTGATCCCGGCGCGCTGGTTCTCGTCGTCCTCGACGAGGAGGAGGTTGCGGACCGGGCGGGTGATGAACTCCTTCGAGCGCTCCAGGGCCTTCAACAAGCCCTCGCGATCGACGGGTTTTTCCAGGAATCCGAAGGCGCCGGCCTTGAGCCCGCGCTTCTTCTCGTCGTTGACGGAGATGACGTGGATGGGGATGTGCCGCGTGCGCGGATCGTTCTTCAGGAGGTCGAGCAGGGCCCAGCCGTCCATGTCGGGCAACCCGATGTCGAGCGTGATGGCGTTGGGCTTGTAGCGGTGCGCCAGCGCGAGCGCCCCGGCGCCGTCCTGCGCGATCAGCCCCTTGAAGCCGCGCTCGCGGGCGAGTTCCAGGAGAACGGAGGCGAACATGGCGTCGTCCTCCACGATCAGGACCGTGTGATCCCCCGGGTGGATGACGTGGCGGTCGTCCGCCGAGGCCGAGAGCGCCATGGCGGTGGAGGGCTGGCGGTTGTGCGGGGGCGGCGCGCCCTGGCTCTCGGCGAGGTCGGCGGGGGCGTTCGTACCCGCATGCACCGGGGGCTCGTAGGGCAGGAACAGCGTGAAGGTGCTGCCCTGTCCGGGGTGGCTCTCGAGGACGATCTCACCGCCCAGCAGGCGCGCGATCTCGCGGCTGATCGCCAGGCCCAGGCCTGTCCCGCCATACTTGCGGCTGGTGGTGCCATCCGCCTGCTGGAACGCCTCGAACACGATGCGCTGCTTGTCCTCCGGGATGCCGATCCCCGTATCCTTGACGCAGAACGCCATCCACTGGCTGCCGGTTCGCAGCGGCGAGCCTTCCGCCGACCCGATCTGCAGCGTCACGCTGCCGGTCTCGGTGAACTTGAAGGCGTTCGAGAGGAGGTTGCGCAGCACCTGCTGCAGGCGCTTGGAATCGGTGCGCACCGCCGCCGGCAGGCCCGGCATGACCTCGATGGTGAAGCCGAGCCGGCGCTCCTCGGCGACCTGCCGGAAGGTGCGGTCGAGGTGGTCGACCATGTCCTGCAGGGCGACGTTGCCGAGTTCCAGCGACACGGTTCCGGACTCGATCTTGGACAGGTCGAGGATGTCGTTGATGAGCGACAGGAGGTCCGAGCCGGCCGCGTTGATGGTCTTGGCGAATTCCCGCTGCTTGTCGCTCAGGTTCCCGTCCTTGTTCTCGGACAGGAGCTTCGACAGGATCAGCAGGCTGTTGAGCGGCGTGCGCAGCTCGTGGCTCATGTTGGCCAGGAACTGCGACTTGTAGCGCGAGGTGAGCGAGAGCTGCTCGGCCTTCTCCTCCAGGGCCGTCTTGGCGATGGAGACCTCGCGGTTCTTGCCCTCGACCTCCTTCTTCTGGATCTCGAGGAGGCGTGCCTTTTCCTCCAGCTCCTCGTTCGTCGTCTGCAGGCGCTCGCGCTGGTTCTTGAGCATGTCCTCGGATTGCTGAAGCGAGGCGGCCTGCAATTCGAGGCGGTCGTTCGTCTTCTTGAGTTCCTCCTGCCGGCTCTGCAGCTCGCCGGTGAGCAGCTGCGACTGCTTGAGCAGGCCCTCGGTCTGCATGTTGGCGGCGATCGTGTTGAGCACGATGCCGATCGATTCCGTGAGCTGGTCCAGGAACGATTGGTGGGTCTCGCTGAAGCGGCTGAACGAGGCGAGCTCGATCACCGCCTTGACCTCCTGCTCGAACAGGACGGGCAGCACGATGATGTTGAGGGGAGCGGCTTCGCCGAGGGCGGAGCCGATGGTGATGTAGTCGCCCGGCACGTTGGTGAGCAGGATGCGCTTCTTCTCGAAGGCGCATTGCCCGACGAGGCCCTGGCGCATGCGGTAGCGGTTCGAGAGGTTCTTGCGCTCGGTGAAGGCGTAGCTCGCCATCAGATCGAGCACGGGCTCGCCCGCGTCGGCCTCCACCATGTAGAAGACGCCGCGCTGCGCGTTCACCAGCGATGCGATCTCGGACAGGATCAGGTTCGAGACCGTGGCGAGGTCGCGCTCGCCCTGCAGCATCCGGGTGAACTTCGCCAGGTTCGTCTTCAGCCAATCCTGCTCCGCGTTCTTCAGGGTCGTATCCCGAAGGTTGCGGATCATCTCGTTGATGTTGTCCTTCAGGGAGGCCACCTCGCCCGAGGCCTCCACCGAGATCGAGCGGGCGAGGTCGCCCTTGGTCACCGCGGTCGCCACCTCGGCGATGGCGCGCACCTGGGTCGTCAGGTTCGCCGCGAGCTGGTTGACGTTGTCGGTCAGGTCCCGCCACAGGCCGGCGGCCCCCGGCACCCGGGCCTGCCCGCCGAGCTTGCCCTCGACGCCGACCTCGCGCGCGACGTTGGTGACCTGGTCCGCGAAGATCGCCAGGGTCTCGATCATCTTGTTGACCGTATCGGCGAGGGCCGCGATCTCGCCCTTGGCGTCCACCGAGAGCTTGCGCTTGAGGTCGCCTTGAGCCACCGCCGTCACCACGTCCGCGATGCCGCGGACCTGGCCCGTGAGGTTGGCCGCCATCATGTTCACGTTGTCGGTGAGGTCCTTCCAAGTGCCCCCGACGCCGCGCACCTGGGCCTGGCCGCCGAGCTTGCCTTCAGACCCCACCTCGCGGGCGACGCGGGTCACCTCCGAGGCGAAGGAGTTGAGCTGGTCCACCATCGTGTTGATCGTCAGCTTCAGGGCGAGGATCTCGCCCTTCACGTCCACGGTGATCTTCTTCGAGAGGTCGCCCCGGGCGACGGCGGTGGTCACCTCGGCGATGTTGCGGACCTGCCCCGTGAGGTTGGCCGCCATCAGGTTGACGTTGTCGGTGAGGTCCTTCCAGGTGCCGCCGACCCCCTTCACCTGCGCCTGGCCGCCGAGCTTGCCCTCCGAGCCGACCTCGCGGGCGACGCGGGTCACCTCGGAGGCGAAGGAGTTGAGCTGGTCCACCATCGTGTTGACCACCTTGCCGATGCGCAGGAACTCACCCCGGAGCGGGCGGCCCTCGATCTCGATCTGCATGGTCTGACTGAGGTCGCCCTTGGCCACGGCCCCGATCACGCGCGCGACTTCCGTGGTCGGCTGCACGAGATCGCCGATCATCGCGTTGACCGAGTCCACGCAATCGTTCCAGCCGCCGGTTGCCGCCGGCAGCTTGCCGCGCTCCCCGATGCGGCCGTCCTTGCCGACGGCGCGCGCGACCCGGTCGAGTTCGCGCGCCAGCCCCTGGTTCAGCTCGACGATGTCGTTGAAGGCTTCGGCGATCTCACCGTCGATGCCGGTCAGGTCGAGGGGCAGGCGGGCCGCGAAGTCCCCCCGGCGGAAGGCCCGCAGGCTTTTCAGGAGGAGCTTCGGCTCAAGCTGCGACGAGGACGGCGTCATTCGGACATACCTTCGGCAGGAAGCTCTGGCCTGGCGGCCCGACCATCGGAGTGAAAGTTCGGAGACGGGAAGAGAACGCGAGACGTCGAGGAAAGGCGGGTACGGGTTTCAGGTTGAACGGCGGCTTAATCGCTGGCGTTGACAAAAGCGAACGGTTTTCAGGGTACAGGGAAAACGCAATCCTACTGTACGGTTTCTTGCTTACAAGCGTTTGCGCCGCCAGATCATAATTCTACCTACGGTGATACTCGACGACACCGACCGACGATCGACAACTTCTGCGCACATGCCGAACGCCCCATGGCCTTGCCCGTTGCGGTCGGCCAATGGCCGGGGGTGTCGCGGCCGGAGCATCGGCATCGACCGGCGGGCGGAGTGACGGCCCGGCTCGGCCCGATCTCACCGCGCCCGGCCGGCGCGTGTCTCCATTCAGAAGCGGAGGTCGGGCACACGAGTATTCGGAAAACCCGCGACAGTGCTTCTGATACGCGAAAGCACTAGACTCTGGCGTCTCGCCATCCAATTCAATCCTTCGCTTCGACGCGATTGATAGCACCACCTTCGACTTTGCTCGAATATTCGTGTAGCGTCTGAGCATCAGGTGATTCACTGATGCCCGGGAGTCGCGCATGGCCATGGCAGCGCAGATCGACACACTCCTGCCGCTCTCGGCCGTCGCGCCGTCGAACAATCAGCGATTGTTCCTGCGATATTTCACGGCGATCCTGATCGACCTCGTCGTGCTGAACCTGTTCGTCGAATATTCCGGGAAAGTCTTCATCGAGTCGTTCACGATTTCCCTGCTGGCCGCCATCCTGCTGCAGGTCCTGCTGAAGCTTACGATCGTCGTCGAGCATTGGGTCGCCGATTTCTTCAATGCGAGATCCGGCGCCGTCATGAAATTTTCGCGCTTCTTCTTCGCCTGGCTGGTCCTGTTCGGCTCCAAGTTCGTGATCCTGGAGGCTCTGACGGTCGTGTTCGGCAGCAGCGTTCGTTTCGAGGGCGCCTTCCACGGAATGGTGACGCTGATCGTGGTCGTCGTGACGATGCTCGTCGCCGAGGAGGCGATCGTGCGGCTCTATCGGAAGCTCAACTGAAAGATCGCTCCAGCCATGGCCCGGATGTCAGCGGATCGCGAGGGCGACGGCTCCGTGCCGGACTTTCCCGCGCAGCGGCAAAGCCCCGCGAAGAACCCGGTGCGCCGCGTCACCCTGGCGGTCGTGGCGCTGGGCGCGGTCCTCTTCGCCTACGGCATCGCCGGTGACCGCGAGACACCCTACACCGCGCAGGGCCTGGTCCAGGCCTATCTCGTGCGGATCGCCCCGGAGGTCGCCGGCAAGGTCACCGAGGTCGGCGTGCGCACCGACCAGCGCGTGAATGCCGGCACGGTCCTGTTCCGCATCGATCCGGATGCCTATGCGCTCGCCGTGCGCCGCGCCGAAGCGAAGCTCGAAGCCGCCGGGCAATCGATCGGTGCCTCGACGGCCGCCGTCGCCTCGGCCCAGGCCAAGCTCGCCGACGCGGTCTCGAAGCGCGAGAACGCGCGCGAGCAGACGGGGCGCATCTTCGAGCTCGTCAGGAAGGGCGTCTACGCCCAGGCCCGCCAGCAGCAGGCGCAGACGACCCTCGACTCCGCCGAGGCGGGCGTGTCCCAGGCGCAGGCCGAGGTCGAGAAGGCCCAGCAGACCCTCGGGCCGCAGGGCCAGGACAATCCTCAGATCCGCGAGGCCCTGGGCGCGCTGGAACAGGCCAATCTCGACCTCACGCGCACGGCGGTCGTCGCCCCGTCCGACGGCGGCGTCACCAATCTCTCGCTGGCGGTCGGCCAGGTGCTCGGCAAGGGCGAGGCCGCCATGACCTATATCGACCTGCGCGAGGTCTGGATCGAGGCGGCGTTCCGCGAGAACAGCCTGGAGGCGATCGCGGTGGGCAATCCCGTCGAGATCGTCCTCGACATCCTGCCGGGACGGGTGATCCCGGGGCGCGTCGCGGCCCTCGGCTACGGCGTCGGGAACCGCAGCGTCGATGCCCGCACGGGCCTGCCCAGCCCGCGCGCCCAGAGCGGCTGGATCTGGACGCCGCAAGCCATGCCGGTGCGGATCGAGTTCGACCGGGAGACCCGCCCCCTGCGCGTCGGCTCCCAGGCGAGCGTGATGGTCTATCCCCACGACAGCCCCGTGATGAACGCCATCGGGCGGTTCCGCATGCGGCTCGTGGCGCTCCTGACCTATGTCCACTGATCCCGCCCGTGACGTCGGGCCTGCCGGGGCACGCCGCGCCGCCCTTCGCCTCGCCTTCGGCGCCACCGCCTGCTTCGGCCTCGTCGAGGCGCGCGGCTGGGATGCGACCTTCCTGGTGCCCCTGCTGACCGCGCAGATGCTCGTCAAGCTCCGCCAGCCGCCGACGCTTCGCCAGGGCGTCGGCCTCCTCGTCGCGATCGCGCTGTCGACGGGGTTGGTCCTCGCGGTCACGGCCTCCTTCATCGGCCATCCCGCCGTCCTGATCCTCGCGCTGGCGCTCCTGCTCTACCTGTCGTTCTACGCGCATCGCAGGGCTGCGCCGGACCTCGTGACGCTCCTGATCCAGATCGCGGCGGTGTCCCTGCCGGTCCTCGCCGTCGCCGCGCCGGACGCGGCCACGGGCTTTGCCGCGACGCTCTTGTGCGCGGGGACCGTGGCGCTGCTCACCGTCTGGCTCGCCTTCGCGGCATTTCCGGGCGGCGGCCCCGAATCCGGTGCGCCGCCGATCGGCGCCTCGGCCCCGCCTGACGCGGCACGTGGGGCGCTCCTCGACACCCTCGTTCTGCTGCCGGTCCTGACCGGGTTCATCCTCGTCGCCACGGAACTCGCGGTCGTCGTGCTGATCGTGATCGTGACGCTACTCCGGCAGCACGATCCCGAGACGGGGCGGCGCGCGGCACTGGGGCTGATCCTGGGCAACCTGATCGGCGGCGTGGCGGCGGCCGTCGCCTACGACCTGATCCTGATGAACGACACGCTGCCGTTCTTCGTCCTCGTCTGCCTCGCCGCCACGCTGATGTTCGCGGGCCGCATCGCGGGCGCCGGTGCGCGGGCGCCGGTCAACGCGATCGCGCTGGCGACCTTCATCCTCCTGCTGGGGCTCGGGATGTCGCCGTTGCCGGGCGGCAGCGGGGAGGCCTTCGCGGCGCGGCTCGTCAACGTCCTGATGGCGTCGGCCTATGCCATCGGGGCGGTCTCGCTCCTGGGGAGCCGGCGCGGCGGATCGCTCCGCCTGACGCCGGGCAGGACGAGGGCGCCGTGAGGCGGGTGCTCAAGATCGCCGCGGCGCTCGGCGCCCTCTTCCTCGCGGCGGCGGCGGGGGCCTCCCTGCTGACGCGCTATCCGGACTTGATCTCCGCCCGGTACAGCCTGACCCTCGCCACCGGCCCGGTGGGCAGCGACGGACAGAAGGTGCTCGCCGCACTCATCCGCGACCTGTCCGCCGAGCATCCGCTGGTGCGCCTCGTGCCCGTGCCGACGGACAGCCTGGCCGAGGGCGCCAGATCCCTCAGGGAGGGCCGCGTCGACCTGGCGGTGGTGCGCAGCGACGACGCGGCGGCCGCGCACGGCCGAACGGTCTTCGTGCTGCTGCGGGACGCCGTCGCGGTCATCCTGCCGCCGGAGGCGAAGATCAAAGGCGTCAGCGAACTCGCCGGCAAAAGGCTCGCCGTGGCGACGGGCGCCGATCCCGGCCTGCTCAAGGCTCTCACGGACTTCTACGGGCTGCGCGCGGCCGACCTCCTCGCGATGCCGCCCGCGGAATTCGGACCCGCCTTGAGGGCGCGGCGCGTCGTCGCCGCGATCGTCAGCGGCCCCCTCGGCCCGGGGGCGATCCCGGACGCCTTCGCGGGCATCCGCAGGAGCCTCAAGGCCAAGCCGTCCTACCTCGACATCGCCGAGGCGGACGCCGTCGCCGCCCGCTGGCCCGCCTATGAATCGGTCGAGATCAAGCAGGGCACCTTCGGGGGCACGCCGACCGAGCCGACGGAAACCATCAACACCGTCGCGGTCCGGATCCTGCTCGTCTCCCGGCCCGGGTTGCCGGACCGCGTGGCCGGCGAACTCACGCGGCTCCTCTCGACCACGAAGGCGAAGCTCGTCACCACGCTGCCGGCGGCGGCCCAGATGGAGGCGCCCGACACCGAGCGGTCCGCGCTGCTCCCCGTCCATCCCGGGACGCTGGCCTACCTGAACGGCGAGCAGGAAAGCCTCCTGGACCAGACGGTCAACGTCTACTGGCTCGCCGTCATGGTCTTTGCCATCCTCGCGCCCCTCGTGGGTTGGATCGCGTCGCGGCGCCGGCGGCGGCGCAGCCACGAGGAAGGCGCGACGCTGCGCCGGGTGGTGGAATTGGTCCGGCTGGCCAAGGTCGGCACCGGCGCGCAGCTCGCCGCCGCCGACGCGGAGTTCGAAGCCATCACGGAGTGGCTGTTCGAGCGGCTCGCGGCGGGCGAGATCGAGCGCGACCACTTCCGGTTCATCGAGCGGATCGTCGCGCAGGCGCGTGCCACCATCGCCCGGCGCCTCGGCGATCCGGCCGCGACCGAGGCGACACCGAAGGCCACTTCCAAACCGCGGCTCGTCGAGGCCGAAGCGACGGCCCCGCTCGGCCCGGCGGATCACCGGCCCTCGCCCGGCGCGTCCTCGATGGCCTTGCCCAGCCGCTCCAGTTCCAGCGAGTAGCAGAACAGCGAGAACAGGACCGCGAGGATCGCGATTCCCTTGGCCGCGGCCTGGCCGAATGGCGGCAGCGCCCCGAGCTCGGGCACATGCCGGAAGAAGACCAGCGAGAAGAACGCGCCGCCGAAGAAGAAGCTCGCGCGGCTGGAGAACAGGAGCAGGTGCCCGACGAGGATGTTCCGGAACGGCGCGGAGATCGGGACGCACCGAAGCCTCACCCAGTAGCAGGCTTGCAGGACGACGACGCTGCCGACGAGGATCGCGAGACGCCGGGGCTCGAGCTCCTGCGGCTCGCCGAGGCGAGAGACCATTCGCCGGAAAACCGGCAGGATCATCCAGAGCAGGCAGGAGGCCGCGGCGGTCTGGAGGGCGAGAAGCCCCCCATAGGCGGCCGCCAATCGTGGCGATTGACCCATGCAGCCCCTCCCCGAACGGGCCGCCACCAGGCGGGCGCGACGCACAGTGTGTTCCTTCGCGACGCTCGCGATCAATCCTGTGGCGCGTGGCGGCCGGGTTTCCCGGCCATCGGGTCCCGAACCCCGGCCCCGGATGATGGCGGGGAGATCGCGGCGGCGGCCGGACGCACATTCGCCGACGTTGTGCTATGCCGCACGGAATGTGGGTGACGAGGCGGAACAGACACGGTGCGTGACATCCTGACCGCGCTGGCGGGCGCCGTCATCCTGCTGCTCGTCGCGGCGCTCGCCGTTCCGCCCTTCGTGGCCTGGGAAGGCTATCGCGGCACCCTCGACCGGACGATCGCCCGCTCCCTCGGGCTGGAGGCCCACACCGAGGGGCGCATCGGCCTGCGCCTCCTGCCCTCGCCGCGGCTGAAGCTCGACCGCCTGCGGCTCGGGGCAGGCACCTCCGAGAATCCGAGCCTCGATCGGCCGGGCCTCGACCTGCCGAGCCTCGACCTTCAATGGCTGAAGGCCGAGATCGCCCTGGCGCCGCTGCTGAAGGGCGAGATCCGCTTCACCGAGACGCGGATCGGCCGGGCGGAGGTGAAGCTCCCCGTCACCGACGGCGAAGGCATGCTGGTGCCGGGCGCGGGGCTCCCCGTCGGATCGGCGCGCGACCTCGCCATCGAGGACCTGACGATCGCGCAGTTCGTGCTGACCACGCAGGTGGCGGCCACGGGGCGCACGGAACAGTTCCACGCCGAGGGTCTGCGGGTCCAGGCGCCCGCGCTCCTCGGGCCCTGGCGGGCGGAGGGCACGAGCCGGGGGGTGCCGTTCCGGGTCTCCACCGGGGAAGCGAGCGCGGACGGCGTCGCGGTGAAGATCGCGGGCGGCGGCGACACCCAGCCGCGCTTCGAGGCCGATGCGCGGATCACCCTGGTGCCGTCGCGGGTGCCGGCCGGTGCCAGGGCGGCCAATGAGAAGACCGCCGGCGAGAAGTCCGCCGGTCAGAAGGCGGCCGGGCTGCGCGCGGTGGTGCCCGAGGCGGAGGGCAGCGCCCGGATCGTCGTCGGCCCCCCGGTCCAGGCGGCCGGCGCCTACCTGCCGTTCTCCCTGGCGGGCAAGTTCACGGGTCGCGGCCTGACGGCGACGTTCAGCGACGTCGCCCTGGAGATCGACCCGGGCGGCCAGGCCGTGCGGCTCGGGGGCACCGGCCGCCTCGACCTGCGCCAATGGCGCGGCGCCCTCGCGCTCGCCGCCCGGCGCCTCGACCTCGATGCCTTCCTGACCTCGGCGGCCGGACAGGCGCTGATCGCGCGCGGCGTGAGCGCGGGCTGGGCGAACGGCGCCCGCACCGGGTCCGGCCTGCCGATCATGCTCGACCTCGACGTCGCCGCCGAAAGCCTGGCGTTCGGCTTCGACGAATGGTCGGGCCTTTCGGCCAGCGCCACCCTGGACCGCACCGGCGGCCTCGTCCTGCGCCGCCTCGACGTCACCGCCCCCGGCGCGACGGTCCTCGGGGCGAGCGGCGAGATCGACACCGACACGGCCCTGCGCTTCACCGGCCACCTGTCCCTCGACACGCCGGCCTCGGACGGGTTCGGGCGCTACCTGCGCCGGCTCGGGTTGGAAGGCCCGGCGGTCGCCGTGATGGACGGGCGCCCGGTGCAGCTCGGCACCGACCTATCCGTGGCCGCGCCCACTGTGTCCCTGCGCAACCTGCGCCTCGGTCTCGGCGAGGCCCGGATCACCGGCAACGCCCGCTACACCGCAGCCGAGGGGGCCACCCAGGGCCGCTTCGAAGCGCAGCTCGCCGGCCAGGGCATCGACATCGCCGCCCTGCCCGCCCTCGGCGGAGCCCTCTCGGAACTGAAGGGTCACGATCTCGGCCTGACCCTGCAGGCCCGCGACGTGCGCTACGGCCCCGCCGGACTGCATTCGGGCCAGGGCACCATCGCGGCCAGCATCCAGTCCGACGGGGCGGGCCTCGTGGTCGACAGCCTCGACGTCACGGAGCTTGCCGGCGCCAACGCCCGGCTCTCGGGGCGGATCGCCCCCGACGGCACCGGGCGGATCGCGGGCCGCGTCTCGGCGGCGGTGGCGGCCCCCCTGTTCGCGCTCCTCGACCGGGTCTGGGTGGCGGAGGCGCGTCGCGTCCCCGCCTTCCTGCGCGCGGGCGCCCTCGACCTCGCCGTCAGCCTGGAGCGGGATGCCGGCGCCGCCGACACTCTGCGGGTGGCCGCCAAGGGCGATGCCGCCGGCGGCACCCTGGACCTCGACCTCCTGAACCGGGCCGGACGCATCGAGACCATCGACCTCACCGTCGCGGCGGCCAATGCCGGCCCCTGGTTCGGGCGGGGCGACGTGCCGGCCCTGCGGCGCCCCGGGCGCCTGCATCTGGCCGGCGCGTCGCTGCCCGCGGAGGCGGGTGGCGCGGGCGCCGGGCTCGCCCTGCGCCTGAGCGGCACCATCGCCGACCTGTCCGTCGCGACCGTGCAGCCGCTGGAGCTCGAATCCGGCGCGGACTTCCCCCGCGCCGGAGAGGTCCAGCTCTCCGCCCCCGACCTGACGCCCTTCCTGAGCCTCGCGGGCTGTGCCGCGCCGCTCGCGCGCCTGGTTCCCGGGCCGCTGCCGGCGGAGGTGAGCCTGCGCCTCGCCCGCGCCGGCCCCGAGGCGCGGGCGGGACTCGTCGGGCGCATCGCCGGCCAGCCGGTCTCCGCCGACCTGACCGGCGGGCCGGAGGGCGAGATCGGCGGGAACCTCACCCTGGCGCGGCTCTCCCTGCCGCTGCTCGCGGGCGCCACGGTCCTGCCGGTGGAGCCGGCGGGGCGGTTCGCGCCGATGCCGGCGGGCCGGCCGCCGGTCTCGCTGGCCCTGCGCGTCGATGCCCTCGACCTCGGGCGCGGGTTCGTCGCGACGGGCGCGGCGCTGCGCGCCAGCCTCGACGGCGAGGCCCTGACGTTCAGCGACCTCTCGGGCGCGCTCGCGGGCGGCCGGATCGCCGGCGGCGCCACCCTCAGCCGCCAGGGCGGCGCGGCGGCAATCTCCGGCGAGGGGACGATCACGGATGCGGCGATCGCGGGCCTGGCCGGCGGCGGGCCCGTCGCGGGCCGCCTCAACGCCCAACTGCGCTTCGGCGCCTCCGGCACCAGCCTCACCGGGCTGATGAACAATCTCGGCGGCAGCGGCGAGATCGCCATCGCCGGCCTCGGCCTGCCGGGCGCCGACCCCGCCGGCCTGCCCCGCGCGCTGACCCAGGCGCTCGCCGAGGACGACCCCTTGCGCGAGGGGCGCCTGCAGGCGCTGGTCGTCGAGGAACTGGGTGCCGGTCCGCTGGTGTCTCGCGGGCCGGTGACGAGCCCGGTGAGCTTGGTGGGCGGAACCCTGCGGGCGGGCCCCTTGAGCCTCGACCTCGGCGCGGCGCGCTGGGCGGGCACCCTCGGGCTCGACCTCAGGGATGGCCGCCTCGACGCGCGCGGCACCCTCACGGCGGGCGAAAGCCCGAAGGGATGGACCGGGGCGACCCCGTCGATCCAGCTCGGGTTCGGCGGGACGCTGCGCAGCCCGGAGCGCAGCGTCGATGCCGGCCCGGCCACGAACGGCCTCGCCGCCCTGGTGCTTCAGCGCGAACTCGAGAAGATCGAGCTGTTCGAGGCCGACCAGACCGAGCGGCTGCGGCGGCGCGGCCGCATCGAGATGGACAAGACCCGCGCCCTCGCGCTGAAGGCGGCGGCCGACAAGGCGGCGGCGGAGAAACTCGCCGCTGAGAAAGCAGCGGCCGAGGAGGCCGCGCGGCAGGCGCGCCTGCGCGCGCAGCAGGCCGCCGACGAGGCGGCGCGGCGCCAGCGCCCGGACGCGGACGCCCCGGCGGGCGACGCCGTGCCGGTGCCTCAGCCTTGATGGACACCGCCCGACCGTGGTCCCGGGAAGACGGTCCGTTCCCGGCCGCCGCCGGTGCGTCCGCTCCGGGAAACGGAGATTTCGGACCGGGCACCCGGTCGCCGCCGGCCTGTGCCTAACGCAGGTTAACGCGCTTGGCGCGCGGGTTTGCATAAGTTGCAGGCCGGATCGGTTGGCGCGAGCGGACGTTGTATCCTGAGCCCCTCCCCAACAATCGCAGGCTCCGATGACGGACGAGCACCGAGGCGAGAGGGCGCCGGTCCCGGAGGTCCTCGCGGGATTGGACGAGGTCCTGATCACCGATGCGTTGACGACGCGTCCCGCCCGCCCACCGGATTATGCGGCGGAGGCCCAGGCCCTGTCGGAACTGGCGCGGGAACTGGCCGCCAGCCCCGGCACGGTCCTGCAGCGCCTCGTCGATCTGATCGTCGAGATGAAGCTGGCGGGGTCCGCCGGCATCAGCATCCTCATCCCGGACGAGGCGACGAAGAGCTTCCAATGGCAGGCCGTGGCCGGGCTCTGGGCCGAGCATCTCGGCGGACTCATGCCCTTCGACGGCAGCCCCTGCGGCATCGTCGTGACCCGGGACACGCCCCTGCTGTTCGCGCGTCCGCACGCCCACTTCCCCGCCGCCAAGGTGGAGCCGCTCATCCACGAGATCCTGCTGGTGCCGTTCCACGCCCACGACGAGCCCGTCGGCACGCTCTGGGTCAGCGCCCACGATGCCGGGCGCGCCTTCGACGGCGAGGATCTCCGGCTGCTCACCCGGCTGACCGGGTTCGCCTCCGCCGCGCACGTGGTCAACGGCGCCCTCAAGGAGGCGCAGACGGCCAGGGCGGACCTGGAGCAGCGGGTCGCGGATCGGACGAAGGCGCTGCGGGAGAGCGAGGAGCACCAGGCCTTCCTGCTCCGCCTCAGCGACATGCTGCGGCCGCTCAAGACGCCCGCCGACATCGCGGAGGCCGCGGCCCGGCAACTCGGCGAACACCTCGACCTCGATCGCGCCTGTTACGGCGAGATGCGAGCCGGTCGCCTGTGGATCGAGCGCGATCATGCGCGCGGCGTCTCCTCGGCCGTCGGCGACTATCCCTTGAACGCCTTCGACCAGGATTTCGTCGCGGCCTATCGGGTCGGCGCGGTCGTCACGGTGTGCGATGTCGAGACGGACGGGCGCCTCGGCGCCGCCGCGAAGGCCGAACTCCGGTCGCGCAGCATCGCCGCCTTCGCCGACGTGGTCCTGCTCGGCGACAATGAGCGGACGAGCATCCTCTGCGCGCAACACGCGACCCCGCGCCTCTGGACGGACGCGGAGCAGGGTCTCCTGCGCAGCGCAGGTGAGCGTGTCCGGTCGGCCATCGAACGCGCCCGCACCGAGGCGGCGCTGCGGGAGAGCGAGGAGCGCTTCCGCGCCTTCGTGACGGCGAGCTCCGACGTGGTCTACCGGATGGGCCCGGGCTGGACCGAGATGCGCCGGCTGGATGGCCGCGCCTTCCTGAGCGACACGGACGAGGCCAGCGAAACCTGGCTGGACCGCTACATTCATCCCGACGAGCAGGCATCGGTTCATTCCGCCATCGACCGGGCGATCGCGGCCAAGGCGATCTTCGAGCTGGAGCACGGCATGATCCGCATGGACGGCTCGCTCGGCTGGACCTCGTCCCGGGCGGTCCCGATCCTCGACGATACGGGCGAGATCAGGGAATGGCTGGGGGCGGCCAGCGACGTCACCGCGCGCAAGATGACCGAGAGGGCGCTGCGCGACAGCGAGGCGCGCCTCAGCCAGTTCGGCGAGGCCTCCTCCGACGTGCTCTGGATGCGCGACGCCGCGACGTTCCAGTGGGTGTACCTCACCCCCGCCTTCGAGACGATCTACGGCCTCGACCGGACGGCGGCCCTGTCCGGCGACAACATGCTCGGCTGGGTCGAGCTGATCGTGCCGGAGGACCGGGAACGCGCCGTCGAGAACCTGCGGCGAGTCGGTGCCGGCGAGCGCGTCACCTTCGAGTACCGCGTCCGGCGTTCCACCGACGGCGAGGTGCGCTGGTTGCGCGACACCGACTTCCCCATGCGCGATGCCACCGGCACCGTGCGCTGGATCGGCGGCGTCGGGCGCGACATCACCGAGGAGAAGGAGACGGCCGCGCACATGAGCGTGCTCGTCTCCGAGCTGCAGCACCGCACCCGCAACCTGATGGGCGTGGTGCGGGCCATGGCCGACAAGACCCTGCGGCGCAGCGCGGACCTGCCCGACTTCAAGGCGCGCTACGGCACGCGCCTGGCCTCGCTCGCCCGCGTGCAGGGGCTCCTCTCCCGCCTCGCCGAGGGGGAGCGCGTCACCTTCGACGACCTGATCCACAGCGAGGTCGCGGCCCTCGACGGCGATGCCGGCAAGGTCACGCTGGAGGGCCCGCACGGCGTCGCCCTGCGCTCGTCGACGCTGCAGAGCTTCGCCCTCGCCGTGCATGAACTCGCGACGAACGCGGCCAAATACGGGGCCTTCCGGCAGCCGCAGGCGCGGCTCGAAATCCGCTGGTACGTGGATTACCCGGAACCCGAGCGCGGCCCCTGGCTGCATGTGGATTGGCGCGAGCGCGACGTCCGGATGCCGGCACGGGCCGGCGCGGAGGAGAGCGGCTCCGGCCGCGAGCTGATCGAGCGTGCCCTGCCGTACCAACTCGGCGCGAAAACAACCTACGTGATGGAAGCGGACGGCATTCACTGCACCATCGCGCTGCCCGTTTCGGGCCGCACGATCTCCGGGAGGAGAGCCGATGCCTGAGAGCCTGCTGAAGGGGCGCCGCATCCTCATCGTGGAGGACGAGTACTTTCTGGCGGACGAGCTGAACGGCCTCCTGCAGGAGGTCGGGGCCGAGATGCTGGGGCCCGTGGCCTGCGTCGAGAACGGGCTTCGCATCCTGTCGGGCGGCCAGGTGCCGGACGCCGCGAGCCTGGACGTCAACCTCGGCGGCGAGACCGTCTACCCGCTGGCGGATGCCCTCATCGCCCGCGCCGTGCCGTTCGTATTCACGACGGGGTACGACCGGGCGGCGATCCCCCCCGCCTATGCGCATATCCGCCGCCTCGAGAAGCCCATCGAGCCGGAGATGGTGCTCCGGGAACTCGAGAAACTCCTGCGGGATTAGGGGAGCCGGTTCCGTTCGAGGGAACCGGCTCCCCGAGGCCGCGCCGTCAGGCCTTGCCGACGGCCAGCAGCGCGAAGGCCTGGATCAGGCCGACCTCCTCCAGGCGGTCGAAGCGGCCGGCGGCGCCCCCGTGGCCGGCCTCCATGTTGATCCGCAGCAGGATCGGGCCGCCCCCCGTCATGGTGGCCCGCAGGCGGGCGACCCACTTGGCCGGCTCCCAGTAGGTCACGCGCGGGTCGGTGAGGCCGCCGAGCGCCAGGATCGCCGGATAGGCCTGCGGCTTGACGTTGTCGTAGGGCGAGTAGGCCAGGATGGTCTCGAAGGCCGCGAGGCTCTCGCGCGGGTTGCCCCATTCGGGCCATTCGGGCGGGGTCAGCGGCAGGTCGCCGTCGAGCATGGTGTTGAGGACGTCGACGAAGGGCACGTCGGCGACGATTCCCGCGAAGAGTTCCGGCGCGAGGTTGGCCACCGCCCCCATCAGCATGCCGCCGGCCGAGCCGCCATGGGCCACGATGCGCCCTTCGGCGGTGTACCCCGCCTCGATCAGCGCCCGCCCGCAGGCGACGAAGTCGGTGAATGTGTTGGGCTTCTTCTCGCGCTTGCCGTCGAGGTACCAGCGCCAGCCCTTCTCGGTGCCGCCGCGCACGTGGGCGATGGCGTAGACGAAGCCGCGATCCACCAGCGAGAGCAGGTTGGTGCGGAACGCCGCCGGCATCAGGGTGCCGTAGGAGCCGTAGCCGTAGAGGAGCAGCGGCGCCGTCCCGTCGAGGGCGCAGTCGCGCCGGTGCAGCAGGGAGATCGGCACGGTCTCGCCGTCCGGCGCCGTGGCGAACAGGCGGCGGGTCACGTAATCGGCCGGGTTGTGCCCGCTCGGCACGGTCTGGCGCTTGCGCAATTGCCGGGCCCGGGTGACGCAATCGTAGTCGTAGGTCTCGGCGGGGGTCGTCATCGACGAGTAGGTGAAGCGGATCACCGCCGTCTCGAACTCGTGGCCGGACTGGAGGCCGAGCGAATAGGCCTCCTCGGCGAAGGCCACCACGTGCTCGCTGCCTTGCGTGTCCCGCACCACGATGCGGGGGCGGGCGTTCTCGATCTCGAGGCGCACCAGATGGTCCGCGATGACGTGCTGGTGGCGGATCATCACGCCCGGGCGATGGGCGATGACGTCGGTCCAAGTCTCGCGGCCGGGGGATTCGACCCGGGCGGTGACGATCTTGAAGTCCTCGGCGCCGTCGGCGTTGGTGAGGATGAAGAGGTGGTTGGCCCAGTTCTCCACCGAGTAGATGAGGAGCGGCACGCGCGGCTGCACGACCTTGAGCGGAGCGTCGGGCACCCGGCGGTCGAGGAGGTGGACCTCCGAGGTCTCGTGGTCGGAGGCGGTGATGGCGAGGTAATCGCCCGACTGCGTCTTCTCGATATGCACGAAGAAGCCGGAATCGGCCTCCTCGTAGACGAGGGTGTCGGCGGCCTGGGGCGTCCCCAGACGGTGGCGCATGACGCGGGCGGGGCGGTGGTTGTCGTCCACCGCCACGTAGAAGAAGGCCTCGGCGTCGACGGTCCAGACCACCTCTCCGGTGGTCGCCTCGATGCGGTCCTCGGCATCGATCCGGGTCTCGAGGTCGCGCACCCGGATGGTGTGGAGTTCCGAGCCCTTGGCGTCGGCGCTCCAGGCGAGCCGCCGGTGATCGTCGGAATGGACCGCCGCCGCGATCTCGAAGAAGGCGAGCCCCTTCCCCTCGTGGTCGCCGTCGAGGAGGATGACCTCGCCCTCCTCGGGTCCGCCGTCGGCGGCGGTCTCGGCGCCCTGGCCGGGCACGACCACGACGGTGCGCGGGCGCCGGCAGACCAGGGGATGCTGCCCGCCCTCGCGGTGGCGAGTGTAGTAGGCGAACGGGCCGTCGGGCTCCGGCACGCTGCTGTCGTCCTCGCGGATGCGGGCCCGCATCTCGGCGACCAGGGTCTTGCGCAGCGGCAGGGTCTCGGCGAGGGCAACCTCGGAATAGGCGTTCTCGGCCTCGAGATGCGCCCGGATGTCCGCCGGCAGGGCGGCGGGATCCTTCAGCACCTCGCGCCAGTTCTCGGCCTTCAACCAAGCATAGTCGTCCCCGATCACGCGATCATGGATTGTATCGGTGTGGTGGCGCACCTCGGCCACCGGCGCCGGTGACGAAACTGTGATTGAATCGGGCTGGGAGGCCATCGCGAAAAATCCTGGAAACAGTGCGAGAGAAAGAATTGGAAGCGTGATCGTGTCCGGCTAGGTTTCGGCTTGCGCGCGGCGCGTCGCTTCGAATGTCGACTCAACCGGAGTTTTGCCTGCCCGTGTCCCTGGTCTACCTGGATATCCTTGTCGTGCCTGAGATTTAGCTGAGGCGACGGGCACTTTCGCTCGAAGGGCGCGAGCCCTTCCCGTGGGACGGCCGGATGGATCTTCCCAGTGGACCCTCCAAGTGGGTTTGCCATGTGCCGCGACCCTCGCCCGCGCGCAAGCGCGAGGGATGCGAATGATCGCCCGGGGCGAAAGCCGCCGGCTGCGTCAATACGTCCGTGATACACGGCCACGGTCGAAGGCGTGCACAAGATTGGAACACGTCTAGAATCCGAACCACTAGAAATATTGTT
>NZ_JAQGKL010000122.1 GCF_028290105.1 Methylobacterium sp.
CTCGAACGGGCAAGCGGATCGGGGTCAGGGCCGTGCGAGCCCGCCGCGCGAGCGCGCAGCCCGCGACCACGTCAATCCTCCGGCCCGCCCTCCGCGTGGTCGAGTCGGCGAAGGGGCCGGGGCACCCCGGATCACCCGATGGGCGTGCCGGGCATTTTCGCGGACGGTCCGCTCAGGCGAAGCCCGCGAGGTGGCGCAGGGCCGCCGCGTGGAGTTGCGGGTTGGCGGCGGCGACCACGCGGCCGTCGAAATCCGGGGTGAGCGGGCGCCCGGTCCAGTCGGTCATGACGCCGCCGGCGCCCTCCACCACGGGGCCGAGCGCCATCACGTCGTAGACCTTGAGGCCGGCCTCCACCACGAGGTCGCAATGGCCCGAGGCCAGGAGCCCGTAGGCGTAGCAGTCGCCCCCGAAGCGGCGCAGGCCCACGGCGGCGCTCAGGGCCGCGAAGGCCTCGGCGTCGCCGCCCCGGAACAGGTCCGGGGAGGTCGCCAACAGGCGAGCCTCGCCCAAGGCCCTCCGGCTGGTGCGGATCGGCTTGCCGCCGAACCAAGCCGCCTCGCCGTTGCCGTGCCAGCGCTCGGCCAGAGCCGGCATGTCGATAAGGCCGAGCAGCGGCCGGCCGCCGCGCACCAGGGCGATCAACGTGCCGAAGAGCGGCATGCCGGTGATGAAGCTCTGCGTCCCGTCGATGGGGTCGACCACCCAGGTCAGCTCGCGGGAGAAGTCGCCGCCCTCCTCCTCGCCGAGGATGCCGTGCTCGGGGTAGGCGAGGCGGATCTCGGCGCGCAGGCGGGCCTCGATGCCGCGATCGGCCTCCGTCACCGGGCTCGCATCGGCCTTGGCCTCGACGGCGATCGGCGTCCGGAAGTGCCGGCGGGCCAGGGGCCGGACGCTGTTGGCGAGGTGATGGGCGAAGGCCATCAGCCCGTCGGCGGAGGCATCGAAGCCCGCCGGCGCGGCGCGGGACGGAATCATGGCGGTCACCTTGGGGAATCCGGAACCGGCGGCCGTCACAGCAGGCGCAGCCAGCGCGGCCAGTCGGGATGGTGGAACAGGGTGCGGGCGCGCCCGAGCTTCCAGGTCCCGTACTTGTAATAGTCGAAGTCGAGGGTGGAGACGCGCTCCTGGATCATCGCCCAGGTCGCCCATTTGAGGTCTCCGAGCGCCTTCAGCACCTGCGTGCGGGCGGCGAGACTCGGCGTCCAGCGGCCCCAATACGCCTCGATCATCTCGCGCTCGACATCGGCCGGGAAAGCCATCTCGTCGAACCAGAGGGCGAGCTCGTAGGCGCGCTCGTTGTTGGAGGCGTACTCGAAGTCGACGAGGCGGACCCGGTCGTCCCCGTCGAGCATGAAGTTCCCGGCGAGCGTGTCGTTCATGCAGGGCACGAGGTCGAGGCCGGAGGCCGTCAGCGCCGCCCTGGCCTCGGCGGCGCGCCGCGCCAGGAAGGCGCCGTCCTGCGGCACCCGGCCGCCGACCTCGGCCACCTGGCGGTCGTGCTCCTCGATCATGTCGAAGATCGTCTTGGTCAGGCTCAGGCGCGGCGAATCGTTGAAGGCCCGCAGCGCCTGGACCGCGTTGTGGCGCACCTCCCGCCGCAGGAAGTCGAGGTTCGAGGAGGCGCGGAACGTCTCCAGGAAGGCGAAGATCTCCACCCCCTCCTCGGGCAGGTAGTCCAGCACCGCGACCCCGACGCCGCAGGCCTGCGCCCGCCGGCTCGCCTCGTGGGCGGCTTCCCGCGCGATGAACATCTCGGTGCCGCGCCCCGGCACCTTGAGGAAGACGTCCTCGCCGGCGCCCGCCCGGACCCGCCAGTTGGTGTTGCTGATGCCGCCGGAGACGGGCCGGTAGCGCAGGTCCTCGCCGGCCCAGCGCGGGACCCTCGCGAGGATCGCCTCCAGCGCCCGCTCCGCCTCGCTGGCGGCTTCGCCCATGGCGATCCAGCTCATCGCGCCCTCCCCGCGCATCGTGTTGCACCCTTTCGCGCCGGATGTTGCATCACAGATGGCGCAGCCAGAGCTCGAAATCGCGCGCCGCGATGGTGGTGCGCGCGTGCAGCAGCCGCCACTGGCCGTACTTGAAGAACTCGATCCCGGGCCGGCGCGACGTGACCGCCCGGGTGACGCCCCAGAGCCCCCACATCAGGTCGTCCACCGCCCCGTAGAGGCGGCAGCGGTGGAACAGCGCCTCCTCGCAGCGCCCGGCATAGATCTCGATGGCCCGCCGGCGCTCGGCGTCGAAGGGGTAGGCCTCGTTCAGAAGCGCGCCGACCTCGAACCAGGGGTCGTTGTCCCCGGCGAGATCGAAGTCGACCAGCCGGACCCCGTCCGGTTTCACGCCCCCGCCCGGAGCCGGGCGGAGCATGAGGTTGGAGGCGGTGCCGTCGTTGCGGCAGAACGCCCGGTCGAACCCGGCCGCATGGATCGCGGCGCGGATCAGTCTCGCGCTCGCCAGAAGGGCGTCGATGTCCTCGGGCAGTGGCGCCGCGCAGGCCCGCGCCTCCTGCGCCAGCCCCTCGATGCGCGCGAACGGGCAGAAATCCTGGCCGAGCGCTTCGGCGGCATGAAGGCGCCGCAGGGTGCCGAGAACCTGGGCCATGGTGCCGGCGTCCTGCAGGTCGCCGACACGGGCGTAGCGCCAGGGTTCGGGCAGATCCACGAGACCGAGGACGCCCTCCGCCTCCACCAGCACCTTCGGCCCGAGGCCGAGGCGCCCGGCCCGGCGCGTCGCCTCCGGCATTGCCGGGAGCACGTCGCGAAGCATGTCGGCGTGTCGGACCTTCAGGAACACCGGGTCCGCGCCGTCGACCCGGACGCGTACGCAATCGGAGGCCACCGCCCGGTGCGTCGGCGAGGCGACGGGGGCGGCCGCGAGGCGAAAGTGCGTCGTCCGCCCCCGCCAGGCCGGCACCTGCGCGAGGGCGGCCTCGACCCGTTCGTCGAAGCCCGGTTCGGCCGGCATCGTCATGGCGAGGCCTCCCCGCATGCCGCCGCCGGATCGCCGCCGCAGCGGCAGAGGCGCTCGGCGGCGTCCCGCATCACCGCGAGGCCGGCGGCGAGGTCGTCGGGCGCGGTGGCCTCGGCCTCGTTGTGGGTGATGCCGGCGATGCTCGGCACGAAGACAAGGCCGGTGGGGCAGATCCCGAGGAAGCTGAGGGCGTCGTGCCCGGCGACCGTGTCCATGCGCAGTGCCTCATGGCCCGTGGATGCCGCGCTATCGGCGAGAAGCCGGCAGACCGCCTCCGGCAGGGCACGGCTCGGGCGCTCGCTGCGTCCGGCGATGGTGAGATCGGTGCCGGCCCGGTCCGCCGCCGCCCGCAGCAGCGCGTCGGCGCGCGTCCCCGCCTCGGCGAGGATCGCGTCTTCGTTGGAGCGCAGTTCCACTGAGATCTCGACCCGCCCCGCCACCACGTTGGCAGAGTTCGGCGCGACTTGGATTCGGCCGACGGAGGTGTGCAGGAGCCCGGGCCATCCCTCGGCCATGGCACGGATCTCCGCGATGGCGTAGGCGGCCGCGAGCAGCGCGTCGCGGCGCCGCTCCATGCGGCCCGGGCCGGTATGCGCCTGCGCACCGGTGAAGACGGCCTCGATCTTGGTCGCGCCCCAGTTGCGGCCGACGACCCCGATGGGACGCCCAGCCTCCTCCAGGACGGTGCCCTGCTCCACGTGCGCTTCGAGATAGCAGGCCGGGCGCGGCGGCGCCGGGTCGCTTCCGCGATAGCCGATGGCCGCGAGGGCGTCGCCGAGGCTCATGCCGTCGTCGTCCCGGACGCCCAGGGCGTCGGCCGCTTCGTGCCCGCCCAGATAGGTGGCGCTGCCCAGCAGGCTCGGTCGGAAGCGCGCACCCTCCTCGTTGGTCCAGTTCACGGCACAGAAATCGGCCGCGAAGCGCTTGCCGGCGCGCCGCGCCCGCATCAGCCCGTCTCCGACCCGCAGGGCGACGGCGACGCCGTAGGTGCCGTCGAGGCGCCCGGCCAGAACCTGGCTGTCGAGGTGGGAGCCCATCATCACCAGCGGCGCACCCTCCCCCTCGGCCAGGGCGAAGAGGCCGAACTGGTTACCGACCGCGTCGATGCGCAGCGTGCCACCGGCCGCGCGGACTTCCTGTCCGAAGAGGTCGCGGGCCGCGCCGTCGGCGGAACTGGCGCAGAGCCGGGTCACGCCGCCGCCCGGCGTGGCGCCGCAGGCGGAGAAGCGTGCGAGGAGATCTTGGAGGCCGGCGCGATCCGTCGACGCCTGCCCGGCGTCAGGTGTGGATGATTTCGATCTCATGCCGGGCGAACACGTCCTGGAAGGGCGCGGGCGGCGGCTTGTCCGTGACGACACTCAGCCTCTCGCCGAGACCGAAGGTGCAGAGGTTGGCCTGGCGCCCGAACTTGCGGGAATCGGCGAGCAGCACGGCCCGGCGCGACTGTCCCCTGAGGGTGCGCCGGAGTACCGATTCGTGTTCCTCGTAATCCATCCAGCCGTGGTCGAGATCGCAGGCGGCGATCCCCATGAAGGCGATGTCGAAGAAGTAGCGCTGGGCGTAGGCCACGGTCTCGTAGCCCACCAGCGCGTTGTCGTTGCCCCGCAGGGTACCGGGCGTGAGGTTGACCCGGGCCGGCCCGCCGCCGAGTTGCAGGGCGACGTCCACCGAGTTGGTGGTGACCGTGAGGTTGCGTCCGGTCAGGCGCCGGGCCAGGGCGAGCGTCGAGGTGCCGGTGTCGATGAAGACCGACATCCCGTCGTGCACCAAGGCTTCCGCCAGCACCGCCACGCGCGCTTTTTCGCGGGTGTTGAGCTTGCCACGTTCCTGCAGCGGGCGCTCCTGGTCGAGCCGTGGCGGCACCGCCCCCCCGTGGATGCGTCGGAGCAGGCCGCGCTCCTCGAGCATCTTCAGGTCTCGTCGGATCGTCTCTTCCGAGACCTTCAGGAACAGGGCCACATCCGCGACGCCGACCCGTCCCGTCCCATGCAGGCGGGACAGGATTTCCTGATGGCGATGATCCGTCAGCATGGTCGGGGGCCGTCCTACCGTTCACGCGATGATAACGGCGATGCGTGCCTGCGGTCGCGAAGGAATGCGCGTCGGGTGTGCGGTATCCCATGCTCGTTTGCGTTGTGATGCAACCGATGCGCCGCCCAAGTGGGCCGGCTTGCTTCAAGGTCATGCCTGATCGGTCAGAACCCACACGCACGTAGCGTCTCCCCGCAGTCTCGGTCGCGGCGCGCCCATGCCCGCATGGATGACGTGTCACGCCTGCACGATCCGGCGATTGCCTGGAGGATCGCGCGCTCATCTACGCCGCTCTCGGGCATCGGCGTCAATCCGCAGCTTTTGGTTTTTGTGGGATTTGTGGATTAGCTGCCTAAATTCGTGGCGCTTTGCCGGTGCCCTGGGCAACTCTGCCCGCGGGATACGCCGCTCCGGATCTGCCTACGCAGAAAGGCGTATGGCCTCCCGTGGCGCGCCGCCGCAGGACCGTTCCGACACGACGAACCGGACGCGAGGATGCATGGCCGCGATCACCGATCTCTACCGCTATCCGATCAAGGGCCTCTCGCCCGAGCCGCTCGCCGCGATGACCGTGAGCGTCGCGCAGGGGCTCCCCTTCGACCGGGATTACGCACTGGCCCTCGGAACCACGTCGTTCGACACGGTCGCGCCGCAGCCCCTCGACAAGGGTTTCTTTCTGATGCTGCGCAACAACGAAGCTCTGGCGGCCCTGCGCACACGCCTCGACCCCGGCACGCATCGCCTGACGATCGAGCACGCCACGCGCGATGCCTTCAGCGCCGACCTCTCCACGCCGGAGGGCCGTGCCGCGACGGAAGCGTTCTTCGTGGATTACCTCGGAGCGGCGACCAAGGGCCATCCGCGCGTGGTGCGGGCGGAGGGGCACAAATTCACCGATGCGAGCGTGCTCTCGCCGGTGATGATGCGCGCGGTCTCGGTGATCAACCTCGCCTCGGTCCGGTCGCTGGAAGCCGCGACGGGGCAGGCCCTCGACCCGTTGCGCTTTCGCGGCAACATTCATCTCGACGGGCTGGAGCCCTGGGCGGAGCTCGATTGGGTCGACCGCGTGGTGCAAATCGGCGCGTTGCGCTTTCGGGGACTCGCGCGCACCCCGCGTTGCGCCGCCGTCAACGTCAATCCGGTCACCGCCGAGCGCGACGCCAACCTGCCCAAGGCCATTCGCCAGCATTTCGGGCACGTCGATCTCGGCGTGTACCTGGAGGTGCTGGCGGATGGAGACCTGCGCGTCGGCGACGCGGTGACGGCCTGAACGAATCTCCCCGGGTTCGGCAGAGGTTCGTTCAGCCGACCAGAGCCGGCGCCCGACGATGATGGGTCGCCTGCTCGTAATCATAGGCGAAGCCGAGGAGATCGGCCTCGCTCCACATCCGGCCGACGAAGATCAGGTTGAAGGGTGCGCCGGAGGCGTAGAGCCCAGCCGGCACCGTGACGCCCGGCAGGCCCGCGATGTTGATCTCGCAGACCGTGGTTTCGTTGATCGCCCGACCTGCGTGAAGCGGGGGCAGTTCGTCGCGCATCTGCGGGAAGACGAGGCCGTCGAGACCGTGCGCCTCCATCACCGCGTCGAAGATCGCCAGATACGCCTCCCGCAAGGCCGTGAAGGCCGAGAGATCGGGCGGGGCGGTCGGGTCCGCGAGGATCGGCGCGAAGGCCGGGATGGCGTGCAGGTAGCGCAGCACGCCGGTCGGTCCGAAGGGGTCCTCGGCCTTCGTGGCTGCCGCAAAGGCCTCGAGGCTGCGGATGGCGGCGCTGGGGCCGAGGCGCTGCAGGTAGAGATGCAGGTCGTAGGGCACCGATTCCATACCGCGCGCGTCGAAGAAATTGAGGCCCGGTGTCGGACGGGCCAGCGCGGCGAATCCCGTTTCGGCGAAGGGGTCGGCCACCAGCGTGGCACCGCGCGCCGTGATCTCCTCCCGAGCACGGGCATAGAGCTCGCTCGCCTCCGCCGAGAGCGGCAGGTCGCGCCAGCCGGGCCCGAACAGGCCGAGGCGCTTGCCCTGGAGCGCCCGGGCGTCGAGGCGGGAGGTGTAGCCGCCCCTCGGGCGCTTGCCGATGCCCGCCACGGTCTTGGGGTCGGCGGGGGTGTAGCCCGCGAGCACGTCGAGGGTGAGTGCCGCATCGCGCACGCAGCGGGCGATGGGGCCGACCACGTCGCGGGTGCTGCCCGCGAGCGGCACCACGCCGGCATTCGGAACCAGGGCGAAGGTCGGCTTGATGCCCACCAGCCCCTGCGCCGAGGCCGGGTTCTGGATCGAGCCGCCGGTCTCCTCCGCGAGCCCCAGGACGGCGAAGCTGGCGCCGACCGCCGTGGCCGTCCCGGCGCTGCTGCCGCCTGGCAGGCTCTCGGGTGCGGCGGAGTTCAGGGTCGGCCCGGCCCAACTGTCGTTGGCATGGCTGCCGGTGGCGCTGAGCACGGGCACGTTGGTCTTGCCGAGCATGACGCATCCTGCCGCCCGCATCCGCGCCACCACGGGCGAATCCGTCTCCGGGACGAGATCGACGCCGCCGGCCCGGGCGCTGAGGAAGTGCCAGCCCGCCGTGGTCGGCAGGCCGGCCATGTCCATCGGGTCCTTGATCACCACCGGCACCCCCGCCAGCGGTCCGAGCGCCTCGCCGGCCGCCCGGCGCGCGTCGACGGCGCGGGCATCGGCCAGGGCGTCCGGGTTCATGATGATGAGAGCATTGTAACGTGGGTTGTGGGCGGCGATGCGGTCGAGGAAGGCCAGGGTGAGCGCCTCGGAGGTGACGCCCCTGGCAAACGCGTCGGCCGCGTCGGCCAGGGTCATCTCGACGACGTCGAAGGGGGCTGGGGTGACGGCATCCATGCCGAATGTCTCCTGATGAGAGGTAGGATGTCGGTCAGGCCATGCCGACGAATTCGTCGATCATCGCCCGGTCGCGGGCGATTTCGGGCGGCACCTCGCGGGTGATGCGGCCCTTCTGCAGGATGAGCACGCGCTGCGAGAGCGAGGCGATGAAGTTCAGATTCTGCTCCACCAGCAGCACCGTGAGACCGCGCTGGCGCCCGATCTCCCGGAGCGTGTCGATGATCTCCTCGATGATCGAGGGCTGGATGCCTTCCGTTGGCTCGTCGAGGAGGAGGATGCGGGGCGCTCCGCAAAGGCAGCGGGCCAGCGCCAGCAACTGCTGCTCGCCCCCGGAGAGGGCGCCGCCCGGGCGGTCGAGATAGGCCTTGAGCCGGGGGAACAGCGTGAGGATGTCGGCGATGGTCGCGTCTTCCCTGGCGCGGGACAGCAGGCAGCCCATGCGTAGGTTCTCGTGGACGCTGAGGGCCGGGAAGATCTCGCGCCCCTGGGGCACGTAGCCGATGCCGGCCCGGGCCCGCGCGGTGGGCGAGAGCCGCGTGATGTCCCGGCCCCCGAAATGGATCGACCCTGCGGCGGCGGGCAGGGTGCCGGTCAGCGTGCGCAGCAGGGTCGACTTGCCCATGCCGTTATGGCCGAGGATGCCGACGAACTCGCCCTCGCCCACATGCAGCGAGACGCCGCCCAGGATGGGGATGCGGCCGTAGCCGGAATGCAGATCCACGACGCTGAGGAGAGGATCGGTCATGCGGCCTGCTTGCCGAGGTAGACGTCGCGCACGCGGCCGTCGGCGAGCACCGTGTCGACGTCCCCCTCGATCAGGATGCGGCCCTGGTTGAACACCGTCACGGTCTTGGCGATCATCCGGATGAACGGCATGTCGTGCTCCACCACGATGACCGCGTGGGTGCGGTTGATCTCGCGGATCAGTGCGGCGGTGCGCTCGACCTCTTCCTTGGTCATCCCGGCGGCGGGCTCGTCGAGGAGGATGAGTTCCGGCTCCTGGGCCAGCACCGTGGCGATCTCGACCCACTGGCGCTGGCCGTGGGCGAGCTGGCCGACGAGGCGGGTGGCGATGCCGGTGAGCTTGAGGCGCGTCAGCGTCTCCTCCACGATGGCGCGGGTGCGGGCCAGCGACTTCTTCCGGCCGGCGGCGACGAAGACGTTCTCGCACACGGACAAACCGTTGAAGACGTTGGGCACCTGCGTCTTGATGCCGACGCCGAGGCGGGCGATCTCGTGCGGGTGGGAGGCCGTGATGTCGGTGTCGCGCAGGTGGATGCGTCCGGCGCTCGCGGTGAGCTGGCCCGTGAGCATCTTGAAGAAGGTGCTTTTCCCCGCGCCGTTGGGGCCGATCAGGCACCGCAGCTCCACCTCGCCGAGGACGAAATCGACTGAATCGACGGCGGTGACGCCGCCAAAGCGCATGGTGGCGCCCCTTGCTTCCAGCAGTGGGCGCAGCGGCGGACCCTTGAGGGGCGCGCTCATCGCTGGATCTCCCCCGCGAGCGCCGCGCCCGGCGCCGGCCCGACGGGCTTTGCCCGCATCCGCCGTCCGCCGAGGGCCTCGCCGAAGCGCAGGAGGAGATTGCGCGTCACCGGCACCAGTCCCTGCGGGATCAGGAGGACGAAGGTGACGAGGATCACCCCGAGTCCGAGGTTGGAATCGATGACGCTCTGCGCGCCGGCCTCGATGGTGAGCCACTGGATCAGCACGGCCCCGAGGATCGGGCCTAGCAGGGTGCCGAGCCCACCCACGAGTACGAAGATGATGACCTGCGCCGACATGGTCAGCCCGAACACTGTGGGGCTGATGAAGCCGCCCCAATTGGCGAAGAAGCAGCCGGCGAGCCCGGCGATCCCGGCCGAGATGGTGAAGGCCAGGAGCTTGTAGAGGCGCGGGTCGTAGCCGATGAGCTGGGCCCGGGTCTCGTTCTCGCGGATCGCCACCACCACCCGGCCGAAGCGGCTGGCCAGGATGGCGCGGAGCACGACGTAGACGAGGACCAGGCTGCCCATGGCGGCGTACCAGATGCCCTCGGGGTCGAGCTGGTTGCCGGCGTCGCCGGGCAGGTTCAGGGCGGGGATCGCCGGGATCCCGTTGAAACCGCCGAGTTCGGCCGCGCCGATCCTGTACTGGCTGCCCGAGGTGGTGTTCACGAGCTGGAACAGGATCACCGACACTGTCAGGGTGATGACCCCGATATAGGCGTCTGAGATCCGGCCGTAGAACATGAAGTAGCCCAGCAGCGCCGCAAACAGCATCGGCACCGCCATGGCGAGAAGCACGGGCAGGGTGGAATCGCCGAGATTCATCACCGCGATGGCGTAGGCGTAGCCCCCGAGCCCCAGGAAGGCGGCCTGCCCGAAGGACATCACGCCGCCATAGCCCCAGATGAAGCCCTGGCTGAGGGCGAACATCGCCATGGCGACGAAGCCCGTCATCTGAACGAGGCCGAACGTGTCGAGGATGTGGGGCGCGCCGACGAGGATGGCGACCCCCGAGGCGACCATGGCGAGGAAGCTCAGGGCCGCCGGGCGGGCCAGCGCGCGATACGGGGACGGGGTCATAGGCTGCGCCTCAGGTAGCGGCCGGTGATGCCTTGCGGCAGAACGCGGATGAGCAGGACCGCGGCGACGAGGAGCGCCACGTCGCCGATGACGGGGGTGGTCTTGAACGAGACGAGTTCGTTGATGAACCCGAACAGGGTGGAGGCGAGGCCCGTGCCGGTCAGGATCGCCGGACCGCCGCCCAGCACCGTGATGAAGGCGCGCGAGATGTAGGCGGCGCCCATGGCCGGCGAGATGCCGGAGATCGGCGCCAGCACGCCGCCGGCCAGCCCCGCGAGGCCGGCGCCCAGCGCGAAGGTCGCCATGTAGATCCGGTCCGGCGAGACCCCGAGGGCAGCCGCCATGGCGGGGTTCTGCATGGTGGCGCGCAGGATCAGCCCGAACTTCGTCAGGCGCAGCAGCAGGTACAGGCCGGCGAGCGCGGCGATCGCCACCGCCACGATGACGAGGCTGTAGAGGCTGGCGCCGTAACGCCCGATCTCGAAGCTGCCGACGGGCGTCGACACGCCCCGCACCACGTTGCCGTAGAGCGTCGAAACGAGGCCGATGAGCCCGAGGCTGATGCCCCAGGTGGCGAGCATGGTGTCCATCATCCGCCCGTAGAGGAAGCGGATGACGGTGCGTTCGAGGATGAGGCCGATGAGGCCGACGACGAGGGGCGGTAGCACCAGCATCGCGACCCAGATGTTGAGCCCGGCATCGGAGGCCGCCACCGCCGTGTAGGCCCCCAGCATCATGAACTCGCCATGCGCCAGGTTGATGATCCGCATCATGCCGTAGATCACCCCGAGGCCGAGGGTGATCAGCGCCAGGGTGGCAATGCCGGCCAGTACGTTGAAGCCGAGGAGGCCGGCGAGATCGGGCGCCATGCTGGGATCTCAGCCCTTCAGGTCGGGGGTGAACTGCTTGTTGGTCTTGGGATTCTTCAGCAGGTCGCAGGCGCCGCCGGTATCGGCCGGGAACTGGTCGCGAAAGCTCGCCAGGACCTCCCACTTCTTGTCCTTCGGCCGTGCCAGGTAGGTGCTGCGGATGGTGTGGTGGGTGGCCCCGTCCATGGTCACCTTGCCGGTGGGGCCCTCGTAGGAGATGCCGGATTCCATGGCGTCGATGACCTTGTCGCGCTCCAGGGAGCCGGCCTTCTTGACCCCCTCGGCCCAGAGCATGATGCCGTCATAGGTGGCGGTGCAGAGTTCGCTCAGATCGGTGACGTCGGCGCCGAACTTCGTCTGCATGCCCTTCACGAACGCGACGCTCTTGGCGTCGGGCAGATCGTTGTACCAGCCGTAGCAGGTGACGATCCCGTTGGTGGTCGAGGCATCCATGGTGGTGAGCTCGTCGCCCAGCCCGAACACCGAGGAGCCGATGGGGATCTTGCCCTTCATGCCGGCGGCGTCCCACTGGCGGTAGAAGCCGGAATGGTTGGCGCCCACCAGCGCCGAGAGAACGAGGTCGGGCTGCGCCTGCTGGATGCGGCTGATGGCGGAGGAGAAGTTCGTCACGTCGAGAGGAAAGAAGTCGGTGCCGGCCACCGAGCCGCCGCCATCCTTCATGAACTTCGTCATCCAGCTCGCGGTGATGTGGCCGTAATTGTAGTCGGCGGCGATGATGTAGGCCTTCTTGCCCCAGGTCTTGAGCGCGTAGTCGACGATGTGATTGACGGTCTGGGCCGGGGTCGTGCCGGTGCAGAAGACGTTGCGGTCGCAGACGCCGCCTTCGTACTGGGTGTTGTAGACGTAGAGGGTCTTCGAGCGCCCGAAGATCGGCCGGATCGCCTCGCGCGAGGCCGAGGTGATGCCGCCCTGGATGACGTCGACCTTTTCCTTGAGGGCGAGCTGCTGGGCGTACTGCGTGTAGAGCTGCATGCTCGACTGAGTGTCGTAGGCGATGACCTTGACCGGCCGCCCCAGCAGGCCGCCGGCCTTGTTGATCAGATCCACAGCGTATTCGGTGGTCTCGATCATGCGCTTGCCCTCGAGCCCGAGGGCGCCGCTGCCGTCGAGGAGGCTCCCGAGCTTGATCGGCTCGGCGGCGAAGCCGTTGCGGGCAAAGAAGGGCATCGCCACCGCGCCCGCGGCCGCCGCCGTTCCGAGCTTGAGCGCGCCGCGCCGGCTGATCGTCGGGTTTGTCATGCGTCGGGCTCCTCGGGATCGTGGCAGGGCGGCGTCGCCCATCGCCGGGCAACGTCAGGATCCGGCAGCAATCCGCTTGGCAAGAGCAATGCCAACAAATCCCACAGATCGGTCATTGCCCAGAATTCGCGTAGCGATGGCCGGCCGTGGTCCGACCCCTGCCGAGCGCTTGGTCAGAACGTCCAGCAGGGCGCCACCGCTGCCGCCTCGAACGCCACACATCGCGCAGGTCGGATCCCTTTCTTCGTCAGTTCATCGCGTGGTGCGCCGGCCTGACGGCGGTGCCGGTTCCGGCGGAAGCGGCAAAAGCCGTACCGTTGAGGCTCCGCGAGGCGTTGCCGGTTCGGGAGCGCGGCGTGCGCAAACCAGCACTCGCCTCGAGGGCCACGCGCAGCCTAGCCTGGCGCATCTCCCGCCACGATCCGAACGCGCCATGCCCGAATGCCTCGTCTTTCGCGTGCCGACCCGTCACCCCGCCGATGTCTCGGGGGTGATGGACCTCATCGCCTCCGGTGCCGTGGCGGCCGGTGAGATCGTGGCGATCCTCGGCAAG
>NZ_JAQGKL010000140.1 GCF_028290105.1 Methylobacterium sp.
CCGCATCCCGGCGCATGTGGAGGATCTGATCGCGGGAACGCCGGAGAACGGCGCGGTGGACGCACACAGCATCCTGCCGTTCTATGCGGGCCTCGTCGCCCGCGTCGCCGCGATGAACGTGCGGTTCGGGATCGAAGGCGACGAAGTGACGATCAGCGCGGAGCCCGTGGCAGCCGCCGTCGCGCCGGCCTCGCCCCCCGCCGCTGCCCCGGTCGAGGATACCCGCCCCTCCGACAGCGAGCCCCCCGAAACCTCGCTCGCCTGATCACGGGCCTGACTGTCGCGGCAGGACTCAATCAAATCCTGCCGCGACTTGTGGATTTGTCTCTCTCTCGAAACTCTTCACTAACCTGTCGGCCTCAAGGTGGACTTCGCACAAACCTAGTGCGCGTCTGGACCGAGTGCCTCTAATGGATGACTTGCTGCGTGAGTTTCTGACCGAGAGCGCAGAGCATCTCGACACCGTCGACGCCGAGCTCGTCCGGTTCGAACAGGATCCGAACAACCAGACGATCCTGCGCAACATCTTTCGCCTCGTCCATACGATCAAGGGCACCTGCGGCTTCCTCGGCCTGCCGCGCCTCGAGGCGCTCGCCCACGCCGCCGAGACCCTGATGGGTCAGTTCCGCGACGGCATGCCGGTGACGGGCCCGGCGGTCAGCCTCATCCTCGTCACCCTCGACCGCCTCAAGGCGATCCTGGGCGACCTCGAAGCCACCGGAACCGAGCCGACGGGCAGCGACGACGATCTCATCGACGCCCTCGACCTGATGGCCTCGACGCCGATCGCGGCGCCGACTCCGGTCGCCGACATCAAGCTCCCCGATCCCGTCGTGCGCGAGTTGAAGCCCGGCGAAGTCAGTCTCGACGACCTCGAGCGGGCGTTCATGGAGGCCGAGGGTCCCGATCCGTTCGACGCCCCCGTCGCGGCGCCCGCCATCGTCGAACCCGTGCAGGAAGCGCCCGCCGCCCCGGAGCCGCGGCATTCGCCCCCGGGGCCGGTCCCGGCCAAGGCCGCCGAGGCGCCCGCCACGTCCGAGGGCGAAGGCGGCATCTCCAAGGTGCAGACCATCCGGGTCAACGTCGACACCCTCGAACACCTGATGACGATGGTGTCCGAGCTGGTTCTGACGCGAAACCAGCTTCTCGAGATCGCCCGTCAGCACGACGACTCGACCTACAAGGTCCCGCTGCAGCGCCTGAGCCACGTGACGGCCGAGCTGCAGGAAGGCGTCATGAAGACGCGCATGCAGCCCATCGGCAACGCCTGGCAGAAGCTGCCCCGCGTCGTGCGCGACCTCTCGTCGGAGCTCGGCAAGCAGATCGAGCTCATCATGAGCGGCGCCGAGACCGAGCTCGACCGCCAAGTCCTTGAGGTGATCAAGGACCCGCTCACCCACATGGTGCGCAACTCCGCCGATCACGGGATCGAATCCTCGGCCGACCGCAAGGCCGCCGGCAAGCCGGTGCGCGGCACGATCCGCCTGTCGGCCTATCACGAGGGCGGCACGATCACGATCGAGATCGCCGATGACGGCAAGGGCCTCGACCTCGCCGCCATCCGCCGCAAGGCCGTGGAGCGCAACATCGCCTCCCAGGCCGATCTCGACCGGATGACCGACGCCCAGGTGGCGAAGTTCATCTTCCACCCGGGCTTCTCGACCGCCGCGGCCATCACCTCGGTCTCGGGACGCGGCGTCGGCATGGATGTCGTCAAGACGAACATCGAGCTGATCGGCGGCGTCATCGACATCAACACGCAGCTCGGCCGCGGCACCACCTTCACCATCAAGATCCCGCTCACGCTGGCCATCATCGCCGCCCTCATCGTGAAGGCCGGCGCGCAGCGCTTCGCGGTGCCGCAGGTGGCGGTGCTCGAGCTCGTGCGCGTCGACAAGGCGACGGCCCAGAAGGTCGAGCGCATCAACGGCTCGCCGGTCCTGCGCCTGCGCGAGCGCCTCCTGCCCATCGTCACCCTCACGGGCGTGCTCGGCCAGGAGCAGGCGGCGGACGCGGTGGATTCCGGCTTCGTGGTCGTCGCCCAGGTCGGGCGCCAGCGCTTCGGTATCCTCGTCGACGAGGTCTTCCACACGGAGGAGATCGTCGTGAAGCCGATGTCCTCGAAGCTGCGCCACCTGCCCCTGTTTGCCGGCAACACCATCCTGGGCGACGGCGCCGTCGTGCTCATCGTCGATCCCAACGGCATCGCCCAGCAGGTCAGCCAGGGTTCCCAGGCCGGCGGCGTCCCGGTCGAGGCCGAGGTGGAGGAGACGGAGGCCGCCGACGCCAAGGCGACCCTCCTCGTCTTCAAGGGCGGCAAGGGCAGCTACAAGGCGGTGCCGCTGTCGCTGGTCACCCGCCTCGAGGAGATCGAATCGGCCAAGATCGAGTGGGTCGGCGGCCGTCCGCTCATCCAGTACCGGGGCCGCCTGATGCCCCTGGTCCCCGCCGATCCGTCGATCGAGATCCGGTCCTCCGGCACCCAGGCGCTGGTGGTGTTCTCCGACGGCGAGCGGGCGATGGGCCTCGTGGTCGACGAGATCGTCGACATCGTCGAGGAGCGTCTCGACGTCGAGATCTCGGCGGATCGCTCGGACCTCATCGGCTCCGCCGTGCTGCGCGGCCGGGCCACCGAGATCATCAACATCGCCCACTTCCTGCCGCTCGCCTACGACGATTGGGCGCGGGGCCCGAAGAAGGCGGACAAGCGCAGCTCGACGCTCCTCCTCGTCGACGACTCGGCCTTCTTCCGCGAGATGCTGAGCCCCGTCCTCAAGGCCGCCGGCTACAACGTCATCACCGCGGCCAGCGCCGACGAGGCCGTGGCGTGCCTCCTCTCCAACGGCCGCATCGACGTGGTGGTCTGCGACCTCGAAATGCCGGGCCGCAACGGCTTCGACCTCGTGGGCGCCATGCGCAAGGTCGAGGGCCGCGTCGCCGGGCTTCCCGTCATCGGCCTCTCGGGCACCATCGGCGCGGACGCCATCGAGCGGGCGCGCACCCTGGGCATCGCCGACCTCGTGGCGAAGTTCGACCGCAGCGGCCTGATCTCGGCGCTCGCCGAACTCGACGTCGCCAGCCTCGCCGTCGCCGCCTGACCGGCTCAAGCGCCCTTTTCGGAGTTCAAGCCATGATGCAGGCTGCCAACAGCAACGCCACCGAGACCGGCGGCACCCATGATTTCGTGACCGTGTTCGTGGGCGAGACCATGTTCGGCCTCGCCATCGGCCGGGTCCACGACGTCTTCATCCCCGCCGGCGTCACCCCCGTGCCCCTGGCGCCGCCCGAGATCGTCGGGCTCCTCAACCTGCGCGGACGCGTGGTGACGGCGCTCTGCCTGCGCCGCCGCCTCAGCATGGGCCCGCGCACCGAGGACGGCGCGCAGATGGCCATCGGCCTGGAGCAGGGCGGCGAGACCTTCGCGCTCATCGTCGACGGCGTCGGGGAGGTGCTCAAGCTCGGCGCCGACACCCACGAGCCGGTCCCGATCAACCTCGATGCCCGCTGGCGCGACCTGACGCTCGGCGTGCACCGCCTCGACGGGCGCCTCCTCGTCATCCTCGACGTCGACGCGCTCCTGGCCTTCGGGGCCAATCACCGCACGGCCGGCGCGGCCTGAACCCCCACAGGGAGAAGAGACCGATGAAAACCTGTCTCATCGTCGACGACTCCGCCGTCATCCGGAAGGTGGCGCGCCGCATCTTCGAGACCATGAACTTCCAGGTCGGCGAGGCCGAGGACGGCGAGAAGGCGCTCACCGCCTGCGGCGAGACCATGCCGGACGCGATCCTCCTCGACTGGAACATGCCGACCATGGACGGCTACGACTTCCTCCGGGCCCTGCGGAAGAGCCCCGGCGGCGAGAAGCCCAAGGTCCTGTTCTGCACCACGGAGAACGACGTCGGCGCCATCGCCCGCGCGCTCCACGCGGGCGCCGACGAGTACATCATGAAGCCCTTCGACCGCGACATCGTCACGGCGAAGCTCGCGCAGGTCGGCTTCCTCGCGGAAGCCGGCGCCGCCTGACGCGCCCGCGGGTCCGGGCATCCGCCCGGACCCGCTTGCCCGTACCCTCGTTCCCAGCGTCCTTCGCGAAGCGTGATCCTTGA
Organism: Methylobacterium sp.; assembly: GCF_028290105.1. GTDB lineage: Bacteria > Pseudomonadota > Alphaproteobacteria > Rhizobiales > Beijerinckiaceae > Methylobacterium. The sequence goes on from NZ_JAQGKL010000140.1 coordinate 4,110, forward strand.
TGATGGCCGCCACAGCCCCGACCTACGCACCGAGCCCGGCCGCGCCGCCGCAGGCGAGCCAGCGCGTCCGCGTGCTGATCGCGGACGACTCGGCCGTGGTGCGCGGGCTCGTCGCCCGCTGGATCGGAGAGGCCGGCCACGAGGTCGTGGCGACGGCCGCCAATGGCCGGATCGCCCTGGAGGCGATGTCCCGGCACGATCCCGACGTCATCCTCCTCGACATCGACATGCCGGAACTCGACGGCACCCAGGCCCTGCCGCTGCTGCTCGCCAAGAGCCCCGGCGTCCAGGTCATCATGATGTCGACGCTGACCACCCGCAACGCCGACATCTCCCTGCGCTGCCTGGCGCTCGGCGCGGTGGACTACATCCCGAAGCCCGAGAGCAACCGCGGCGTCACCACGTCGGACGCGTTTCGCACCGATCTGATCGAGCGGGTCCGCATCTTCGGCAAGGCCCGGGCCCGCAAGCGCGGACCGATCGGAGCCTCGACCCCGGCCGCACACGGAACTCCGGCGCCGACCCCGGTCTCGGCCCTGCGGCCGACCGCGCCACTGGTATTGCGGCCCAAGGCCCGCGCCGGCGTGGCGCCCCGGGTCCTGCTCATCGGCGCCTCGACCGGCGGGCCCCGCGCCGTCGGCGAAGTGCTGGAGAAGATCGGCGCGGCGACCCTGCGCCAGTTCCCCGTCCTCATCGTGCAGCACATGCCCCCGGTCTTCACCGCGGTGTTCGCCGAGCATCTCGGCGCCCGCACCGGCCTGCCGGCCGCCGAGGGCAAGGCCGACGAGCGCCTGCAGCCGGGCCGCATCTACGTGGCGCCGGGCGGGCGCCACATGGGTCTGGCGGGCACGCGCGGCGACGTCACCATCCGCCTGCATGACGGGCCGGTGGTCAATTTCTGCCGGCCCGCCGTCGACGTCCTGTTCCAGGATGCGGCCGCGATCTTCGGGCCCTCCGCCCTGGCGGTGGTCCTCACCGGCATGGGCTCGGACGGAACCGGGGGCGCCCGCGCCCTCACGGAGGCGGGCGGCGCCGTGCTGGCGCAGGACGAGGCCACCAGCACCGTCTGGGGCATGCCGGGCAGCATCGCCAAGGCCGGCCTCGCCCAGGCGATCCTGCCGCTGGCCGAGATCGGGCCGGCCCTGCGCAACCTACTGACGGGACAGGGCGCATGACCGACCTCGAATTCGATTTCCTGCGCGGCTACCTCAAGACCCGCTCGGGTCTCGCGCTCAGCGGTGAGAAGCGCTACCTCGTCGAGAGCCGCCTCGGGCCGGTTTGCCGCCGCTTCAACCTGGCCAATCTCGGCGCGCTGGTGACGGCCCTCAAGGGCACTCGCGACCTCGCGATGGAGCGCGCGGTGGTGGAGGCGATGACCACCAACGAGACGTTCTTCTTCCGCGACCGCACGCCTTTCGACCTCTTCCGGGACGTGCTCCTGCCGGAGGCGATGGCCCGCCGCGCAACGCAGCGCCGCCTGCGGATCTGGTGCGCGGCCGCCTCGTCGGGGCAGGAGCCCTATTCGCTGGCGATGATGCTGCAGGATGCCGCCCCGCGTCTGGCCGGATGGACCGTCGACCTCGTCGCCACCGACCTCTCGACGGAGGTCCTTGAGAAGGCGAAGGCCGGGCTCTACAGCCATTTCGAGGTGCAGCGCGGCCTGCCGGTGCAGTCGCTGATCAAGCATTTCGAGCAGGTCGGCGAGCAGTGGCGCATCTCCGCCAGCCTCCGGCAGATGGTGGATTACCGGCCCCTGAACCTGCTCCACCCCTTCGAGGCGCTCGGGACCTTCGACATCATCTACTGTCGCAACGTGCTGATCTATTTCGATGCACCGACCAAGGGTGACGTCCTCGCGCGCCTCAGGAACAGCCTCGCGTCGGACGGAGCGCTGCTGCTCGGCGCGGCCGAGACGGTGATCGGGCTGACGGACAAGCTGGTACCCAACACCCAGCACCGTGGCCTGTACAACCAGGCCGCGGCCGGGGCGCGTGCTCCGGCGGGCCGTCTGGCTCCCGCCGGCCTCGTGCCGCCGGTGGCGACCGCCGTCATGGGCGCGCCACCGCCCCTGCGCCGCGTGGTCGGGCTCTAGGCGTCAATGGGTCGACGCGGCGTGGCGCCGGTCCTGTCCGGCGCCACGCAGGAGGCATGCCTCGACGGCGCGCAGCGGCAGGGCAGGGCGGCCCGATGATCGCAACGTCCGAACGCGTCCCGACGACACCGTTTCCAAAAGAAAAAAACCCCGCTCGCGCGGGGTCGTTCGATCGCCGGACCGCGAGACGGGTCGGATCACACGGCGATGCGGTCTTCGCCTTCGCTCGGCTCGCGCAGCACGTAGCCTCGGCCCCAGACGGTCTCGATGTAGTTCTTTCCGGAGGAGGCGTTGGCGAGCTTCTTGCGCAGCTTGCAGATGAACACGTCGATGATCTTGAGCTCGGGCTCGTCCATGCCGCCGTAGAGATGGTTGAGGA
>NZ_JAQGKL010000150.1 GCF_028290105.1 Methylobacterium sp.
CTGAAGGGCGCACTCGCCTTCCCAATCTACGCCACGGTGGCTTGGCTGGTCTGGGTCCTGTCGCAGCAGGTCGGCTCGGCGGGCCTGCTCGCCGCCCTGATCGGCCTCGTCCTGGTGGGATTTTCCGCCTGGGCCTGGGAGCGCGCGCATGGCGCAGGCCCCGTCGGCGCCTGGATCGCGCGCGGGAGCGCCATCGCGGCCCTCGCGGCGCTGGTAATCCTCACCCTCGGGCTGGACCGGGACCGGGCCGAGACCGCCACGGCGCAGGCGGCCCAAAATGGCTTCAGCCAGGCCCGCCTCGATGCTCTCCTGGCGCAGGGCAAGCCGGTCTTCCTCAACATGACGGCGGCCTGGTGCATCACCTGTCAGGTCAACGAGCGCGCGGCACTACGCTCCGAGGCGGTGCAGGCGGCCCTCAAGGCGCGCGGCATCACCTACCTCAAGGGCGATTGGACCAACCAGAACCCGGAGATCACCCGGCTGCTGGAGCGGCACGGCCGCAATGGCGTGCCGCTCTACCTGCTCTACGCGGGCGCCGGCGAGCCCGCCGTGCTGCCGCAGATCCTCACCCCCGGCCTCGTGCTCGACGCCTTGAGCGTGGTCCCCCTCGCCGCCAGCGACCGCAGCGCCGCCCTGACTCCGGAGCGATAGACGATGCCCCAGACCCGCCGGTTCCTCCTCGCTGCAAGCCTCGCTGCAGCAAGCCTCTCTACGGTGATCCTCGCCGGCGCCGCGCTCGCCGCCGGCCCGCAGGTGGGCCAGCCCGCCCCCGCCTTCAGCGCCCAGGATTCCAACGGCCGGACGGTGCGGCTCTCGGATTATGCGGGCAAGACCGTGGTCCTCGAATGGACCAACCACGACTGCCCCTTCGTGATGAAGCATTACGGGGCGCACGCCATGCAGGCCCTGCAGGCGAAATGGACTGGCCGGGGCGTGGTCTGGCTCAGCGTCATCTCCTCCGCCCCCGGCGAGCAGGGCGCGGTGGACGGGCCGGAAGCCAATCGCCTGACGCAGGTTCGCGGGGCTGCCCCCACCGCCGTGCTGCTGGACCCGGCGGGCAGTCTCGGCCGCGCCTACGACGCCAGGACCACGCCGCACATGTTCGTCATCACGCCCAATGGCACCCTCGCCTACCAGGGCGGCATCGACGACAAGCCCTCGGCGGAGCCCGCCGACCTGAAGACCGCGAAAAACCTCGTCGATTCGGCGCTCACCGAACTCGCGGCCGGCAAGCCGGTCTCGGTGCGCAGCGCCAAGCCCTATGGCTGTTCGGTCAAGTACGCCTCGTGATCCCGCTCAGCTGACACCGCGACACCGCACCCTCCGGCACGCCCCGATGACCTCTGCTTCCGCGCCGCGCTGGACCGTCTTCCGCAACGGCGATTTTCGCCTCTTCGGCACGGCGCGCTTCCTCACCGGCCTCGCCTTCCAGATGCAGGCGGTGGCGGTGGGCTGGTTCGTCTACGACCTCACCCGCTCGGCCCTGGCCCTGGGACTCGTCGGGCTCGCGAGCTTCCTACCCGCCATGCTCTCGGCCCTGGTGACGGGCCACGTGGCCGACACCTACGACCGGCGCCTCGTCGCGGCCCTGGCCTACGCCACCCTGGCGCTGGCCGATCTCGGTCTCCTGGTCGCAGCGCATTCCGGCACCACGACGCTCTGGCCGATCTACCTGCTGGTCGTGGTCATCGGCACCGGCCGGGCCTTTGCCAACCCCGCCCTCCAGGCCCTGCTGCCGACCCTGGTGCCCCGGGCGCTGTTCGGCTCGGCCATCGCCTGGAACGCCTCGCTCTGGCAGAGCGCCTCGATCCTCGGGCCGGCACTGGGCGGGTTCCTCTACGCCCTCGGGCCGGCGGTGGTGTTCGGCGCGGCCGCCGCGAGCTTCGCCCTGGCGAGCGCCCTCCTCCTGGCGATCCGCTTCCGGCCAGCCACCGTCGCCGAACGGCCGCCGGTGACCTGGGAGACCCTCTCGGCCGGGCTCACCTATATCCGCACGCATCCGGTGGTGCTGGGCGCCATCAGCCTAGACCTCGTGGCGGTGCTGCTCGGGGGCGCCACCGCCCTCCTGCCGATCTTCGCCGCGGAAGTGCTGCATGTGGGCCCGCTCGGCCTCGGGGCGCTACGCAGCATGCCGGCGGCCGGCGCCGTGCTGACCGCCATCGCGCTAGCCTATTGGCCGCTCCAACGCCAGGCCGGCCGGCGCATGCTCCAGGCGGTGGGGGTGTTCGGCCTCGCCACGGTGGGCTTCGGCCTCTCGACCTCGCTGCCGCTTTCCATGGCCTGCCTGTTCGTCACCGGGGCGGCCGACATGATCAGCGTCTTCGTGCGCCAGACCTTCGTCCAGGGCGAGACCCCGGACGCCATGCGCGGCCGGGTCTCGGCGGTGAACTCGGTCTTCATCGGCGCATCGAACGAACTCGGCGAATTTGAATCCGGCACCCTCGCGGCCCTGATCGGCGCCGTCCCGGCCGTGGTGGCGGGCGGCCTCGCGACGCTCCTCGTCGCCGCGCTCTGGGGGCGGGTGTTCCCGGCGCTGCGCGCGCGAGACCGGCTGATGCCGGCGGAGTGACGATCTTCCCCTTAGGTTCGAAGAAGGCGCCGGGCGGTTTCGAGCGCGGCTTGAGACCAGAGCCGCGCTCGCAGGAACCTACTTCCCCGACAACAGCGGCGACCAGGTCGGGTCGGAGGCGTAGGACGGGGTCGGCACCGGCTGCTCCACCTTACCGGTGATGTCGACCATGTAGAGCTTGCCGCCGCCCTGGCCGCCCGGATCGCGGAAGAACAGCACGTACTGGCCGTTGGGCGCGAAGGTCGGGCCCTCGTTGTGGAAGCCCTCCGTCAGCACGCGCTCGCCGGAGCCGTCGGGCTTCATCACGCAGATCGCGAAGCCCCCTTTGCGCTGGCGCGTGAAGGCGATGAGGTCGCCGCGCGGCGACCAGGCCGGCTGGGAGGCCGAGCCCTCGCCGAAGGAGATGCGGGTCGGGGTCCCGCCCGTGGCGCTCATCACGTAGACCTGCTGCGAGCCGCCGCGATCGGATTCGAACACGATCTGGCTGCCGTCCGGCGAGAAGGTCGGCGAGGTGTCGATGGCGTTGCCGTTGGTGATCGGTGTCTGCGCCTTCGAGGCGAGGTCCATGATGACGATGTCGGCGTTGCCGCCCTGCTGCACGCTCATCACCAAGCGCCGGCCGTCCGGCGAGAAGCGCGGGCTGGTGCTCATCGAATCGGCCTTGCCCAGCGCCTGGCGCCCGCCGGTCTCGAGGTTGATGACCTGGATGCGCGGCTGCTGGCCCGTGGTCTGGGTCATGAAGGCGATGTCCTGGGTGGCCGGCGAGTAGCGCGGCGCGACCACGGCATTCTCGCCGTTGGTGAGCGCGCGCACGTTGGCACCGTCCTGGTCCATCACCATCAGGCGCTTGCGCCGGTTCTCCTTGGAGCCCGACTCGTCCACGAAGGCGATGCGGCTGTCGAACCAGGGCCCGAGGCCGGTGATCTTGGTGTAGACCGCATCCGAAATCAGATGGCCGGTGCGCCGGGCGTTGGCCGGGTCGGTTCCGTATTGCTGACCCGTCATCTGCTGGCCCGAGGTGACGTCCCAGAGCCGAAACTCGACCTTGAGCTTGCCGGCGGCATCGCGCGCGACGCGGCCGGTGATCAGCGCCTGCACGCCGGCGGCCTTCCACTTGTCGAAGCCCGGCACCGCGTCGAAGCCGGGGCTTTCCGGGAACTTCGCCTTCTCGACGGGGGTGAAGTAGCCCGACCGGCGCAGGTTGTTCGTCACCACGCTGGAAACGAGGAGCCCGAGGCTCGGGTCGCCCGAAAAGTCCGTGACCGCGACCGGCATCGGCTGGAACGACCCGCCGCCGATGCGCAGGTTGAGCTGCGCCCGCGCCGGGCTGAGGCCGAACAGGACAAGCGCCAGGACGGCGATGAGCGACGTCAGGCGCGGGAAGACAAATTTCGGCGAGGAATTGTGGGACATGGTCATTCCATGATCGTTGAGGGGCATGCGGCGCGAGGCGGAAGGGGCCGGAGACCCGCCCCAGCTTCCGCGATCACCGACCGGCCGTGACCCGGCCTGCCGTCGCACCGTCGGTCCATCGCGTCAGACCCGAGAGAACTCGAACTCCGCGTTGATGGCCTTCCAGTCGTTGTAATAGGGCGCGTACTGGGCCGGGATCTTGTAGGGCGCGCAGCGGCGCACCGCGCGCTGTGCCGCCTCGGCGATGGAGCGGTCCACCGCGTTGGCGCCACCGCGCATGATCCGGGGCTCGGTGGTGAGCGTGCCGTCCGGGTTCAGGCGGATGTCGAGCATCGGCAGCACCACCCCTTGCGTCGCCCCCGGGGGGGCCACGTAGCAGCGCTCGATCTGCTGCTGCAGCATGCCCACCAGCGCGTCGCGCAGGGAGGGCGACAGGCGCTGGGCATTGCCGGTGGCCGCTCCCAGCGAGGCCGTGCGCTGCACCTCGCGCCCGGTGGCGCCGGTGGATTGCGACGGCGCCTTCGAGGCGAGCAGGGAGTGGATGTCGCCCGCGTTGAACTTGTCGGCGAGTTCGGCCTGCTTCTTGGCCTTGGCCTCCGCATCGGCCTTCGCCCTGGCATCCGCCATCGCCTTGGCCTTCGCCTTGGCGGCCGCGTCGGCCCTGGCCTTGGCGGCGGCCTCTGCCTTGGCTTTCGCCTCGGCCTCCGCATCGGCCTTGGCTTCCGCGAGTTCCTTCTGGCGCTCCGCCTCCGCCTTAGCCTCCACGAGAGCCTTGGCCTTGGCGTCCGCCAGAGCCTTGGCCTTGGCCTCCGCGTCCTTCTCGGCCTTGGCTTCGGCATCCGCCTTGGCCTTGGCGTCCGCATTCGCCTTGCGGGTCGCGGCGGCCTTCGCCTCCGCCTTGGCCGCTTCAGCTTTGGCAGCCTCGGCCTTGGCCTCCGCCTCGGCTTCCTGCTTCTCGATGAGTTCGGCGAGCTGCTCGCGCTTGACGGCTTCCGCCTTGGCCTTCGCGGCGGCGGTTTTGGCTTCGGCAGCTGCCGCGGCTTTGGCTTCAGCAGCCGCGGCAGCCTTGGCTTCGGCGGCCTTCTCGGCGGCTTCCGCCTTGGCGGCTTTGGCGGCCTCGGCCTTGGCCGCCTTCTCGGCCGCTTCCGCCTTGGCGGCCTTCGCGGCTTCGGCTGCGGCCTTGGCGGCTTCGGCGGCCTCGTTCGGGTCGGGCTCGCTGGAGCGCAGAGGCATCTCCTCGGCGCTCGCCACCTTCATGTCGGCGGGACGCTTCGGAGGCGCCGGAGCATCGACCTTGGCGTTCTCGGGCTCGCGCTCCTCGATCTTCTCGGCGAGCCGGTCCGCGCGCGGCTTGGCGTTGGGCTGCGGCGCGTCGGCGTTGCGCTCGCCCTTGGTCAGCTCCGAATATTGCTGCTCGGTCATCACCTCGACGGGCACGCCCTCCTGCGCGTCGGGCAGCGCCGGGGCGGCCACCGAGAGCAAGGCGACCGTCAGCAGGCCGACATGCGTCGCGGCCGAGACCCAGACACCGGGTTCGTTGCGCCTGAAGGGAATCCGCACCGTCCGCGCCCGCTACTTCTGGTCGGGCTCGGTGACCAGGGCGACCTTCTTGAAGCCGCCCCCGGTCACGATCGCCATCACCTGGGCGACGCGGCCGTAATCGACCCGCTTGTCGCCGCGCACGAAGACGCGCTCCTCGAATCCGGATTTCGCGGTCTCGGTCAGTTTCGGCACGATGCTCTCGTCGGAGAGTTCGCTCTCACCGAGGAAGACCTGGCCCGACTGGCGGATCGAGAGCGTCACCGGCTTGGTGTCGGAATTGAGCGGGCCCGCCTTCGATTGCGGCAGGTCCAGGGGCACGCCCACCGTCATCATCGGGGCGGCCACCATGAAGACGATGAGCAGCACGAGGACGACGTCGATGAACGGCGTCATGTTGATCTCGTTGATGGCACCCTGGCGACGGCCGCGACGCCGCCGTCCGCCACCCTTTGCCGCTCCGTGGGCCATGCCCATGATCGTCCCTCGGTCTTCGCTTAAAGGGTCAGGCGACGAGCGACAGGCGCTCGTCGATCTGGCGGGAAAGAATGGCCGAGAACTCGTCCGCGAAGCCCTCGAGCCGCGACTGCTGCTTGGAGACGGTGGCCTGCAGCTTGTTGTAGGCAAGCACGGCGGGAATCGCGGCGAACAGGCCGATGGCGGTGGCAAAGAGGGCTTCCGCGATGCCGGGCGCCACCACGGCGAGAGAGGTGTTCTTGGAGGCCGCGATCGAGGTGAAGGCCGTCATGATGCCCCAGACCGTGCCGAACAGGCCGATATACGGACCAGCCGAACCGATGGAGGCGAGAAAGAGCAGGCGGGATTCGAGGCGCTCGACCTCGCGCTGGATCGTCACGTCGAGCACCTTGTCGATGCGCTGGGACAGGCTCTGGATCTGCCGGCCCGAGCCCTCGAAGGAGCGCTTCCACTCCCGCATGGCGGCGACGAACAGAGCGCCCTGGCCGACGGCCGGACGATCGTTGAACGAACGGTAGAGTTCCTCCAGCGAACGGCCAGACCAGAACGCCTCCTCGAAGGCATCCATCTCGGCCTTGGTGCGCCGGAACAGCAGGGTCTTGTCGACGATGATCGACCAGCACCAGACCGAGGCGCCGATCAGCCCGAGCATCACGACCTTGACGACGAAATGCGCCTGCAGAAACAGACCGAGCAGCGTCATGTCGGGGGCCGGCATGGCCTGCATGGCATCGGCTGGGTTCATGACATGATCCTTCAAAAACCCAGCACGGGGCTGTCGCCGAACCGGTGGCCCGGCCCTCGCGCTTCAACCGGAACCTTGTGCGATTTCAAGGTTCAATGGCCCGCGAATCTGTCGAAAGTATGAGGCGGGCTTGTGCACCGCACCCGGCCACCCCGGACGCAGTTAAGCGCGCAGCAGGGTTAACAATCCCTTGACCCGCCTCGCCCGTCTTCCCGGAAATCCAGCGATCCGAAGCCGTCGATCGCATCCGACCTTGCCGATGAACGGTTTTCGCTCAATTCAGATTTAACATTTATTTAAGCGTCAACCATCATTCTCGAAGGATAAGGCCCGATTATTTTTGATAAAGTCAAGACTATCGACATGAAATCCCGGGCTTCCTTGCTTGGCACGTTGCGTCGTCCTCCCGTTGAGGATCGCGACACCGCGTCCGAAACCGACCTTGACGCGGTGATCAACGCGCTTCCGGTCAACGTCCTTGTCCTCGATCCGGCCACCGCGAACGTCACCTGTGCCAACCGTCGCAGCATCGAGACGATGCACGGCCTGCGCGAAGACTTGCCGCGCGGAATCGACCCCGACCGCATGGTCGGGACTTCGATGGACGTGTTCCACAAGAGCCCGCATCACCAGCGCGGCAACGTCGCCGATCCCGCGCGCCTGCCCTGGCGCACCAAGATCCGCCTCGGCACCAAGACCCTCGACCTGCCTGTCTCGGCGGTGATGTCGGGCGGCACCTCCCTTGCGGCGGTCTTGTCCTGGGCGGACGTGACCCCGTTCACCGATGCGATCCCGGCCTTCGATGCCTCGATCCAGACTGCCCTCGACGCCGCCGGCAACGCGACCGGTACGATGCGCGACTCGACGCATCAGGTCCTGGGCAAGACGGTCGAGACCTCGCAGGCCTCCGCCACCGTTTCCACCGGAGCCGGTGGCACCTCGGGCAACATCCGGGCCGGCGCGCAGGCGGTGGAGGTACTGAACGCCGCCAGTGCCGAGATCACACAGCACGAGATCACACAGCAGGTGAATCGCGCGCGCGGTCACCGGGGAGGCGGTCGAGGAAGCCCGGCAGGCGATCGCCAGCGTCCGGACGCTCAGCGAGAACTCGAACCACATCGGCCAGTCATCGGGATGATCGGCCAGATCGCGAGCCAGACCAACCTGCTCGCCCTGAACGCCACCATCGACGCGGCCCGGGCCGGCCCCGCCGGTCGGGGCTTCGCGGTATCGGCGAATTCTGCGCTGAGCATGCTGCGGGCCACGGCGGCCCTCGATCGCGAGATCGAGGCGGTGGCGGCTGCTGTGAGGCTCTTCCTCGTCGAGGTCCGCAAGATCTGGAGGTCGGTTTGCGCCGGGACGTACCGGGTGCAGGCCCGACACCCGTCGCGTTGGTCCCTCAGGGCCGATGCGCCGTCTCGGACGCCGCATCGCCGGGCATCAGGGCGGCGCGCAGGGTGTCCGGCAGGCGGATCGCACGTCCCTCGCGGACGCAGGCGACGACCACCTCGGCCTTCACCAGCACCGTATCGCCGCGCCGGACCTCCTGGGCGAGGTGCATCGAGGCGCCCTTCATCGCGGCGGTCCAGGTTCGGACCTCCAGAAGATCGTCCATGCGTGCGGGCTTGGCGTAGTCGATCACCATGCGGCGCACGACGAAATGCAGGCCGGCCGCGTCGCGGTGCAGGTCCGACTGGTCGCCGGCCAGCCCGCGCAGCAATTCCGTGCGTCCCCGCTCCATGAAACGCAGGTAGCTGGCGTGGTAGACGAACCCGGAAAAATCGGTGTCCTCGTAGTAGACGCGCACCTGCAGGGCGTGAACGCCGGGTTCGGTCTGGATCAAGGTCGGGTCTCCCGGATTCGTGATCGGCGGCGGCGGGATCAGGCAGAGCTGTCGTCAGCCGGATTTCGGCCTGCGAGCGCCGGGCACGCCCGGAGCACGGGTCCAGGTCCGGCCGGCTTAGCCACTGGGGGCTCTAGCAGATTCCGGATGAGGCGTAACGCCGAGCCGGGCTGCGGCGGGCCTCGGCCTCGCTCATCGCAAGCCGAGGGGCGCGCCCAGGTGATCGCATGACGGACGGAAAATTAATCCGTTCTCCCGTTCATCACAGGACTTGGAATCGTTTCGACTGGATGCGGGCTTCTGGTGACAGGATTCGAAGTCCTGCGGATAGGAATCGGTCTACCGGCGAAAATACGTCGAAGATTTCCGGCTTGGCGTTTGCACGAGGCGTGGCGGCTCAGGATAGACTCATGCTTCAGGCCAACGTTCGGCGGCGATTGGCACGCCTGATCGAACGGACGAGACACCTTTACGCCGGCTCCTTTCTCCTGCTTGCGCTCGCAGGCGGGCTCCTCGCCCTGGCGATCGCCGGAGGCGCGGCCCTGTTCATCCTGGATCTGCACGACCGGGCCGTCGCCGATACCGAGCAGAACCTCACCAGCCTCACCACCGTGCTGGCGGATCAGGCCGACCGCGCCCTCCAGGCCATCGAAGTGGTGCAGGATTCGATCATCGACGAAATCCGGGTGGCCGATATCACGACCCCGGAAGCGTTCAGCGCCCATTTGGCGACGCACGCCATGCACGACTCGCTCAAGGCACGGACGGCCGCCCTGCCCCAGGTCAATGCCGTCACGGTCGTCGACCACACCGGCACGCTGCGCAACTTCACGCGGTTCTGGCCGATCCCCGACGTCAACATCGCCGACCGCGCCTACTTCCAGGCCCTGGCCGCAAACCCGTCCCTGCAGCGTTTCATCAGCGAGCCGGTCCAGAACCGCGGGAACGGCACCTGGACGCTCTACATCGCGCGCAAGATTTCCGCGCCCGACGGACGTTTCCTCGGGCTCGTGCTCGGCGCGGTGGAACTGCAATACTTCGCCAATCTCTACGGTCAGATCGCACCGCAGCCCGACTACGTCATCTCGATGTTCCGGACCGATGGCGTGCTGCTGGTCCGGCATCCGCACCGCGAGGGCTCGGTCGGGCGCGGCTTTGCCACCGCCGGCGCCTCCCTGATCGCCCTCAAGAACAGCTTCGGCGGCGTCACCCGCACCGTCAGCCCCATCGACGCCCAGGACCGGGTCGTGGCCGCGCGCGCCCTGTCGAACTATCCGGCGATCCTGAGCGTCAGCCGGACCACGGCCGCGGCCCTCGCGCCCTGGCGGCGCCAGGCCCTGGCCCTCGGCGCGGCGGCGGCGCTGCTCGACCTCGGCCTCGTCGGTCTCCTCGTCCTCGGTTTTCGCCAGACGCGCGGCAAGGTGATGCTGCTGCGCGCCGAGGAACGGGCGCGCAGCGAGCGCGACCTGCGGACTCAGTACGCGCGCTTCGGCGTCGCCCTCGACAACATGGACCAGGGCCTCTGCCTGTTCGACGCGGACGACCGGCTGATCGTCATGAACGCACGCTACGTCGAACTCCACGCCGTGCCGCCCGATCTGCGCCAGCCCGGCACGACCCTGGCGGCGATCCGGTCCCATCTCGCGGCCAGGAACGGCGATCGGAGCCCGCCCTGGCCGGACGCCGCTCGCGCCTCCGAGACCTCCGCCGCGTTCACCTGGGACCTCGCGGACGGGCGCGCCATCGCCGTCAAGCACGTGCCGATTCGCGGCGGCGGCTGGCAATGCACCCACGAGGACATCAGCGAGCAGCGACGGAGCGAGGCGCAAATCATCCGGATGGCCCGCCACGACGCGCTGACCGGCCTCCCCAACCGGGGCTTCCTGCGGGAGCACATGGAGGGCGTGCTCGCCAAGCGGGCATCGGGCACGCTGACGGCGGTGCTCTACCTCGACCTCGACGGCTTCAAGCTCGTCAACGACACCCTCGGACATCCCGTCGGCGATGCCCTGCTGTGCCTCGCTGCCCAGCGCCTGCGGGATTGCCTGCGCGCGACTGACTTCGTCGCGCGGCTCGGGGGCGATGAATTCGCCATCGTGCAGGCCGGGATCGCCACGGCATCGGACGCCGCGGATCTCGCGACCCGCATCGTCGCGATGCTGCAGGCCCCGTTCGTCCTTCAGGATCAGGAAATCATCGTCGGGACCAGCATCGGTATCGCGATCGTCGATGCCGCCGACGTGAAATGTGACACCATTCTGCGTCGCGCCGATGTGGCCCTGTACCAGGCCAAGGCGGCGGGCCGGGGCACCTGGCGCTTCTTCGAGGCCGACATGGATACGGAGATCCAGCGCCGTCACCACCTCGGAACCGAGTTGCGCCGCGCTCTCGCCGGCGGGCAATTCGAGCTGCATTACCAACCCCTCGTCTCGGCGCGGACCCGGACTCTCAACGGCTTCGAGGCGCTGCTGCGCTGGCGTCACCCCGAGCAGGGCCTGATCAGCCCCGCGACCTTCATCCCGCTGGCCGAGGAGATGGGACTGATCCGGCCGATCGGCGCCTGGGTCCTGGCGCGGGCCTGCCGCGACGCGGCCGCCTGGCCGGCCTCCCTCAAGGTCGCCGTCAATCTCTCCTCCGTACAGTTCGTGCGCGGCGATCTCGTCGACGAGGTGACGCAGGCCCTCTCCGAATCCGGGCTCGCGGCGACCCGCCTCGAACTCGAGATCACCGAATCCGTCCTCCTCCAGGACAACGCGGAGACGTTCCGGATCCTGCACCGCCTGCACGCCCTCGGCCTCCGTATCGCGATGGACGATTTCGGCACGGGCTATTCGAGCGTCAGCTACCTGCGCCGCTTCCCCTTCGACAAGCTCAAGATCGATCAGTGCTTCGTGCGCACCCTGGGGCGCGAGGCGGGAAGCGTCGCCCTCGTGCGGGCGATGGTGGGCCTGGGCAAGGCGTGCAACATGGGCGTCGTCGCCGAAGGCGTCGAGACGCCCGAGCAGGCCGCCATCCTGGAGGCCGAGGGCTGCGACGAGTTGCAGGGCTTCCTCTTCAGCCGTCCCCTGCCCCTCTCGGATCTCACGAACCTCCTCGCGTGCCGAACCTTTGCCGCCCCGCGTATCGACGCGGACGGGCGGCGCCGACGGGACGCGGCCTGATCGGCGCTCCGGCACGACGCGGGCACGACCGACATCTCCGGCCGTTCAGGTCTCCGGCTCGCCGCCGTTGAACAGGCCGAACTGCCCGGTCGGCTCGCGCCGGGGTTCGGGAAAACCCATGTGGCGGAAGGCGTGGGGCGTGAGCATGCGCCCGCGCGGGGTGCGCTGGACGAAACCCTTCTGGATCAGGAACGGCTCGATGATGTCCTCGATGGCGTCGCGCGGCTCAGACAGGGCGGCAGCGATCGTCTCGATCCCGACGGGTCCGCCGCTGAAGGATTTCGCGATCATCGTGAGATACTTGCGGTCCATCACGTCGAGGCCGGCGGGGTCCACGTCGAGGAGGAGCAGAGCGCGGTCGGCGATGGCGCGGGTCACGGTGGGGGCATCGGCCACGATGGCGAAGTCGCGCACCCGGCGCAGCAGGCGCCCGGCGATGCGGGGCGTACCGCGCGCGCGCTTGGCGATCTCGTTGGCGCCTTCCGGAGACATGCCCAGGCCCAGCACCCGGGCACCGCGGCTGACGATGAGTTCGAGCTCGTCGACGTCGTAGAATTCGAGTCGGATCGGGATCCCGAAGCGGTCGCGCAAGGGCGTCGTCAGCAGGCCCGCGCGGGTGGTGGCGCCGACCAGCGTGAACTTCGGCAGCTCGATCTTCACAGAGCGCGCCGCCGGCCCCTCGCCGATGATGAGGTCGAGCTGGTAATCCTCCATCGCCGGATAGAGGATCTCCTCCACCGCCGGGTTGAGGCGGTGGATCTCGTCGATGAAGAGCACGTCGCGCTCTTCGAGATTGGTGAGTTGCGCGGCGAGATCCCCCGCCTTGGCGATGACCGGGCCGGAGGTCGAGCGGAAGTTCACACCAAGCTCACGCGCCACGATCTGCGCCAGCGTGGTCTTGCCGAGGCCCGGGGGCCCCACGAACAGCACGTGGTCGAGGGCCGAGCCGGTCTTCTTGGCCGATTCGATGAAGATGCTCATGTTGGCGCGCGCCGCCCGCTGCCCGATGAACTCGGACAGGTTCAGCGGGCGAATCGACTGCTCCAGGTCGTCCTCCCGGCGCTCCGGGGTCAGGAGCGATTCCGGAAGCGGATGCAGGGTCGGCGATCGCGGCGATTTCGGCGGCTTGCTCACACGGGCTCTCGGTGGGGCCCGACGGGGCCGCGTCCATCATCTGTTCTCATGGCCGATGTCGCACAACGGGAGGGATCGCGCTACATTCACGGGGCAGCGGCGGGTGGCCGCCAAGGACGCTCGCGATGGGCAAGGCCTCCGCCGACTTCGAAATGATGGATTTCGACGACTTCGAGGAATTGCTGGCCGACAAGCCCCGCAACGAACGCTGGGAATTGATCGGTGGCCGGGTCGTCCGGATGATGGTCGGTGCGCGCTGGGAACACGGACGGATCGTCCAAAATATCGCAAGCCACCTGCATCAGGGCTTCCGTGCGAAAGGCTCGTCCTGCCAGACGTTCGCCGAGACGTTCTATCTGAAAAGCCGCCCGCTCGACGCGGCGCTGTTGCCCGACGTTCTTGTCGTCTGCGGCGGAATAGAAGCGGGAGCCACCTCGGTCGATAATCCCACGGTGCTTATCGAGGTGCTTTCACCCGGAACAGAAGCGCGCGATCGCTTGGAGAAGTGGCGGATCTACCAGCAGCTGCCGGCCTTGCAGCACTACGTTCTCGTGGCACGAGATCGACCGCACCTTGAGATCTATGATCGCGTTGATGGGGTCTGGAGTGGCTTTCGAGTCGTCGAGGGCATCGACACGGCACTCGAACTCTTCTCGATCCAGGCGTCACTCCCCTTGAGTGAAGTCTATTGGGGCGTGTTCGAGTCCTGAAGGGATGCCGCGACGCATGAGGCGCCGCGGGATTGCCGTCAGATCACTCGGCTTCCGGCGCGATCGGCTCCAGGCCGCCGATGTGGCGCTGGGCGTAGAGCGGCAGACCGATCTG
The DNA here is from genome assembly GCF_028290105.1 of Methylobacterium sp. Classification (GTDB taxonomy): domain Bacteria; phylum Pseudomonadota; class Alphaproteobacteria; order Rhizobiales; family Beijerinckiaceae; genus Methylobacterium. The sequence goes on from NZ_JAQGKL010000150.1 coordinate 13,707, forward strand.
TGAGATCAGTTCCAGCTGCGTCTCGAGAAAGTCGATGTGGCCTTCCTCGTCCTCGGCCAGATCCTCGAACAGGCGCTTCGACACGCGGTCGTTGATCGAATCGCAGTATTTGGCGGCTTCGAGATAGAGAGCGCGTGCCTCGGTCTCGGCGGCGAGATCGCAATCGATGATTTCCTGGACGTTCTGGCCGATCCGCAGGGGATCGAGTTCCTGCAGGTTCGGAAAGCCGTCGAGGAACAGGATCCGGTCGACGAAGCGATCCGCATGCTGCATCTCTTCGATGGATTCCTTGCGCCAGAACTTGGCAAGGTCGATGTAGCCCCAATCGTTGAGCATGCGGAAATGGAGCCAGTACTGGCTGACCGCCGTGAGCTCGCTGCGCAGTCCCCGATTGAGGTACTCGACGACCTTTGCATCACCCTTCATCCGCCCAATCTCCCTTGAGGCATGTCCAGCCGAAGGGGAGCATCAGCACCCAGGCCGGGCGCTCAGGCGGCGATCCCCTCCTCCGTAGGTTGGACCTTGACCAAACTACAGGTGCTCGCGCAAGTCGCCGTGCACGCATGCGCGGCCTCCTCGATCGCATTTTGCAGGATGGAGCGGATGGTACGGGCGCAGCGCCCGCATTTCGGACTGCAGCCGAGACAGGCTTGGACCTGCGCGGGCGTGCGCGGGCAATCCGGGCCGCGATGCAGGCAGGCGCGGACGGCGCGGTCGGACAGGACGTTGCAGGAACAGACGATCATACGGGACCGTGATGCGTGCGGGGCTGTGCCGTAGGGATGAGGCCACCGGGCGGATTTTTCACCCGGTCACTTCGTCGAATCTGAGGCGGGAGATGATGCCGAGGCTCGAAAGCCGAGCCCGCACACCGGTTTGGACATTAGTTTAGAACTGTTTAAATCTGCTTTGTTATCAGCAGGTTAGCCGCCTCTTCCCGATCTGGCAACGGCCGCCCGACGGATCAAGGGCACAATTCGATCGCCCACGAGGTGTCGGGGCCTTTCAGCGCGCGAGTTCGCGCAGGCCGAGACGGATCAGGGTCTTGGCCTCGGCTCCCTCTTCGGCCCCTTTCAGCGCTTCGGCGATGGCGGCCGAGGCCTGGACCGGGGCGTAGCCGAGATTGACAAGGGCCGAGATCGCGTCGGCAACGGGCTGCGGCGCCGTGCGGCTCTCCACCGCACCCGATAGGGCGATCACCGCTGGGTCGATCGACGCGAAGGCGGGGGCCTTGTCCTTGAGTTCCGCCACGAGCCGGGCGGCGAGGCGCGGGCCGACGCCGGGTGCGCGGGCGACCGCTCCCTTGTCACCCATGGCGATGGCGGAGGCGAGCGCCGAGGGTTCGAGCACCGAGAGCAGTCCCAGCGCCACCTTGCTGCCCACTCCCTGAACGGTCTGGAGCAGGCGGAACCACTCGCGCTCGGCGTCCGAACGGAAGCCGTACAGGCGGATCATGTCCTCCCGGACATGGGTCTCGATGGCGAGATCCGCCGCCTCGCCGATGCCGGGCAGGCGCTGGAGCGTGCGGGCGGAGCAATGGACGACGTAGCCGACGCCCTGCACGTCGAGGATCACGAAATCCTCGCCGTAGGAATCCACCACGCCCTTGAGCTTGCCGATCATCGCACCACCGTCCCGCCTGCCGTCGAGGCCTGCCTACAAGGCCGATCGCGCGAGCGCCATGTGCCAGGACCGGCCAACCTGTCACGCGCTCGCCTCGCCCCACCGAGCAGGCGCCTTGAGGCGGCCGGGCGTTCGTGGAATCAAGGGGACATCCTGTCCTGCCCACCACGGATGACCGACCCGATGCGCCCCATCGCGCTGCCCCTCTGCCTCGCCCTGACGCTGCATGCCGGGTCGCTCGCCGCCGAGACACCAGCCCCCGCCGGTCCCACCAACGATCCGACGCAAGTCCGGGCCGGCGCCTACGTGCTCGATCCCGCGCACGGCAAGATCACCTGGTCGGTGAGCCATCTCGGCTACTCCACCTATTACGGGCAGATCACGGATGTGAGCGCCGAGGCGGTGCTCGATCCGAAGGAACCGGTGAAATCCCGCCTCACGGTCACGATCGGCACCGACAGCGTCAACGGCCTGAACGACAAGCTGAACCAGAATCTCAAGACGCCGGACTTCTTCGACACCGCTAAATTCCCGAAGGCGACCTTCACGGCCACCGGCATCGAGCCGACGAGCCCGACCACGGCCCGGGTCAACGGCGACCTGACTCTGAAGGGCGTGACGAAGGCGGTGGGCTTCGACGCGACCTTCAACCAGGCGGGGATCAATCCGGTCAGCAAGGCCTACACCGTGGGCTTCGATGGCCGGGCGGTGATCAAGCGCTCCGATTTCGGCATCAGCGCCTTCCTTCCGGTGCTCGGCGACGAGGTCACCCTGCGGCTCGAGGGCGAGTTCAAGGCCGTCGAGTGAGGCCGTCCACCGGCGCGCGCAGGCGGCGGTAGATCTCCGCGAGCAGCGCCGTCACGACGACCAGCAGCGCCATCTCGATGAGCCCCGAAGCGATGACCCGGAGCGCGACTACGACCGGGGGCACCTCGGCGCCCGCGCGCTCCGGGGCGCTGAGCATCCGGGCGAGGAGGCCCGGCGGCAGGATGGTACCGACGAGGATCAAGCCCAGCCGTCCGGCGGACCCGCGCGTCAGGGCGAGGACACCGCGCAGTGTGGCATCGGGGGCGCCGACGGCCAGCGCCGGCAGGAGAAGGCTCATCCAGACCTGCAGGACGAGGATCCCGAGTCCGGCCAGGAACCCCGCGACCATGCGGACCTGACCGGTCCCGCCAGCGGAGAGCGACCGATCGAGCACGCCATCGACCAGAAGCCAGAACAATTCCACGGCCAGGAAGGCCTGGAACGGTCCGGCGCGTCCCATCACGATCTCGGGCAGGCTGCCACCGGCGCCGAGGATCCGGCGGAACATCGCCATCCAGTAGGGGGCGAGCAGGATCGTACAGGCGAGATCGACGAGGAAGACGTCCTGCTGGAAGCGGACAGGCTTCGTTGGATCGATCAAAACCGTGTGCAGCGCCTCCTTGGCGAGTACGACGAGGCAGGCGAGCGTGGTGGCGGAGCCGAGGTCACCGCAGGCCCAGCGCGCGGCGGCCAGCGCGTTCCGCATCGTGTCCGACACGGGCAGCTTCGGGCCCATGGGCCGGTCCTGTGCCATCCAGCCCTTGCCTCCGTCCACATCCCAGGGCGCCGAGGAACAGCACGCCTACGGACACCGAGTCCAGTGCGAACGGCTCCGCGTGCCCTCGCGCCGACGTCACTCGTCGGCGAGGTCCTTTGTCGGCGACGTCCTTTTGTCAGACCCTCTCAGCCGCGCGCCAGGGCGGCCGCGATCCGCGACGCGGCGAGTGCGCTCATGCCGGGCACCGGGGCGTGCGTGCGCTTCAGGGCATGCGTGCCCCGGTGGCTGTTGTGGGCGATCGCGATGGCGAGGGCATCCGCCGCGTCCGCGACCTTGAACGTGGCCGTCGGCAGCAGGAACTTCACCATGGCCTGGATCTGCACCTTCTCGGCGTGCCCGGAGCCCGTCACCGTCTTCTTGATGAGGTTGGCCGAGTATTCGAACACCGGCATGCCGGCCAGTGCCGGTACGAGCAGCGCCACCGCGCGGGCGTGACCGAGCTTCAGCGTCGCCTGCGCGTCCTTGTTGACGAAGGTCTCCTCCACCGAGACCTCGTCCGGCTGGAACGCCTCGACGATCCGGGTGATGCCCTCGTAGAGTTCGCGCAGGCGAAGCGCCAAGGGCAGGTCCCCGTCGGAGGTGACGACGCCGCAATCGACATAGGCGAGCTTCGTGCCCGTGGCGGTGACCACGCCCCAGCCCGTGCGCCGCAGACCGGGATCGATGCCGAGGATGCGGACGGGGGCGTTCATGCGGACAGGCTCATGGATCGGACGGCTCCGGGCGCGGGCACCACGCCGATCTCAGCGTTAGGGACATACCGTGAACGGAAGGTTATGCCAAGGCGAGGTCGCGGCAAGACCCCGATCGCGTTCCTCAGTGACTGCTCGACAGCTTCATCATGACGAGGCCCGAGACGATCAGGGCTGCCGCGACGAGGCGGGCAGCACTCGCCTGCTCCCCAAGCACCACGATCCCGATCACGAACGCACCGACGGCGCCGATTCCCGTCCAGATCGTGTAGGCGGTGCCGAGCGGGAGGTCACGCATCGCGAGCGCCAGGAGGGCGACACTTCCGACCATGGTGACGGCCATGATCACCGTCGGCCAGGGGCGCGTGAAGCCGTCCGACTGCTTCATCGCGAAGGCCCAGACGACTTCGAGAACGCCCGCGGTGACGAGATAGAACCAAGCCAAGGCCGCCCTCCCGAAAGGGCCGGGCCGTCCCGGACTTGAACCCCTTGGAGAGGGGAGGACGTGGCCTCGCAAGGGATTGTACCGATCGTCCGGTTGTCTCACGCGTCCGGCGAGGGCCTTGGTGCCGGCCTTCGCCTACGAAGGCGACTCAGCCCTGAAGCTTCTCCATCAGCGCGTCGGACAAGGCAAAGTTCACGAAGACGTTCTGGACGTCGTCCTGATCCTCGATCACCTCCACGAGGCGGAGCAGCTTCTCGCCGGTCTCGTCGTCGACCTCGATGGTGTTCTGAGCCTTCCAAACCAGGGCCGTGCGGCGCGGCTCGCCGAAGCGCGCCTCCAGGGCCTTCGAGACCTCGCCGTAGGCGTCCTGGGCGCAGGTGACCTCGTGGCCGTTCTCGTCCGAACGCACGTCGTCGGCGCCCGCCTCGATGGCGGCCTCCAGCATGGTGTCGGCATCCGCCACCTTGGCGTCGAACTCCACCACGCCGACATGGTCGAACATGAAGGAGACGGCGCCCGTCTCGGCGAGGCTTCCGCCCGACTTGGTGAAGGCCGAGCGCACGTCGGAGGCCGTGCGGTTGCGGTTGTCGGTCTGCGCCTCGACGATCAGCGCGGCGCCACCCGGGCCATACCCCTCGTAGCGGATCTCGTCGTAGGTCTCGGCATCGGCGCTCGAGGCCTTCTTGATCGCCCGCTCGATGTTGTCCTTGGGCACGTTCTCGGCGCGGGCCGCGATGATGGCTGCGCGCAGGCGCGCGTTCATCGCCGGGTCCGGCAGCCCGAGCTTGGCCGCGACGGTGATTTCGCGGGCGAGCTTGCCGAACAGCTTCGAGCGGACCGCGTCGACGCGGCCCTTGCGATGCATGATGTTCTTGAACTGGGAATGGCCGGCCATGGCGTGACCTTGAAGGTAAGAACGAGGCCGGATCGCGAGGGCCACCATGCCGGAGCGGCGCGTCGGCGATGCCGGAAGGACGAGGTTGGCCGGCTTATAGGCCGCACCTCGCGCCGATGACAACGCTGCGCCGCAGCGTGAGCCGCGCGTCGTTGGCCTTCCCGGTGGCTATCTCGCGCGCAGACGCTATCGTGGGGCGATGACGAGCCGAACCGCCCTCCGGGTCCAGCCCGACACCCGAGCCGCCAGCGCTGAAGTTGATCGCCCGGCGCCGGTACGCGAGCCGGCGACGGCCGAGTCGCGCTGGCTCAGGCTGGGGCTGGCCGGATTGCTCGGGGTGGCGGCCGGCACGATGCTGTTTCCCACGCGGGCGCAGGGGCGCACCGAAACGCGCCGGCAGCCGCCACGCTGAAGCCCAGCGCCTCAGGCGGTGACGCGCGCGTGCCAGGCGCGCAGTGCGGCGAGCGAGACGAGGCCCTCCGGCCAGACATGGCCGGACAGGTGCCGGTGCGGCGCACCGGGTTCGCCGAGGTCGGACACGGCCGAGAAGGCGCCGTCGAGACGGTGGCTCTCAGTGTAGCGGCTGCGGGTGGCGACCACCGGCAGGCCGGCATCCAGGGCCGAGCGGATGCCGGCGGCGGAATCCTCGAAGGCGACAGCCTCGGAGGGCGCGACGCCGAGGCGCCGGAGCGCAAGGTCGAACACATCGGGCGCGGGCTTCTTGCGTGCCGCCTCGTCGCCGCAGGCGATGACGTCGAAGGGGACGTCGCCCTGCGGAAAGTTGATCCGCAGCAGGGTGTCGACGTTGGGGCGGCTCGTGGTGCTGGCCACCGCGAGTTTCAGGCCCGCCGCGCGCGCCTCCGCGATCAGCCGCGCGACGCCCGGCCGAAGTCTGAGGCTGCCGCCCTCCACGAGGTCGCCGTAGAGGCGCGTCTTGAGATCGTGGATCTCGCCCATGCGCGGGCGCAGCGCCTCGACCTCGTCGGCATGCTCGGTCTCGACGTAGTGGCGCAGGCGCTCCTTGCCGCCCATCACCGTGAGGAGGTCGGCATAGCGCGCCGGCGACCACGACCAGGCGAGGCCCAGATCCGCGAAGGCGCCGTTGAAGGCCTGCCTGTGCAGGTCCTCGGTCTCGGCGAGCGTCCCGTCGACGTCGAAGATCAGCGCCCTCAGCATGAAAGGGGGCCGCCTCCCATCGATGCGGCGCCAGCGCGGATCGCCGCGATCCGCTCCGAATAGCCCGCCGGACCGCCCTTGAACACGGCGTTGCCCGCCACGAAGGCGTTGGCACCGGCCCGCGCGGCCAGGATTACGGTCTCCGGGTCGATCCCACCGTCGACCTCGATGTCGATCTCCCGCCCGGCGCACATCGCCCGGATGCGGGCAATCGTCTCCAGGGTCGAGGGGATGAAGCTCTGGCCACCGAAGCCCGGATTCACCGTCATCACCAGGACGAGGTCGACCAGGTCGAGGAGCGGCTCGACGGCGCTGGCGGGCGTGCCCGGGTTCAGCGCGATGCCGGCGCGCTTGCCGAGATTCCGGATCGCCTGGAGCGAGCGGTGGATGTGCGGGCCCGCCTCGACATGCACCGAGATCGTATCCGCGCCGGCCTCCGCGAAGGCCGCGAGGTAGGGGTCCGCCGGCGCGATCATCAGGTGCACGTCGAAGTGCTTGGCCGAGTGGGGACGCAGCGCCTTGATCACCGCCGGACCGAAGGTGATGTTCGGCACGAAGTGCCCGTCCATCACGTCGAGGTGGATCCAGTCGGCCCCGGCCTCCGACACGGCCCGAACCTCCTCGCCGAGCTTGGCGAAATCCGCCGACAGGATCGAGGGCGAGATGATCGGGCCGTTCATGGTCTGGGTCCTTCTGCGCACGTCGTCACCGCCTCACGCCATACGGCGCTTGCGTTCCACGAGTTGCATGATGATCGGCGTCAGGATGAGCTGCATGGCGAGATCGAGCTTGCCGCCCGGGATCACGATGGAATTGGCCCGGCTCATGAACGAGCCCTGGATCATCGAGATCAGGTAGGAGAAGTCGATCCCCTTCGGGTCCTTGAAGCGGATCACCACCAGCGACTCGTCGGCGGTGGGAATCCACCGGGCGATGAACGGGTTCGAGGTGTCGACCGTGGGCACGCGCTGGAAGTTGATGTCGGTCCAGGTGAATTGCGGGCATATGGTCTGCACGTAGTCGGGCATCCGCCGCAGGATCACGTCGGTGACGGCGTCCGTCGAGTAGCCCCGGAACGAGCGGTCCCGGTGCAGCTTCTGGATCCATTCGAGGTTGATCACCGGCACCACGCCGATCTTGAGGTCCGCGTAGCGGGCCATGTCGACGTTGTCGTCCACGACGCAGCCGTGCAGCCCCTCGTAGAACAGGAGGTCGGAGCCCGGCGCGAACGCCTCCCAGGGGGTGAAGGTCCCGGGTTCGGTGCCGTAATGGGCCGCGTCCGCCGCGTCGTGCGCGTAGTGGCGCGTCCGCCCGCCCCCCGACTCGCCGTAGGTCCGAAACACCTCCTCCAGTTCGGGCAGGAGGTTGGCGCGCGGGGCGAAGTGGCTGAGGTTGGGCTCCTCCACCATCTTCCGCCGCATGGTCTCGCGATCGTAGGCATGGAAGGCGTCGCCCTCGATGTAGACGGCGCTCACGTCCTCACGGCGGAAGATCTGCTCGAAAGTGTTGCGGACCGACGTGGTCCCCGCCCCCGAGGAGCCGGTGACCGAGATGATGGGATGACGCGCCGACATGGGTGTGCGTGCCGTCTCGGGCGGCGCTAGCTGCGCATCAGGCCGCGCTGCCCGAACAGGGGCGAGCGGCCGGCGGCGGCGTTCCGGCCGCCATAATACTTGGCGACGCAGGTGACCTCGTCCACCGATCCGAAGATCAGGGGCACGCGCTCGTGAATGCCGGTCGCGCTGATGTCGAGGATGCGGCGCTCGCCGTCGATGGCGCCGGCACCCGCCTGTTCCATCAGCATGGCGATGGGCGCGGCCTCGTACAGGAGACGCAGGCGCCCCTGGGCGTAGCCCTTGCGGTTGTCCCCGGGATACAGGAACACGCCGCCGCGCAGGAGCACGCGCTGCGCGTCGGCGACCAGCGAGCCGAGCCAGCGCATGTTGAAGTCCTTGTCCAGCGGCCCGTCCGAGCCGCGCAGGCAATCCTCCACGTAAGCCTTGACCGGGCCGTCCCAGTGCCGGGCATTCGAGGCGTTGATGGCGTATTCCTTGGCCGCCGCGACGACCTCGATGCGCGGATGGGTCAGGCGGAAGGTCCGCGCCGCCCGGTCGAGGGTGTAGATCTGCGTGCCTTGGCCCAACGTGACCACCAGGGAGGTCGCCGGCCCGTAAGTGACGAAGCCGGCGGCGATCTGCTCGGAACCCGGCGTGGTGAAGGAGGCGATGGAATCGGCCTCGCCGGCGACCACCGGGCGGATGCCGAAGATCGAGCCCACCGCCATGTTGACGCCGATGTTCGACGAGCCGTCGAGGGGATCGATCGCGACCGCCAGCGGCGCGCCGGGGTTGAGCTGCATCATGCCCTCGGCCTCTTCGGAGGCCACGAAGGCCACGGGCGCGCCGCGCAGGGCCTGCGTGAAGCGCTCGTGGGCCAGCACGTCGAGGGCCTTCTGGACGTCGCCGTCGCTGTTGTTCCCGCCGGTGGCGGCGAGGTCCGCGCCGCCGAGCATGCCCTGTCCGATGACCTCGCTGACGTCGACGGCCGCCTCGGCGCAGGCCGCGATCACCGCCGCCGCGTCGGCAAGCCGCGCATCGGCGGCGACCGCCTGCGCGAGGCACTCCGCGAGGGTGGTCCCGAACTCCAAAGACACCGTCGACATGAATGTCCGTCCTTCTACAACGCTTGGCTTCAACGTCTCGTCGGGCGGTCCCGGTCGACCCTTCGTCGCAGCGGACCGCCTGTGCATCCTGCCCCTTGGCACGAGAGCGCCCAGCGGCACCAGGGGCATGGGCGTATCGGACCCTCGGCGAGCCCCATCGTATCACCGAAAGAATTCTGAAAAAACTTGCGAGCCATTCCAAAAAAACTAAAACCGGCTCATGCGCAACCTGTCTCTCAAGCAACTCCAGGCCGTCGCCGCGGTCGCTCGTCTCGGCACGATGACGCGGGCCGCGCAGGAGCTCAACGTCACCTCGGCCGCCCTCTACGCCCGCATCCGCCAGTTGGAGGAGGAGGCGGGCCTGATGCTGTTCGACCGGACGCCCACCGGCCTGAAACCCACGGATGCCGGGCGCGAGATGCTCTGGGCGATCAACAGCATCAACACGGTGCTGGAAACCTGCGCCGACCGCCTGGAAACCCTGAAGGGCGGCAGCGGTGGGCGCGTCGCGATGGGCGTGGTCTCGACGGCCAAGTACTTCGCGCCGGGCGTGATCGCCGGCTTCGTCGGGCTGCATCCTGCGGTGGAGATCAACCTCACGGTCGGCAATCGCGGCCACATGGTCGAGGCGCTGCGCAACTACGAGATCGATTTCGCCATCATGGGCCGTCCGCCGCGCGACTTCGCCATCGAGGCGGAGATCTTCGGCCCGCACCCGATCGTCATCATCGCCGCCCCGAACCATCCCTTCGCCGGCCGGACCGGGCTGACGCGGGCGGACCTCGCCCAGGAATCCTTCCTGGTGCGCGAGGAGGGATCCGGCACCCGGACGGTGTTCGAGGAGTTCATGGCCGGAATCATGATCAAGCGGGCGCGGCTCGGGATCGATTCCGGCTCGAACGAGACGATCAAGCAGGCGGTGATGGCGGGCCTCGGCATCGCCCTCATCTCCGCTCACACGGTGGCGGCGGAACTCGAGAGCGGCCGCCTCGTCATCCTCGACGTGCAGGGTCTGCCGATCCGGCGCGACTGGTACGCGGTCCGGCGCGCCGACAAGGTACTGGGGCCGGCGGCGGCCGCGTTCTGGGACTACGTCGCCAAGGACGGCGGGCGCTGGCTGCCGCAGATGCGGCTCTCGCCCAATCCCTCGCCCGTCACGGCGGAGTTCGAGGCATGAGCGCGCCCGGAATCGTCATCGTCGGCGCCGGACAAGCCGGTCTTCAGGTCGCGGTGTCCTTGCGCGAGGCGGGGTTTGCCGAGCCGGTCACCCTGGTGGGCGACGAGGGCCTGCCCTATCAGCGCCCGCCCCTGTCGAAGGCCTATCTCGCGGGCAAGACCGACGCGATGGGCCTGAGCCTGCGCCCGGCCTCCTACTTCGCCGAGCACGGCATCGCTCATCGCGCGCACGTCACCGCGACGGCGATCGTCCGGGAGACGCGCCACCTGCACCTCAGCGACGGGACCGACCTCGCTTACGACCACCTCGTCCTCGCCACCGGGGCGCGCAACCGGGCACTTGCGGTCCCGGGCGCCGATCTCGCCGGCGTGCATCAGTTGCGGGCGCTGGCCGATGCGGACGCCCTCAAGGCAGCGCTCAACGGGGCGCGGGCCATCGCCATCGTGGGGGCCGGGTTCATCGGGCTCGAATTCGCCGGGATCTGCGCCGGGCGCGGCATCCCCGTGACGGTGATCGAGGCAGCCGAGCGGCCGATGGCGCGGGCCGTCTCGGCGGACACCGCAGACTTTTTCACACGAGCCCACACGGACGCCGGAATCCGCTTCGCCTTCGGGTCCGGGGTCCGGGCGATCGAGGGGGATGCGGGGCGGGCGGCGGCGGTTCGTCTCGGCGATGGATCGGTCGTCGCGGCCGATCTGATTCTGATCGGCATCGGCGTGGTGGCAAACCAGGAACTCGCCGAAGCCGCCGGACTCACGGTCGGCGACGGCATCCACACGGATGCGTTCCTTTCCACCTCCGACCCGACGATCTCGGCGCTGGGCGATTGCGCCCGGGTGCCGAGCCGTTTCGCGGAGGGCGAGGCGGTGCGCATCGAATCGGTCCAGAACGCGGTGGATCAGGGCCGCTGCCTCGCCGCGCGCCTCACCGGCCGCCCCTCGGCTTACGCGGCCGTGCCGTGGTTCTGGAGCGACCAGGGCCCGCACAAGCTGCAGATCGCCGGCCTGACACGCTCCGGGGACACCAGCGTGGTCCGCCCCCAGTCGACCGGCCTCTCGGTCTTCCGTTATCGCGACGGCCACTTGGCCGCGGTCGAAACGGTCGACCGGCCGGCCGATCACATGGCCGCGCGCCGCATCCTCGGTCTCGGACTGCCCCTCTCGCCGCAGGATGCCGCCGATCCCGGCCATGACCTGAAGGCGCTCGCCAAAGGCGCCTGAGCGCGGGAATGCTGCCCTCGATCGCGCAGGCGTGATCAGCGATCGTTTTCCGTGTTGAGGGCATCCACGCGCGTCCCCTCGCCCTGGCCCTGCCCGCTCAGCCGGACACCGGCGGAGCCGCCAGCGTCGCTGAAGACCACACCATGCGCCATCAGGGTGCTGCGCAGCGCCTCGATCTGGCCGGAGGGCACCTCGTGTCCGCCGGACTCGAAATCCCGCACGAAGCCTTCGCCGAGGCCGAGCTTGCCGGCGAGGTCTGCCTCGGACCAGTTCAGGAGGGCCCGGGCCGCCCGCGACTGCGCGGCGCTGATGGTGTTAGGGCCAAGGCCACCGGCCTGCAGGCCGCTCTGTGCCCCTTCATCCGATCCTGCCACCGTTCGTCTCCCTCGTTGACCGTGTTCAGGCCGACAACGGGACGGCGGCGGGATCGTTCAACGAAAACCCGGTCGCCGCAGCGCGGTTTACCGGGGATCGGTCAAGCATCCGGCGCAATCGTGGCCCTCGCCGTCTTGACCATATTTGTGCTGGAATCTTATCGGATTGGGCGGAACGCACGGTCCGATCGGTGCGTTTCGCGCGCCCGCTGCGCCGGTCCCATCATCTGGGACGGCCGCGTGCGACGTTCGACCCGACGCGCGGTCGGTGGAAGTCCAGATCTTGAAGGGGAGCCAGACGATGAGAGCGTTCCGAATCGCCGTGGTAGCCGGCGCCCTCGTGGCCGGAGCGACGAGCACGATCGCGACCGCGCAGATGGGAAACAACGTCACCGGTTTCGGCCGCGACGCCCGCGAGAAGCCGGAGAAGAAGCAGTACGTTCCGGCCGCCAAGGCCCAGGAAAAGATCTTCCCGCTCGACGCGACCTGGACCGCCGTCAGCCTGAACGGCAAGCCGTTCGGCGGCAGCGACCGTCCGAGCTTCATGGTCGACAAGCAGTATCGCGCCCGCGGCTACGGCGGCTGCAACAC
>NZ_JAQGKL010000209.1 GCF_028290105.1 Methylobacterium sp.
CGAGCCGCAGCCCAAGCTCCTCATCGTGGCGCCGATGTCGGGGCACTATTCCACGCTCCTGCGCGGCACCGTGGAGGCGATGCTGCCCGACCATCAGGTCTTCATTACCGACTGGACCGATGCCCGCATGGTGCCGCTCGGCGCCGGACGTTTCGATCTCGACACCTACATCGACTACCTTCTCGACATCTTCCGCGATCTCGGGCCGGACCTGCACGTCATGGCGGTGTGCCAGCCGGCGGTGCCCGTGCTGGCCGCCATCGCCGTGATGGAGGCGCAGGACTACGCGCCGGTGCCGTGCTCCATGACCCTGATGGGGGGGCCCATCGACACGCGGTGCTCGCCCACCGCCGTGAACTGCCTGGCGCAGGAGCGTGGGACCGCGTGGTTCGAGCGCCATTGCATCACCACCGTCCCGGCCGGGTACCCGGGTGCGTTTCGCAGCGTCTATCCGGGGTTCTTCCAGCTTTCGGGCTTCATGGCGATGAACCTCGACCGCCACGTCAACGCCCATGCGGAGATGTTCGACCACCTCGTGACCGGGGACGGTGATTCGGCGGAGAAGCATCGCGAGTTCTACGACGAGTACCTGGCCGTGATGGACCTGACGGCCGAGTTCTACCTCCAGACCGTCCGCACCGTCTTCGTGGATCATGCCCTGCCGAAGGGGACGATGATCCACCGCGGGGCGCGGGTCGATCTCGGGGCCATCCGGCGTTGCGCCATCCTGGCGATCGAGGGCGAGAACGACGACATTTCCGGGGTCGGCCAGACCCGGGCCGCCCTCGATCTGACGCCCAACCTGCCGGCCGGGCGCAAGGCCTACCACCTGCAGGCTGGCGTGGGGCATTACGGCGTCTTCAACGGCTCGCGCTACCGCACCGTCATCGCGCCCCGCATCGCCGCCTTCATCCGGGAGATGCACGCCAGTGCCGAGATCACGGCGTTTCCGCATCGGCCCGAACCAGCAACGCAGATCGATCGAGCCTGAGGATGGGCTGTGCCGTCCCAATGGCGAAGCTCGGCGGCAGCGGATAAGCTGAGCTCATGCGATTGGCATTGCTGCGCGGGGCGGACCCCGATCACCTCGACATCGTGCACGCGGGCGAAGCACTGCGCGTCCTGCTGCGGCGCAGGCCCACCGCCCGGCGCCTGACCCTGCGCGTGTCGAGCGCGACCGGCGACGTCGTGATGACCCTGCCGACCCGGACCTCGCTCGCCGTCGCCAAGACCTTTGCGGTCAGCCATGGCGGCTGGATCGCGGCGCGCCTGGCCCGGATGCCGGAACGCGTGCTCTTTGCTGCCGACGCGGTCGTGCCGGTGCGCGGCGTGCCCCATCGCATCGCGCATCGCGCGAGCCGCAGCGGCGTCACACGCTTCGACACCCTGTCGGAGGAGCCGGTGCTGTCGGTGGCCTGCGACGCGCCGCACATCGCCCGCCGGGTCGGCGACTTCCTGCAGCGGGAGGCGCGGGCCGACCTCACCGAGGCGGTGGCGCGCTACACCGAGAAGCTCGGGCAGGGCCCAAAACGCATCACGTTGCGCGACACCCGCAGCCGGTGGGGTTCGTGCACCGCGCGGGGAGAGTTGAACTTCTCCTGGCGCCTCATTCTCGCGCCGCCCCTGGTGCTCGACTACCTCGTCGCGCACGAGATGGGGCACCTGCGCGAGATGAACCATTCCACGCGCTTCTGGACCCTCGTCGGCTCGCTGTGCCCGCACGTCGAGGAGGCGGAGCGCTGGCTCAAGCGCAACGGCGCCAGCCTGCACCGCTACGGCTGAGCGGCTCAGCCCCGGGCGCGCAGGACCTTGCGGCGCACGACCTGCTCGACCGGCCAGGTCGGGCGCGGCTCGACGTCGCCGGGGTTCAGGGTGCGCGGTGCGACGCCGTCGCAGACCTCGCGCTGGCGCAGGATCACCGGCCGGCCGAACTCGTCGCGGCGTCGGATGATGCCGCCGTCCCGGCAGAACCCGGCGATCTCCGCCGAACTTCCGTTGCGCCGTCCGCCCGGCGTGCGGGCGATCGGCCGATGCTCGATCACCAGCGGGCCGTCGCGGTTCAGGGAGCGCTCGATGTAGGTGGTCTCGCCCGCCGGCAGCGGCTCGGCGACCGCCGGGCCGGCGATCACCAGGGTGGCGAGGAGGAGAGGGGCGCGCAGTCGCATGGGTTCGTCCGTTGGCGGGCAAGCGTCGTTGGCGGGCGGGTGTCTTCGGCGGGCAAGCGTGACCATCAGCACTAGAGGCTGTACGCGCCGCGGGATAGTCGGTTCCCGCGAGCGGGTTCCGGAAGCCTACGCTTCCCTTGACAGTCGAGGGCCCAGCATGGTCGGAACACCCGTGTTTTCGGTTAACGGCTCGCGGGGGCGGCGAGCCACGCGAAAGGGTCGACGCGTGGGGTTTCGAGGAATGGTGCAGCGCGCGCGCGGCCTGGTCGCCCGGGGCGTCGCGGCGGGTGCGCTCGGCGCGGCGATGCTGTGCATCGGGCCGCAGAGCGCGGCGGCCCAGGGCATGGTGCGTAACACCTTCGGCGACTGGCAGTTGCGCTGCGAGACTCCGGCGGGCGCCAAGGCCGAGCAATGCGCCATGGTGCAGTATCTCGCGGCGGAGGACCGGCCGAACCTGACCCTGGTGGTCATCGTGCTGAAGACCGCCGACAACCGCGGCTACCTCCTGCGCGTGGTGGCGCCCCTCGGCGTGCTGCTGCCGTCCGGCCTCGGGTTGAAGATCGACAAGATCGATGTCGGCCGCGCCGGCTTCGTGCGCTGCCTGACCACGGGCTGCGTCGCCGAGGTCGTGATGGATGACGGCCTGGTCAAGCAATTCTCCGGCGGCGCGCAGGCGACCTTCATCGTCTTCCAGACCCCGGAGGAGGGCGTCGGTATTCCCCTATCGATGAAGGGCTTCGCCCAAGGATTCGAGAGCCTGAAGTGACGCCGATGCGGGATCGCACCATGGCCGACGTGACCTCTGACCAGACCGCCAGGCGCCGGACGCGGTCCGTGTTCGGCGCGCGCATGGCGATCGTCGCATTCGCGCTTGCGGCGGGCGGCCTTTCCGCCGGGCGGGTCCAGGCGGAGGAAGGAAACTTCCTCACCAACATGCTGAAATACGGCGGCACCTCCGTCCCGCCATCGCAGCCGGCCGACACCGATCCCCCCTATTGCCCGACCGTCGAGGTCCCCGAGGGCGGCGCGGCGATCCAGTCTTATGCCGGGCGTGCTGGCGACAGCAGCCACCTACGCCACCAGATCACCCTCGGGCGCGTCGCCCGCGAATGCACCCGCCTTCAGGACGGAACGCTGAGCGTCAAGATCGGCGTGGAAGGGCACGTTCTCCTCGGGCCCGCCGGCGCGCCCGGCCGCTTCGAGGCGCCGGTCTCCTTCGCCATCAAGGCCGGCGGCAAGGCGATCGTCTCACGCGTCCGGCGCGTCGCCGTACCGGTCGCCGCCGGACAGGCGCAGGGCCTGTTCTCCGTGGTCGAGGACAATTTTGTCGTGCCCGCCGCGCTGGCCGGCAACTACGACATCGAGGTCCGCCTCGGCGCCACGCCGCAGCGCGTCGCCACGCCGAAGGCCCGCAAGGCGCCTTCGACTTCCGAGGACCGCGTCGCGGCGCCCGCCAAGGACGCGGCCGAGTGAAGGCCGTGACCGCGCCCCGGGTGTCGTCCTGAGCGCAGAAGGCGGAGCGGGTCGCACGCCAGGGACGTCTGCGGCGCTCGGGCGTGCCGTCGCGTTCGCCCTGGAGCCTCAGGACGATCCGTTGTTCCGGCAGCGCCTCGTGCTGTCGGCACCGGCGTGTGACCGGTGGATCGTCCTCACCTATCGCGGCGCCCCCGTGGCGCGGCCCCTCCGGCCTCTCTTGCGCCTGTCGCGCAACGACGGCCGGCGCGAGACCTTCGTCCTCCCCGGCCCCATCCTCGGCGCGGCCCACTGGCTCGGCTACCTGCCGGCGGATTGCGCCGGCATCGAACTCGCGATCGATCCCCGCAGCGGCTTCGTGCTGGAGCGGGTGGACCTGCGAAGCCACGCGAGCCTGTTCGCCGAATGCCTGAGGCGGCGTCCGCTCCGGGCGTTCGTGGCGGGCTACAACGCCCTGCGCGGCGACGAGCGCCGGTTCCGTGACACCCTGCGCGGCGCCTGCGGGGTCACGCCGATGGCCCGCTACGCGACATGGTCCGCGACCCGTCACCGGCCGGATGCCGACGCGGCGCCGACCGGCCCCGCGTTACGCCTGATCCTGCCGGCGAGCCCCGACGAGGTCGATGCCGTCGGCGAAACCGTGCTGAGCCTGCGAGCGCAAAGGTTCACCGCCTGGACCCTCGTGGTGGCTTGGTCGACAGCGGCTTCCAGTGTCGCAGTGGCCGACGCCCGGATCACCCAGCGGGCGTGGTCGGAGACCGACTCGTTCGAAGCGCTGGCGGGGCCGGCGGCTGCCGTCGCGATGCTCACGCCCGGCGATCGCCTCGATCCCGATGCCCTTGCGATCCTCGTCCGTGGCCTCTCCGACGAGGCGCGACCCCAACTCATCTATGGAGACACTTTGGTCGACGGCACCCCGGCGCTCCCGCGCCTCGCGCCGGATTGGAGCCCGGACCTCGCCCTCGTCAGCGCCTATCCGGCGACACCGATTCTCTATGCTGGCGCGCTGCTCGAACGCTTGCGTGTCACGCCGTTGCAGGCGCCGGAAACATTCCCGCTGGGGCTCTTCCTCGCGGCGACCACAATCGTGGAGCCGGCCGAGGTCGCCCACATCCCCCGTATCCTCGGCCGCAAGGCGGAGCTGACTGAGCACCGCGATCGCCACGCTGCCATCCTCGCGCGGCATCTCGGCGACCAGGGATCCCCGGCCCGGATCGAGGCCAACAGGAGCGGGTTCGATCTGCTCTGGCCCTTGCCCGAGCCGCCCCCCCTCGTCAGCGTGATCATGCCCACGCGCGATCGCCTCGACCTGATCCGGCGCTCCAGCGACGACGTTCTCAACGG
>NZ_JAQGKL010000226.1 GCF_028290105.1 Methylobacterium sp.
GCGGCCATGCCCGCGAGGGCGAGGGCGAGGATGGCGGACCCGATCGCCAGGGCGGGCACCAGGATCGCCAGCCCGAACAGCGTGTCGAGGCGGGCGAGCACCTCACCCAGGGTCTGGGCCAGGGCCCGGGCCTCGTCGCGGGCGCTCGGCGGCGCGCGCAGGATCGCCTCCGTGACCCGACCCTGGAGGGCGGCCACCGTCCGGGCCTGCGCGCGAAAGCACAGGCGCGCCACCGCCCAGCCAAGGCCCGCCGAGGCGACGGCGGCGGCCGCGAGCCCGAGGAGCGCCGCCCGCACGAGTTCGGCGGGGGGCAGGGTCCAGCCGGCAAAGGCCACGAACGGCCCCCCGGCGGCCCGCCACGGCAGCGTCGCGGCGACCCGCAGGAACTGGCCCACCGGCTCGGTGTCGTGGACCTGGACGCCGACGAGATCGCGCAGGCACAGCAGCGCCAGGAGCGCGAGGGGCCCCCCGAGGCCGAGGGCCAGCCCGACGGCGGCGGCATGCTCGCCCCGCGCGGTCCGCCAGGTGAAGGCGATCGGATCGCGGTCCATCGGAACCCTGTTGGCATCGCTCCGCTAGCGGGAGCCCGGCATGCGGCTTAGAGGATCGCTCCGGAGGGCGAAAGCGCGGGGACGCACCTGGGGGGACGCGAGCCCGGGCACAAGCCTCCGCGCGGTGCCGTCTCCGTGCCTCGGTTCTGACGTCCATTCGACGCCGGCCGGAGGCCCGTGAACATTCCCTCGAGGGCACTCAAGCGGCACCGGCGCGTTTGTGGGTAATCACCCGCTCCCGCGGGCGGCAGAATCCGCTAGAGCAAAATCCGCTAGAGTCTGCGGCCGGTTTCCCCCAAGGTTCCGCCGCCCCGGAACGCCGGCCGTCCTCCCACCCCACGCGAAGTGCCCCGAACCCTCCATGTGCGAACTGCTCGGCATGAGCGCGAACGTGCCAACCGACATCCGCTTCTCCTTCGCCGCCCTGGCCCGGCGCGGCGGCGAGACCGGCCCCCACGCCGACGGCTGGGGCATCAGCTTCTACGAGGGGCGGGGCGCGCGCGCGTTCCACGAGCCGGCGCCGAGCGCGCAATCGGAACTCGCCCGACTCCTGCGCCGGACGCCGATCAAGAGCCGCATCGTCATTGCGCATGTGCGGAAAGCCAATCGCGGCCGCGTCAACCTCGAGAACACCCACCCCTTCAGCCGCGAATTGTGGGGCCGGCGCTGGACCTTCGCGCATAACGGCCAGCTCAAGGGCGTGAAGAAGTGGCCCCTGACCTGGTTCAAGCCGGTGGGCTCCACCGACAGCGAGCACGCTTTCTGCTGGATGCTCGACCAGCTGCAGGCGCGCTGGCCCGACCTGCCGAGCCCGGCCCGGATCGACCGCGCGGTGGCGGACCTCTGCGCCGAACTGCACGGGCTCGGGGTGTTCAACATGCTCCTGTCGGACAGCCGGACCCTCTACGCCCATTGCGGAAAGCGCCTGTGCTACCTGACCCGTTGCGCCCCCTTCGGCACCGCGACCCTCGTCGACGAGGATTGGCGGGTGGATTTCGCGCAGGAGACCGGCGCGCAGGACGTCGTCACGGTGATCGCCACGAAGGCGCTGACCCGCGACGAGTGCTGGACCGACGTGGAGCGCGGGCACGTGCTCTCCCTGCGCGACGGCGCCGTGCGCATCCTCAAGCCGGCGCAGCGTGCCGAGCGCGTCCCCTCCCCATGCGGCTGTTGATGCGGCGCCGCACGCAACGGTCACGGTTGCCCGGCGGGATGCGCCGACGGCCCGGATGCGCTACAACGCCCGAAATCGGTTGACCGCGCGGGTGCTTCTCGGACGCCTCGGGCCGACACGACATCCGAACGCGCCCAACGACGACGAGCCATGACACGCGACGTGACCGACACCGCCCCCGACATCCTGGCGGATACCGCCGACGACAGGCCGAACCTGTCCTCGAACATCCGCACGCATCTCGGCGAGCACCTGCGCACGGTCTACGACCGGCTCGGGCCGGACGAGCAGCCGACCCGGTTCGCCGAACTCATCGCGCAGCTGGAAGCCGCCCTCAAGGCGCGGGGCGAGGCGATCGAGCCCGAATTCCGCAACGGCCTGCTGGCGGCGGTCCCGTCGCTCCGGGCCTTCGCGCTGTCGCTGACGAGCAACCCGGCCCGCTCGGACGACCTCGTGCAGGATACCCTGCTGAAAGGCTGGCAGCACCGCGCCCGCTTCCAGCCGGGCACGAACCTGAACGCCTGGCTGTTCACGATCCTGCGCAACATCTTCTACTCGGACCACCGCAAGCGCGTGCGCGAGGTCGAGGACCAGGACGGTTCCTACGCCGCGCGGCTGGCCACCGCTCCCCACCAGGGCGACCGCCTCGACGTGGAGGACCTCCAGACCGCGTTGGCCAAGCTGCCCCCGGACCAGCGCGAGGCCCTGGTGCTCGTGGGCGCCGAGGGTGTCTCCTACGAGGAGGCCGCCGCGATCATGGGCTGCAAGGTCGGCACCGTGAAGAGCCGGGTGAGCCGCGCCCGCGGCCGCCTCGCCGAACTCCTCGGCTACGACGAGGAAGACCTGAGCTCGGACCGGCTGATCCAGTCGGCGATGCCCAAGGACGCCTGACACTGTCGGGGCCTGAGCGCCTCGACACGTGTACCGGACCCAGCTGATCTCGGGACGACCCGAATCGCCAGGCTACAGGTGCGCCGATCCGAACCTCACCGGGGTCGAGACACGGCCGGGAAAGCCTCGGGCACAAGCTCGGTGTCGAACATCGGGAAACAAACCCTCCCGACAGTCTTCGAGAAATTTCGACGCATCCCTTCCGAGAGTTGGGCGTTACTGCCCTGAACCCTGCAGCGCTTCACAGCGTCGCGGGATACCCGTTCAGGAGCATTTGACCATGAACATCAAGACCCTTCTCGCCGCCTCCGCCATCGCCCTCAGCCTGCCGATGGCAGCCCAGGCCCAGGGCCTGGTCCGCGGCGCCGAGCGTGGCGCGCAGGACGGTGGCGATGCGGCCGGCCCGCTCGGTGCGATCGTCGGCGGCGCGGTCGGCGCGGCCACCGGCACCGTCGGCGGCATCCTCGGCGTCGACGACCGTCCCCGCTTCCGCCAGTACGTGACCCGCGAGCGCCGCTCGTCCTACGATTACAACGGCGATGTCCGCGTCGGCACCGTCCTGCCGAGCGCCGGCGTGACCTATTACGAGGTCCCCGAGGAGTACAACGCGCGCGGCTCGCGTTACACCATCGTCAACGACCGCCCGGTGCTGGTGGACCGCAGCCACCGCATCGTTGAAGTGATCGACTAAGCCACGCCAGCGCGGCGCCCGCCGCCGCGACCCGATCCGAGGCCCCCGGCGCATCCCGCGCCGGGGGCCTTTTTCGTAGGCCGCGCCGGGGGCTTTTTCGTAGGAATGCGGGGCGACTCGACCGCAATGCAGGTTTCGATGATGCGAGACCGAGGCGAATATTTATCGATTCCTCGCGCAACGAGGTGCAACGGCCTTGCACTTCAACCGTTGCTCCGCTGATTGTGACCGCTTCCCGCGTATCCGGCGTTGAATCCGATCCTCAGTTGACGCGAAGGACACCCTGACGATGGCGGACGACCTGCCCTCCGCTTCCTCCGTGACCGATCCGGCCTTGCCGGAACCGGTGCGGGATCATCTCGGCCAGCAGTTGCGCTCGGTCTTCACAACCGGAGAGGCCACGCCGCAATATCTCGGCGACCCCGTGGTGCCCGAGGCGTTCGGGCCGCAGATCAAGCGCCTCGAGACGCGCCTGAAGACCCACGAGGAGGGCACCGGCGCCGTCGAGGAGGCCCTGGAGGGCCTGCTCGGGGATCTCGGGGCGGTGCCGAGGGCGACGTCGGGGAAACCCGACCGGGTCTGAGCGTCAGACCATCTGTTTCGTCGCCACGGTGTCCTTGGTCGCCAGGATATCGCGGATTTCGGCGAGGAGCTTCACGTCGGCGGGGATCTCGGCCACGGCTTCGGGCTTGGTCTCCTCCTTGCTGACGAGGCGGTTCATCGCCCGGATCACCAGGAACAGCACGAAGGCGACGATCATGAAGTTGATCGCCACGGTGATGAACTGGCCGTAGCCGATCACCGCGCCCTGCTTCTTGGCATCCGCATAGGCGGCACCCTTCTGCACGCTCGACGAGAGCGCGAGGTAGTAGTTCGAGAAATCGAGGCCGCCGGTGATCGCCCCGATCATCGGCATGAACACGTCCTGCACGGCGGAGGTGACGATCGCCCCGAAGGCCGCGCCGATGATCACGCCGACCGCGAGGTCGACGACGTTGCCGCGCAACGCGAATTTCTTGAACTCTTCCAGCATCGTCGCCCCCGGGCCGGCCTTCCGCAGAGCGCGTCGGCGCACGGGTCAGCTTAAGCGAGACGGGCCCTGCGCGACAGCGGGCGTCTCAGATGTCCACGCCCCGATTGTGCTCGACGTCGAGAGGTTGTCCCGCCTCGTCCCCGGGTGGCCTCCCCCGCGCCTCCGCCTTGGCCCGGCGGCGATACTGCGCCGCGCCGACCGGCAGGGTGACGAGGTAGCCGAGGGCCATCGCCACCATCGCCTCGAAGGGGTAGCTGATGAACAGGCCGAAGGCCGCCACCACCACGAGGAAGATCGGCAGCACCCAGTCGCGGGGCACGCGCTTGCCCATGGTCTTGCCCGAGAAGGTCGGCACGGTGGAGACCACGAGGAGCGCGATGCAGAGCATGTAGCCGAGCACCACGGGGGCAGCCCAGCGCTCCATCGGCAGGCCGAGGAAGCTGAGGTAGAGCGGCAGCATCGCGGTGAGCGCCCCGGCGGGCGCCGGCATACCCACGAAGAAGTCCTTCTTCCAGGCCGGGCGGCTGGGGTCGTCGAGCATGGCGTTGAAGCGGGCGAGCCGCAGCGCCATTGCGATGGCGAAGATGAGCGCCACGATCCAGCCCACCGAGCGCAGGTCCTTCAGGGCGAAACCGTAGAGGATCAGGGCCGGCGCGCAGCCGAAATTGACGAAGTCCGCCAGGGAATCGAGTTCCGCCCCGAAGCGCGAGGTGCCCTTGAGCAGGCGCGCCACGCGCCCGTCGATGCCGTCGAGGAAGGCGGCGGCCACGATCGAGATCACGGCGGGCTCGAACTTGCCCTCGAAGGCGAGACGGATCGCGGTCAGCCCCAGGCAGAGCGCCATCAGGGTAATCATGTTGGGCGCGATCATCCGGAACGGCACCGGCTTGAAGCGGCGCGGCCGGGGCTCGTTGGCGTCGGGGGCGAAGGGCGGGAACAGGTCGTCCATGGGCTTCCCTCAGATCCGGCGGAAGACGCGCTCGGGCCCGCCGGCGAGATCGGCGAGCACGGTCTCGCCCGCCACCGCCTTCTGGCCGAGGCCGACCAGCACGCGGGTGCCGAGGGGGAGATAGACGTCGACCCGCGAGCCGAAGCGGATGAGGCCGAAGCGCTCGCCGACGTTCAGGGTGTCGTTCGCCTGCACCCAGCCGACGATGCGGCGCGCCACCAATCCGGCGATCTGCACCACGCCGATGCGCAGGGGCACGCCCTTGTGGGTCGTCTCCATCACGAGGCCGTTGCGCTCGTTGTCGTCGCTGGCCTTGTCGAGTTCGGCGTTGAGGAACAGGCCCGGCGTGTAGTGGATCTGCCCGATCCGGCCCGTCACCGGCACCCGGTTCACGTGGCAGTCGAACACGTTCATGAAGACCGAGATGCGCAGCATCGGCTCCTGCGGCAGGTCGAGCTCGGGCGGGGGCAGCACCGTGGAGATCAGGTTCACCCGGCCGTCGGCGGGGGAGACCACGAGACCGTCGCCGACGGGCGTGATCCGCTCGGGGTCGCGGAAGAAGTAGCAGACCCAGAGGGTGAGGATCAGGAAGATCCAGCCGAAGAACTGCGCGAAATAGGCGCCGATCACCGTCAGCACGATGCCGATGACGATGAAGGGATAGCCCTCCTTGTGGATCGGCACCAGCGTCCGGCGAATCGTCTCGAGAAGATCGGTCATGGGTCTGTCGGGCTGCTTTCGTCTGGGGGCGCCCCCGGAGGGCACCCCGGGCAGGGGCCCCCTCTTACGGCACGCGGGCGCGTCCGTCATACGATTAACTGATCGGAGACGCGCGAGCGCGCTCTGTCGCGCTTGTCCAAATCGAAGACCGCGCGCCGTCGTGGCCCGACCGGTGCACCGTCCTCAGCCGTCCGCCGGGACGAGGGGAGCCAGGCGCGACAGGCGCAACGCGATGGCGAGCGCGATTCCGTAGAGGGTCGCGAAGAACACCACCACGCCGGTCCAGCCCGAATGGGCGAAGAACCAGCCGCCGGCGGTGCCGAGCACCGATGAGCCGAGATAATACAGGCAGAGGTAGATCGAGGAGGCCTGGGCCCGGTCGCGCAGGGCCCGGCGGCCGACCCAGCTGCTCGCCACGGAATGCGCGCCGAAGAAGCCCACCGTGACGAGGACGATGCCGAGGATGATCAGGGCGAGGTGGCTCGACAGGGTCAGCGTCACGCCGGTCAATCCGAGCAGGATGGCGAGCCACAGCACCTTGCGCCGGCCGAGCCGGCTCGCGATCTCGCCCGTCAGCGCCGAGGAGAACGTGCCGAACAGGTAGACCACGAAGATCGCCCCGATTGCGCTCTGGCTCAGGGAGAACGGCGGATCGAGCAGGCGAAAGCCGATGTAGTTGTAGATGCAGACGAACCCGCCCATGAGCAGGAACGCCTCCGCGAACAGCCAGGGCAGGCCGGGATCGCGAAAGTGCTGCGTGAAGGTGCCGGGCACCTCGCGCCAGCGCATCCGGTTGGCCTGGAAGCGCCGGGAATCCGGCAGCAGGTAGACGAAGGCGATGGCGGCCAGGAGCGCCAGGATGCCGATGGTGCCGAGGCCCCAGCGCCAGGAGGCGTGATCGGCGATGATGCCGGCGAGCAGCCGGCCGACCATGCCGCCGAGCGCGTTGCCCCCGATGAGCAGGCCCATCGACAGGCCGATGGCGCGCCCGTGCATCTCCTCGCCGAGATAGGCCATCGCCACCGCGGGCAGGCCGGAGGCGGCGAGCCCCGTCAGGGCGCGCAGGGCGAGAAAGCCATGCCAGCTCGGCACCAGCACGGCGACGAGGGTGAGGAGGGCCGAGGCGAACAGCGAGGCCACCATGATGGGTTTGCGGCCCCAGACCTCGGACAGCGGGCTGACCACGAGGAGCGCGATGGCGAGCATGGCGCAGGGCAGCGACAGGGCGAGGCTGCTCTCGGCGGGAGAGACCGCGAAATCGTCGGCGAAAATGGGAAGCAGCGGCTGCACCCCGTAGAGCACCGCGAAGGTGGAGAACCCGGCGGCCCCCAGCGCGATGGCGGTGCGGCGAAAGGCCGGCGTCCCGGCCATGATCAACTCCGCGCGCGCCTCGTCCATGCCGGCTCCTGGTTCGGGTCGGCGACACGGGGAGCCGACCACCGGAACCCGGATCGGCGCGACCCCGCCGGACAGGTCCGCACCGGGGGTATAGGCCGGACCGGCAGGCCGGGGAACCGCTTCCGCACGCCGGCCGAGAACAGGCGCCGTTCAGGCGGCCCGGACGGTGGCGAGGAAGCGGCCGACCTCACGGCTGAGATGGGCGGACTGGCGCGAAAGGTCCGACGCCGAGGCCAGGACCTGCGCGGAGGCCGTGCCCGTCTCCTCGGCGGCGCGGGCCACCGTGGCGATGTTGGCCGTCACCTGGCCCGTCCCCATCGCCGCCTGGGCGACGTTGCGCACGATCTCCTGCGTCGCCGCGCCCTGTTCCTCCACCGCGGCCGCGATCGAGGTCGCGACACCGCTGATCTCGCGGATGCGCCCGCTGATGCCGCCGATGGCCGTGACGGCTTGCACCGTGGAGCCCTGGATGCGGCCGATCTGGTTGCCGATCTCCTCGGTTGCGCGCGCCGTCTGGCTGGCGAGTTCCTTGACTTCCGCCGCGACCACCGCGAAGCCGCGCCCGGCCTCGCCGGCCCGCGCGGCCTCGATGGTGGCGTTGAGCGCCAGCAAATTGGTCTGGCCCGCGATCGAGGCGATCATCGCCACCACTTCGCCGATCTTCGAGGCGGCGGCACTGAGGTCGCCGATGAGTCCGGCGGTCTGTTCCGCCTCGGCGACCGCCCTCTGCGCGAGGCTGGCCGAGCCGTCGACCTGCCGGCCGATTTCCTGGACGGAGGAACCGAGCTCCTCGGCCGCCGCCGCGACGGTGCCGACGTTGGAGGCCGCTTCCGCCGCCGCCGCCGCGACGCCGATCGATTGCCGCGCCGTCTGGCGGGCGGTCCCCGACATGGCCCCGGCCGTCGCCTGAAGCTGCGTGGCCGCCGCCGTGACCGTGCCGACGATGCCGCTCACCGCCCCCTCGAAGTGATCGGCGAGTTCGCGCATCGTGGCTTTGCGCCGCCGTTCGCCGGCCTCGGCGAGGCTCGCCTGCTCGCCGCGCAGGTGCTCCGCCTCGAGCAGACCGTCGCGGAAGATCGCCAGGGACGCGGCCATCTCGCCGATCTCGTTGCGGTTTCCCGAATGTGGGATCGACGCCGTGAGGCGGCCCTGCGCGATGATCCGCATGGACTCCGTGAGGCGCGCGATCGGGCGCGTCACCCCGACGACGACGAACAGGATGCCGCAGAGGCCGAGCAGGATGGCGCCGGCGCAGAGCAGCGTCGTCGTCCGGATCGCGGCGTCGTAGGTCTCTCGCGCGGTCGTCTGCGCGGCCTGCGCACCGCCGACGTTCAGGTCCTTGCCCGCGTCGAGCAAGCGGATGAGCTCGGTGAAGAGCACGCGCGAACGATCGAACAGCCGCTGCGCCGCCGGGGTGTCGCCGGACCGCAGCAGGCCGGGAAGCTCATGGTGAATGCCGACGTACTGCCCGTAGGCAGCGGTGAACCGATCCCACAGGTCCCGCTCCGCGGGACTGCTGATCAGGGGCTCGTAGACGTGCATCGCGGTGGTGACGGCCTGAGACCGCTCGGCCTCTACCTTGGCGAGGTCGGACGTCGATTCCGTCCCGATGGCGTAGCGGGAATCCAGCAACCGCAATTGCGCCAAGCTGTATTTGACGTCGCCCAGGGCCCGGACGCTGGGCAACCAGTTGGTGGCGATGTCGACGGTTCCGGCGTTCAGGATCCGGATGTTCGCGAGTGCGAGCCACCCCTGTGCTCCTAGCCCGGCCATGAGGACGGCGAGAAGCGTGATGAGGGTGGATCTGAGGGAGATGCGCATGGACGGGCGGGCGCGTTCGAACGGCTATCCCGACTGTGGCGCTCGGAGAGGATAGGTCTGGAAAGACAGTCTATCCCTGACGGTTTCTGATTAAACATCCGATAAAGGCTGCCGGATGTGCTGAATAATTCGACGATCCAGCCCCCGGAGATGTTGTGGCAAATCGCCCTTCGTGCGGCCTGGAAGGCCGATCGGGGTGGCGGCGACCGGTTCCCGCGGGTTCCGGTCGCCCAGTTTCGCTTGTCAGCGCGGCGGCGGAGCCGCCTCGCCCTGTTGCTGGATCAGCGGCGTGATGCGCCGGACCGTGACCCGGCGGTTCTCGCGCGCGGCGTTCTGCGTGTTCACCTTCAGGTACTGCTCGCCGTAGCCCTGCGTGGTCAGGTTTTCCGGCGGCACCTGGAAGTTCTGCGTCAGCACCGTGGCCACCGATTGCGCGCGGCGATCGGAGAGCGAGAGGTTGTCGATGTCGGCGCCCACCGCGTCGGTGTAGCCCTCGATCAGGAACACCTCCTGCGGGTTGGCCTTCACCGCCCGGTTGATCGCCGCCGCGATGGTGGAGAGGCGGGCGGCCTGATCCTGCGTCACCGTGAACGAGCCGGTGTCGAAGTTGATCGTGTCGATATCCACGCTGCGCATGCGGGCCCGCAATTGCGGGCTGTAGCGCACCTGGTCGAGGGTGTAGCGCCGGTCCACCGCCACCACCGGCGGGGCCGACAGGGCCTCGTAGACGGTGCGCTCGTCCGCGCCGTCGTAATCCACGACGTAGCGCTCGCGCGGGATGCGGATATCGGGCGGCGGCAGGTCCACGACGTCGTCGTAGATCGGCCGGCGCGCGGCCCCGCCGAAGCTGTTGTCGATGATCACGACCTCGCGGCCGTCCTGGAAGCGGCGGGAGCGGCGCACGAGCCGGCCGTCGTCGTCCACGATGGTGACGATCTGCTCGCCGCCGGGCCGGGCGAGATACGTGATGGTATCGCCACCGCGCCGCTCGCTGCGATAGGCCCGCCGGTCGAGATCGCGAAAACGCTCGTTCTCGTCGTGACGGATGAAGTAGTTGTCGCGGTCGCGCACGATGATGCGGCCGGGCTCGCGGATATAGGTCCGGCCCCCTTCCGAGAATTCGCGCCGGTCGCGGCGGACCTGATCGTAGTCGCGCACATCGTCGTCGTCGCGGAACCCACCGGGCACGTAGCCGGGGCGGCCGGGCGCGTTGAAGCCGGTGCGCGGCTCGCGCCGCTCGAAGGCGTCCCGGCGCTCGCGATCCTCGCGCCGGTCGTCGATGCCGCCACGGTCCGCGCCGCCACGATCGTCGCCGCGCCGGAGGTCGGAGCGGCCGGGTTCGTCGCGCCCAATTCCTTCGCGGCCGGTTCCTTCGCGGTTGGGACCATCCCGACGCAGGTCGTCGCGGGTCTGCCCGTCGCGGCGCAGGCCATCGCGGGTCTGTCCATCTCGGTCCACGCCGTCCCGGCGCAGGCCATCGCGGTTCGGTGCGTCACGGTCCGGGCCGTCGCGACGCGGATCGCGGCTCCCCGGAACGCCGCCGTCCTGGGCGGGACGGACATCGTTCGTGGGATTCGGGCCGGCGCCTGGACGGGCGTCGGGGCGCTGGGCGTCCGGGTTCGCGGCACCGGGCGGCGTGAACGGCCGGCCTGGGACGCCGGGGCGCGCATTGGGTGCGACGGCGCCGGGCTGTCCGGGCGGCGTGCC
>NZ_JAQGKL010000253.1 GCF_028290105.1 Methylobacterium sp.
TTTGATCGGGCCGGCGCACGAGGTCGGCGGCGCCCTCGTCGGCTCCGCAGGTGAGGTGAGGCCCTTTCGCGCGCTGTTCGAGAGTGCCCGTGCCTGTGATTGGGCCGGCGAGGCGCTCTCCGATATCTCGGGCTTCGCCGCCCGTCGCGACGACCGGCCCCTCGACGGACGCATCGCGCAGATCATCGCGAGGCTGGGATCGTCTCAGGACGCGTGCATGACGGCCAGACGCCTCGCCGCATCGGCGGATCTCTCGACCTCTCGGATGCAGCACCTGTTCAGCGAAGCCGTGGGCGTGCCGTTCCGGCGCTATCGGGCCTGGGCGCGGATGCGTCGCGCCATCGACGCTGTGGTACAAGGCGCGAATTTGACGCGTGCCGCGCACGAAGCCGGCTTCGCGGATCAGGCGCACTTCGCCAACGCCTTCCGCAAGACGTTCGGCGCACCGGCGTCGTACAGCCTGTCGAAGATCCGGCGACCGACGACGTCGATCCGTTCAGGCTGACGACCGGACCTCGGCCAGCACGAACACCCGGATCGCCGACGAGAGGTTCTGGCCCTCTCGCCCGGCATCGATGGTGCCGATAAGAGTCTGGACCGACTGGCCGCGCGCCGCCGCGATCGCGCGCAAGGCCTCCCAGAACGGTTCTTCCAGGGAGACGCTGGTGCGGTGACCGGCGATCATGACCGAGCGCTTGGTGACGCCCCAACTCTTCGCCGGCGCCCCCTCCGGCTTTGAGACGGGAGGGGGCAACACCGCCTCGCTCACGTTTCCGAATCCGGCCCCACGAGCTTGTGGCCCTCGTGGCGCGAGACCTCGATGGCCTTCTTGGCCTCCGCCAGGGTCCGGGCCTTCTTCGGACGGCCGAAGGCGATGCGGTTGTCCGCCGCCTTGGCCTCCTGCTCCACCCGCACCCTCGCCTTGCGGGCCTGGCGCAGGTTGATGATCTCCGCCATGGCGCTTCGGCTCCTTAGTCGGCGCTGGGGGCCAGCATGGTCTCGGGGCGCACCACGCGCTCGAATTCCTCGGCCGTGACATAGCCGAGGCGCAGGGCCTCTTCCTTCAGGGTGGTGCCGTTCTTGTGCGCTGTCTTGGCGATTTCGGCGGCCTTGTCGTAGCCGATCGAAGGGGCGAGCGCCGTCACCAGCATGAGCGAGCGGCTCATGAGGTCGGCGATCTTGTCCTCGTTGGCCTTGATGCCGACCACGCAATTGTCGGTGAAGCTGACGGCGCAATCCGCCAGAAGGCGGATCGATTGCAGCACCGCGTTGGCGATCACCGGCTTGAACACGTTCAGCTCGAAATTGCCCTGGCTGCCCGCGAGACTGACCGTGGTGCCGTTGCCGATGACCTGCGCGCAGACCATGGTCATGGCCTCGCACTGGGTGGGATTGACCTTGCCCGGCATGATCGAGGAGCCCGGCTCGTTCTCCGGCAGCGAGAGTTCGCCGAGGCCTGAGCGCGGGCCGGACCCGAGGAAGCGGATGTCCTGGGCGATCTTGAACAGGCCGGAGGCCAGCGCCGTCAGCGCGCCTTGCGTGAACACCAGGGCGTCGTGGGTGGCCAGCGCCTCGAACTTGTTGGCGGCCGAGGTGAAAGGCAGGCCGGTGAGTTCCGCGACCTTGGCGGCGAACTTTTCGGCGAATTCCGGATGGGCGTTGAGGCCGGTGCCCACCGCCGTACCCCCCTGGGCCAGCGCCAGCACGCCCGGCAGCGTCGTCTTCACCCGCTCGGTGCCCAGCGCCACCTGGGCCACGTAGCCCGAGAATTCCTGGCCGAGGGACACGGGCGTCGCGTCCTGCAGGTGGGTGCGGCCGATCTTGACGATGCCTGAGAACGCGTCCGACTTCGCCTGAAGCGCGTCGTGCAGGTGCTTGAGGGCGGGCAGCAGCCGGTCGTGGATCTCGCGCGAGACCGCGATGTGCATTGCCGTCGGGAACACGTCGTTGGAGGATTGGCCCCGGTTGACGTGGTCGTTGGGGTGCACCGGCGACTTGCCGCCACGCTTGCCACCGAGCAATTCGTTGGCGAGGCTCGCGATCACCTCGTTGGCGTTCATGTTCGACTGGGTGCCCGAGCCCGTCTGCCAGACGACGAGGGGGAATTCCTGATCGTGCTCGCCCGAGACCACTTCGGCGGCGGACGCGGCCACCGCCTGCGCCACTTTCGGGTCGAGGGCGCCGAGATCCTGGTTCACTAGGGCGGCGGCCTGCTTGACCATGCCGAGCGCGTGGACGAGGGGCGCGGGCATCCGCTCGGTGCCGATCTTGAAGTTCTGAATCGAGCGCTGCGTCTGCGCGCCCCAGTAGCGATGCGCCGGAACCTCGATCGGGCCGAAGGTGTCGGACTCGGTGCGGGTGGCGGGCGTCTCGGTGGGCGACATCGTGGCCTCTTCGTCTGGCTGCAGCGCACCCTACTTAGACTGCAGGAATCCAAACCGCGATGGCGCTTGTCCCGAGGGTCGTGTCCCCGGCGCCGAATTGTCATGGGCTGCCGGTCTTGGCCTGCGAGCCTCGACATACGAGTCTCGGCCTACGGGTCTTGGCCCGGCGCCCCGTCGCGGAGCCCCAGGAGTTGTTGCCGATGTCGAGTGCGTCAGCCCTCGTTGACCCGAATGCGCCGGCCCGCTTCCGGCCGGCGGTGCCCAAGCCCCTGCGCGAACAGCCGGGGCTGTTCGGCTTCCTGAGGGCGGCGCGCGCCAACCCGCTCACGACGTGGCTCGACGTGCATTTCGAAAAGCCGGTGGTGGCGGCGGACGGGGCGCTGGGCCGCGTCACCGTCGTGAGCGACCCGAGCCTGATCCGTTACCTCTACGTCGAGAACGCCGCCAATTACCGCAAGGACGACCTCCAGCGCCGCGTTCTGGCACCGGGCCTCGGCAATGGCCTCCTCACCGCCGAGGGGGACGAGTGGAAGCTGCAGCGCCGGACGCTGGCGCCGATCTTCTCGGCTCGGCACGTGCTCGGGTTCGCCGCGCCCATGAACGCCGCCGGCGCCCGCATGGCCCGGCGTCTGGCGCGCCGCGAGGGCGCCAGCATCGACGTCGCCCTGGAAATGACCCGCGTCACCCTCGACGTGCTGGAGCGGACGATCTTCACGCAGGGCCTTGCCAGCGACCCGGACGCGCTGGGGCGCGCGATCACCCGCTTCCTCGAATCGGTCGGTCCGATCGACCCCCTCGACGTCTTCGGCGTGCCGGGCTTCGTGCCGCGCATCGGCCGGCTGCGAGCGCGGCCGGCACTCCGATTCTTCGCCGAGGTGGTGGACGAACTGATCGCGCGCCGCCGCAGCCTGATCGCGAAGGACGCGGCGCCGGCCGACCTCCTCACGCTGCTCCTGAAGGCGCAGGACCCGGAGACGGGCCAGGGCCTCACGGACCTCGAGGTGAAGGCCAACATCGTCACCTTCATCGCCGCCGGGCACGAGACGACGGCCAACGCCCTGACCTGGGCCCTCTACTGCCTGTCGCAGGATTCGGACGCACGCATGCGGGTGGAGGCGGAGGTCGATGCTGTGGAGCCCGGCGCGGATTTCGACGCCGACGCGCTGCCCTTCACCAAGGCGGTGATGGAGGAGACGATGCGGCTCTTCCCGCCAGTCCCGTTCATGAGCCGTCAGGCCATCGCGGAGGATCGCATCGGCCGGATCAAGATCCCGAAGGGCTCGCTGGTGATGGTGGCGCCCTGGGTGCTTCACCGCCACAGGACCCTGTGGCAGGAGCCCGACGCCTTCATGCCCGAGCGGTTTTTGCCGGAGAACCGCGCCGCGATCCCGCGCTTCGCCTATCTGCCGTTCGGGGCCGGGCCGCGCGTCTGCATCGGCCAGAGCTTCTCGCTGCAGGAGGCGGTGGTGGTGCTGGCGCATGTGACGCGCGCGGCGCGCTTCACGCTCGCCGACGACCATGCGCCCGTGATGCCGCTGCACCGGGTCACGCTCCGCCCGGAGAACGGACTGCGCATGACGGTCAGCCCGCGCGGCTGACGCTCGGGGGCGGGCGACGCTTCGGTATGGGCGACTGGCGCTGGCGGTCAGCTCTTCTTGCGGAAGGCGTCGAGGCTGACGACCTCGGCGCTGGCCTCCTGGCCGCCCTCGGTTTTCTTCGCGGCAGGGGCCTTGGCCTCTGACCCATCCTCCGACTTCGCGGCCTGGGCCGCATTCGGAGCGGGCTGCGCCCCCGGCATCAGCTTGGGAACCGGGGCGTTGCCGATGGTGGCGAGCCCCGTGCCCTTGGGCTTCAATTCGGTGGGCTCCGAGCCGGCTCCGCGCGGCGCGGTCTTGCCGCCGGTCGTCGCGCCCTCGTCCTCGGATTCTTCGCTCGCAGCTTCCTCCGACCCTTCGCTGAGGTCGAACTTCAGGCCGAACTGGACGGAGGGGTCGAAGAAGCCCGTCAGCGCATCGAAGGGCACGAGCAGCCGCTCCGGGACACCGGAGAAGGACAGGCCGACCTCGAAGGTGTGCTCGGTCACGCCGAGGTCCCAGAACTGGTGCTGGAGGACGATCGTCATGTCCTGCGGGTACTTCTCGCGCAGCCGCTGCGACATGCGCACGCCCGGCGCCTCGGT
This sequence comes from Methylobacterium sp., assembly GCF_028290105.1. Taxonomy (GTDB): domain Bacteria; phylum Pseudomonadota; class Alphaproteobacteria; order Rhizobiales; family Beijerinckiaceae; genus Methylobacterium. Next base: position 4,564 of record NZ_JAQGKL010000253.1, read on the forward strand.
ACGGAAGGACACGTAGAAGTGATGTTCACCCGCGAGCCCTTCGCGGGCCGCGTCGGTCAGCACCTTGCGCACGACGCCGCGCAGGGCGTCCTGCACCAGGAGATCGTAGCGGATCAGATCGTCTGCCATCTGCGGTCGCTTATGCCCGGTCCCTGCCCGCCGTCGCGCGCCGTGATGGCGCCCCGGGTCGGATGAAAATCGACTGGATGCGGCCGGTGCCCGGTGCGTCCAGAATTGCGCCTGCGTGGCCCGAGGCCGGCAGGCATGCGGTGTTCGCCCCCTGCCTTGCGCGACCGACGTTCCGGATTCAAGCCGAAATCGCGGGCCGGCAACCGTAAGGACCCCTGCCGGAGCTTCCGCCAAAAGCCGAGGCCTGTCGAGCCTCGAACCCTTGCGTCCAAAAGCCCGTGGTTGGGAGCCTTGCCGCAGGCTACCGTCCCCACGCCAATGCGGCATGTCCGTGCAAGGTTCAGCACGCGATTCTGCCGTTCTTCACGAGCGCCGGCCAACGGCGGCAGCATAGAGGGAGCGTCGTCGCCTTTGAAGCCCGATCATGGTGCGCCCATGCCCGTCGATCGGGCGTTCGCGCCGGATGCTTCTCCTGTTCGGACGACACGCGGCCCGCGCCGGCTGCGTGACGGCCTGCGCAGGTTCGTCTCGGTCGCCGGCCTCGCCTTCTCGGCTGCCTTCGCGCTCGCCTTCGCCAGTCTGCTCGCGCTGGCCATCGTCCGGTTCGGTGCCGACTGGCTCGATGGCACCGCCCTCTGGAATGGCGACCGTCCGCGCCTCCATCCGCGCCAGATCGCCATGCGGGAACTCGCCCTCGATGTGATCCGCCAGATCCTTCTGGCGGGCCTGGTCATCGCCACCGTGCGCTGGCAGGACGGATCGGCGTGGCGTCGGACCCTCGCCCTGGCGCCGGCTTCGTCCGGTTCGGGCGATGCCGCCCGGCCGGGCCTCCCACCCAGTCGCCTCGCCGTGATCCTGTTGGTCTGGCCGCTGATCCACCTGACCTGGGTGACGGGGAGTGCCGAACTCTTCCATGTCCCCATCGGCCGCCACACCGGCCTCTCGCCCGGCCTGAGCGCGTGGGTCGCCGGAATCTGGCTCGGCTACGTGCTGGTTCTCGCACCGATCGCCGAGGAACTGCTGATGCGGGGCTTGGTCTACGCCCGCGCCCGGACTCTGCTCTCCCCGGTGGGGACGATCGTTTTCACCGCCCTGCTCTTCGCCCTCGCGCACTTCACGCCCGCCGGATTCGGTCGTCCGCTCTCGCTCGTACCCCTCGCGCTGATGCTCGGTTGGCTGCGCTGGCGCAGCGGGCGCCTGTGGCCCTGCATCCTGCTCCACGCCTGGAGCAATCTCGCCACGATCGCCTACGTGCTCTGGCCGTCCGCCGGATGAAGACGGGCCGGCGTCGTCAGCCACATGGTGCCCGATAAGTGGCGCCAGGAACGTGTTGACGTTCGGCGGGCCGACCTCGCCAGTCCTGCCGCTTCGCGCTATGCCCGTGCTCCGCCCCGGAGCCGCGATGCACGCCTATCACCAGCTTCTCGAACGCATTCTTCAGGAAGGCGTCCGCAAGGACGACCGTACCGGCACGGGAACCCTCTCGGTCTTCGGGCACCAGATGCGCTTTGATCTCGGGGAGGGCTTCCCGCTCGTCACCACGAAGCAGCTTCACCTACGCTCGATCATCCACGAGTTGCTCTGGTTCCTCACCGGCGACACCAACGTGCGCGCGCTCCAGGCGAACGGAGTCAGCATCTGGGACGAATGGGCCGATGCCAACGGCGACCTCGGGCCTGTCTATGGCCGGCAATGGCGGTCCTGGGCCCGGCCCGACGGCGGCAGCGTCGACCAGATCGCGTGGATTCTCGACGAGATCCGCCGCAATCCGGATTCGCGCCGGCTCATCGTCTCGGCCTGGAACCCGGCCGATCTCGACCGGATGGCGCTGGCGCCGTGCCACTGCCTGTTCCAGTTCTACGTGGCCGAGGGGCGGCTCTCCTGCCAGCTCTACCAGCGCTCGGCCGATGTCTTCCTCGGCGTGCCGTTCAATATCGCGAGCTACGCGCTCCTCACTGCGATGATCGCGCAGGTGACGGGGTTGGAACCCGGTGACTTCGTCTACACCCTGGGCGACGCGCATCTCTACGTGAACCACCTTGAGCAGGCGCGGCTTCAGCTCACACGCGATCACCGGCCGCTGCCGCGGCTCAGGCTGAACCCGGCCGTGACCTCGCTGTTCGATTTCCGCTTCGAGGATATCGCCGTGGATGGCTACGCGCCCCACCCGGCGATCCGCGCGCCGGTGGCGGTCTGATGGACGCGCCCCGTATCACGATTGTCGTGGCGGTTGCCCGCAACGGCGTCATCGGCCGCGACAACGACCTGATCTGGCGCCTGCGCAGCGATTTGCGCCGCTTCAAGGCCCTGACGATGGGCAAGCCCTTGCTGATGGGCCGCAAGACCTTCGCGTCGATCGGCCGGCCGTTGCCGGGGCGGCACACCATCGTGCTGACGCGGGAGACGGGCTTTGCAGTCCCCGGCGTGGCGGTGGCCCATGATTGGGCGGACGCGATTGCGGCCGCGGACGGTGCGGAGGAGCTGATGGTGGCCGGTGGCGCCGAGATCTACGCGCTCGCACTGCCGCATGCCGAGCGCATCCATCTCACCGAGGTCGATCTGGCGCCGGAGGGCGACACCGTCTTCCCGCTCTTCGACCGCTCGCTCTACCGCGAGACCCAGCGCGAGGCGCATCCGCCCGGCGAGCACGATGCCTGTGGCTTCAGCTTCGTCGATCTGGAGCGCACGGGCACGGCCCTGTCGTAAACCATTGCACCGCGACCCATTGCGCAATGGGTTCCCCTGCGGTTGTCTTTCATCTTGCCGATGCCCAAGTGGCAATCTTGACAGGACTGCGCGCGCCCACGCAGGTGCAGGGGTCCGGTCGGAACGGGATCAACGCTCTAGTCCACGCGGGGGAGACCCGGGCCGCTTCAAGAGCGATGCGGACCGGGACGCGCGGATGGGCTTCAAGCGTGGCGAAGACGCTGCTGGAACGGGAGAGATCGGCGAGCATGCCTTGGAGCAATCAGAGCGGCGGCGGTAGCGGCAACGGGGGAGGGCCCTGGGGCCGAGGCAGCGGCGGCAATGGCGGCGGCGGTGGCCCCTGGGGCGGCGGCGGTGGCGGTGGTGGCAAGACGCCGCCGGACCTGGAGGAACTCCTTCGGCGCAGCCAGGACCGCCTGCGCGGCGTCATGCCTGGCGGGTCCCTCGGCGGTGGGCGCGGTCTGCTGATTGCGGGCGGCCTCGTGGTCGCTGGCTGGCTCTTGACCGGCTTCTACACCGTGGCTCCGCAGCAGGTCGGCATCGAGACGATCTTCGGGCGTTACACCAGCACCACCGGACAGGGCCTGAACTATAACTTCCCGGCACCCATCGGCGCCGTGACCAAGCCGAATGTCGGTCAGGTCAACAGCGTGCAGATCGGCTACCGCGCCGGCTTCGGGACCCAGACCCGCACCGTCGACAAGCCGGAAGAGAGCCTGATGCTCACGGGCGACGAGAACATCGTCGACCTGGACTTCGAGGTGCAGTGGCGCGTCAACCCGCTCAAGGCGTCGGACTACGTCTTCAACCTCGAGAATCCCGAAGGCACCATCAAGGCCATCGCCGAGAGCGCCATGCGCGAGGTGGTGGGCCGGCGCAACATCCAGCCGATCCTGACGAACGAGCAATCGAGCGTCTCGCAGGAGGTGCGTGAGATCACCCAGAAGGCGCTCGACGAGTACGGCGCCGGCGTACGCATCGAGCTCGTGCAGCTCGTCAGCGTGCAGCCGCCGCCGGATGTGCGACCGGCCTTCTTCGACGTGAACGCCGCCCAGCAGGACGCCGAGCGCGCCAAGAACAATGCGCGCACCTACGAGAGCAGCGTCGTGCCCCAGGCACGCGGTAAGGCGCAGCAGATCGTCCAGGCGGCGGAAGCATACAAGACCCAGGCCACCGCCGAAGCGACCGGTCAGGCCGCCCGCTTCAGCCAGGTCTACGATTCCTACAAGGTCGCGCCGGCCATCAGCCGCGAGCGCATCTTCCTCGAAACGATGGAGCGGGTCCTGGGTTCGGTGAACAAGGTCATCATCGACCAGAACGGCGCCGGCGCGAACGTCGGGGCCGGTGCCGCCGGTGTGCTGCCGGTGCTGCCACTGACCGAGTTCGGTCCCCGCAACGCAGCCGGTGGAGCGGCCCGATGAACAACCAAGCTCTTCGCACCGGCCTGATGATCGCCGCCGCCGCCGTGGTGGTCGGCCTCTACGCCTCCGTCTTCACGGTGGGCCAGATGCAGCAGGCCCTCGTCCTGCGCTTCGGCGGCGTCCGCGCCGTCCTCAACCAGACCGGGACCGACAAGCCCGGCCTGTACTTCAAGATCCCGTTCTTCGAGAACGTGGTCCTGTTCGACAAGCGCGTGCTCGACCTCGATCTGCCGGTCCAGACCCTGCTGACCACCGACCGCCAGAACCTCGAGGTGGACGCGTTCGCGCGCTACCGGATCACCGATCCGCTGAAGTTCTACCAGTCGGCCAATAACGTCGCCCGCGCCAACACCCTGTTGGCCAGCTTCACCAATTCGGCCCTGCGCAACCTGCTCGCCCGCTCGACCCGCGACGGGATCGTGCGCACGCAGCGTGCCGAACTGATGAACCAGATCCAGGCCGACGTGAACAAGCAGGCCAAGGAACTCG
>NZ_JAQGKL010000256.1 GCF_028290105.1 Methylobacterium sp.
GTTCCTGACGCAGGACCAGCAGGTGCTCCAGCACGCGCAGGCCGGCCTCGACCGCAAGCCCACCATGGTGCTGTTCGGCCAGGGCGACCTGCCCTCGCAATGGTACTTCCGCCTGAAGCGGGAGGCCCTGCAGGCCGCGCGGGAGGGACGCCCCTTCGCCAATCCGCTGGCGCAGCAGGAACTCCGCTGGCGCTCGTGAAACGGCGGTGATGTGTCACCCTGCCGCTTGATCGAAACCGCCGCGCCGCCATCTCGGGTCCATGAAGCGGCACAGTTTGATCACGGCGCTGAGCGCCGCCACGGTGATGACCCTCGGCGGCGTCGGCTATGCCGCCCACCGGCGAGGGCGCAACCCTTACTATCGCGGGCCGTCGAGCGACCATTTCGACGGCGTCCGCTTCCAGGGCCCGGACCAGCCCGCGGACAAGGACCTCGGCGACATCGCCCGCTGGCGCTCGCGGCGCGGGGTCGACAGCCCCCTGCGGCAGGCTTGGCCCACGTTCCATCCGAGCCCCTATGCGGATGTGCCGCCCGAGCGCTTCGACGGCCTCCGGGTGACGCTCATCGGCCATGCGAGCTACCTGTTCCAGGTGGCGGGCCGCAACATCCTGGTCGATCCGGTCTACGCCCGGCGGGCGAGCCCGGTGCGCTTCGCCGGCCCCAAGCGCGTCAACCCGCCGGGCATCGCCTATGCCGACCTGCCCCCCATCGACGCGGTGCTGATCACCCATAACCACTACGACCATCTCGACGGGCCGACCGTCGCGCGGCTCTGGCAGGCACAGCAGCCGTTGATCATCGCGCCCCTTGGCAACGAGGCGATCCTGCGCGCCTTCGACGACACCATGCACGTCGAGACGCGCGACTGGGGCGGATCGGTCGACCTCGGCGGTGGACTGACCGTGCACCTCACCCCCGCCAACCACTGGTCGGCGCGAGGCCTCAACGACCGGCGCATGGCCCTGTGGGGCTCGTTCGTGCTGGCCACGCCGGTGGGCGTCCACTACCATTCGGGCGATACGGGCTTGCGCGACGGCGCCATCTTCCGCGAGGCGCGCGCGCGCTTCGGGCCGCCGCGCCTCGCCACCCTGCCGATCGGCGCCTACGAGCCGCGCTGGTTCATGAAGGACCAGCACATGAACCCGGCCGAGGCCGTCGAGGCCGGATTGCTGCTCGGAGCCGACCAGATGCTCGGCCACCATTGGGGGACCTTCCAGCTCACCGACGAGGGCATCGAGCAGCCGGCCGAGGCGCAGATGCAAGCCAGCGCCGAGGCCGGGATCGCGCCCGAGCGCTTCATCGCCATGCGGCCGGGCCAGGTCTGGCAGGCCTGAGCCGGCCCGCGATGCGGTTTATCTCTGCACCGTCATTCGCGACGGCGAACGTTGTCGGCTCGTCGAAAAATAACAAATGAGCGAAATCCGACAGTACACGTGTGTCTTAAGGGCTTCGTAAGCGCAATCCGCCAGGTTTCGACGAGACGTTGAAATCGATTTCAGGCTGATTGCACTATGGTTCATCTCAGAACGCTGACCGCAAAGGTGATTCTGCTGGCGGCCGGCGCGATTTTGCTGGTGTCGACGGCGCTTCTGCTCGTGACCAGCCACGAAATCGGGTCGCAGCTCGAAGCCAAGCAGCGGCAGGACGGCGAGCGGCACCTGCGCGCCCTGAGCCTGGTCTACGGCGACCGTTTGCCGGCCGCCGAGATCGCGTTCGATGGCGACCGCGTCGCCGAAATCCGAACGCCGGACCTCGGCACTCTGAGCGACGACGCCATCGTGGACCGGACGGTGGCGTATGTCGGCGGGACCGCGACGGTATTCGCCTATGAAGCCACAGGCGACCGCTTCGTGCGGCGCGTCACCACGGTGAAGACCGAGCGCGGCGACCGGGCCGTCGGTACGGCGCTCGCGCCCGACCATCCGGCCCAGGCCTCGATCCGGGCCGGCAAAGCCTATAGCGGGCCCGCGACCCTCTTCGGCCGGTCCTTCCTGACCGTCTATCAGCCGACCCACGATGCGGCCGGACGGGTCAACGGCATCCTCTACGTCGGCGTGCCCCTGGAGGCCTACGAGGCCGTCTACGCGCAGACGATGAACGCCATGCGCTGGACGATCCTGTCCGTGGCCGCCCTGGCCTGCCTGCTGGTGGGGTTCGCGGCCTTCCGGCTGTTCCGTCCCATCCGGGTGATCGCCGAGCGGACATCGGGCTTGGTCGCCGGGGATTTCGAGGGCGCCATTCCTTATCGCGATGCCCGGGACGAGGTCGGGGCGGTCGCGCGGGCGCTCGAGGCCTTGCGCGACACCAGCATGCGGGCGCGGGGCCTCGAGGCCGACCGCTCGGCCTCGATCCGGACCGCGCAGGATCGCCGCGCGCATCTCGATGCCGAGATCGAGCGCTTCCGGGCGCAGGTCGCCCGGGCCGTCGAGGCGGTCGGCGCGCAGACCGGGGATCTGCGCATCCGCTCGGCCGCCATGTCGAGCGCGTCCGCCGAGGCGTCGCGCGCCGTCGAGGGGGCGTCCACCGGCTCGCGCGAGACCTCGGCGCATGTCCAATCCGTGGCGAGCGCCGCCGAGGAACTCTCCGCCTCGATCGTCGAGATCAGCGGCCGCCTCGATACCGCCAAGGGCGAGGTCGACGCCGCCTTCGGCGAGGCGTCGACCACCAACCGGCAGATCGGCGACCTCGCGGGCTCCGCCCGGCGGATCGGCGACGTCGTCGGCCTGATCCGGGCCATCGCCGACCAGACCAACCTGCTGGCGCTCAACGCCACCATCGAGTCCGCCCGGGCGGGCGAGGCGGGCCGGGGCTTCGCGGTGGTCGCCGCCGAGGTCAAGGCGCTCGCGCCCCCGACCGCTAAGGCCACCGACGAGATCGCCAGTCAGGTCGCCTCCGTCCAGGCCTCGACCGGGCAGGCGGTGGACGCCATCGGTCGCGTGACCGAACGCATGGAGATGATCAGCGCCATGACGACGGATCTCGCCGCCGCCGTCGCCGCGCAGGGCGAGGCCACCGGCGAGATCTCGCGCAATGCCGGACACACCGCCACGACCTCCGTCGCCATCGCGCGCGACCTCGGCACCGTCACGGACGCCACCCGCCGCACCGCCACGATGGCGGAAAGCGTCCAGGTCAGCGCCGCCTCGGTGGAGGACGTGGCCGCCGGCCTGGAGGCCGAGATCGGCCGGTTCCTGAAGGCCGTGGCCGCCTGAGCCACGACGGGGGAGGGGGTCAGAGGATGAAGCGGCTCAGATCCGCGTTCGCCGCCAGGCTCTCGACCCGCGAACGCACGTAGGCGGCGTCGATCGGCACGGTCTCGCCGGACCGGTCCGTGGCCGTGAATGAGATCTCGTCGATGACGCGCTCCAGGACGGTCTGGAGGCGGCGGGCGCCGATGTTCTCCACCGAGTTGTTCACGTCCACCGCCACCCGCGCCAGGGCATCGACCGCGTCGTCGCTGAACTCCAGGGTGACGCCCTCGGTCTGCATCAGCGCCACCGTCTGCTTCAGGAGGCTCGCCTCGGTGGAGGTCAGGATCTGGCGGAAATCCTCCACGGTCAGGGGCTGCAGCTCGACGCGGATCGGCAGGCGGCCCTGCAATTCGGGCAGCAGATCCGAGGGCTTGGAGACGTGGAAGGCGCCGGACGCGATGAACAGGATGTGGTCGGTCTTCACCGGCCCGTGCTTGGTGGCCACCGTCGTGCCCTCGATCAGGGGCAGGAGGTCGCGCTGCACGCCTTCGCGGGAGACGTCGGCCGAAGAGCGGCCTTCCTTGGCGCAGATCTTGTCGATCTCGTCGAGGAAGACGATGCCGTTGTCCTCCACCTCGCGGATGGCCTCCTGCGTCAGCGATTCGGTATCCACGAGCTTGTCGGATTCCTCCGCGAGCAGGGGCGCGTAGGCGTCCTTCACGGTCATCCGGCGCGGCTTGCCCTTCTGGCCGCCCAACGCCTTGCCGAGCATGTCGCCGAGATTGACCGCTCCCATCGAGGCGCCCGGCATGCCGGGGATCTCGAACATCGGCAGGCCGCCCGGCGCCGATCCGGTGAGCTCGATCTCGACCTCCTTGTCGTCGAGTTCGCTCGCCCGCAGCTTCTTGCGGAAGCTGTCGCGGGTGGCCTGGCTCGAGGTGGGACCGACGAGGGCGTCGAGGATGCGCGCCTCCGCAGCCGCCTCCGCCTTGGCCTTCACCGAGCGGCGCTTCTCCTCGCTCTTGAGGCCGATGCTGACCTCGACGAGGTCGCGCACGATCTGCTCCACGTCCCGTCCGACATAGCCGACCTCCGTGAACTTCGTGGCTTCGATCTTCAGGAAGGGGGCTCCGGCGAGGCGGGCGAGCCGGCGGGCGATCTCGGTCTTGCCGCAGCCGGTCGGGCCGATCATCAGGATGTTCTTCGGCGCGACCTCCTCGCGCAACGGGCCGGTGAGCTGCTGCCGGCGCCAGCGATTGCGCAGGGCGATGGCGACCGCGCGCTTGGCGTCATGCTGTCCGACGATGAAGCGGTCGAGTTCCGAGACGATCTCGCGGGGGGAGAAAGTGGTCATCATGCTCCGATCGGATGGGGCAGGCGGGCTGCCAGGGTCGGGGGGAGGGCGCGCAGGAGACGCGCGCGCAACGGGTGCCACCCGGCGCTGAGCGCCAGGATGAAGGCTCCGAGGGTGAGGAGGCTCAAGGGTGCGGTACTGCCGGAAAAACCCGCCCTGCTGATGAGGGCGCCGACGGCGATGCCCGCATAGACGAGACCGGAGACGAGGAGGGCGCGCCGGTCGACGGCGAGCGCGACGCCCGCGAGCCCGAGGACGATGGCCAGGACCCCGAGGGTGGCCGCCTGTCCGCCCCCGGCGGTCAGGGTTCCGAGGATCGGATGGACGATGAGCGGCGCGGCGAGCAGGTGCAGCCAGAAGGCGATGTCGGTGCGCCGGGTGACGCGGGCCGGATCGGCGAGATCGAAGCGCATGGCGAGCGCGAAGACCGCGAACCCTGCCGCGATGAACAGCCCGTTCCTCGCGGCGACGGTCAGGTCCGGTGCCACCGCCATCAGCAGCCCGAGGACGAGGGCGCAGAGCGAGGCGGCTCCCGCCGCCACCGTGATCGGCACCGCGAAGCGCGCATAGTGCAGGGTCACCAGGGCGAGGGTCGCGAGCGCGCTGCCGATGAGCGTCCCCGGTCCGAGGCGGTTGTCGGCGGCCAGATCGAAGAGCGTGGGCCAGCTTCCGTAGGCGCGCGCGGAGCCCGCGAGCCCTAAGGCCACCGATGCATGCACCGCCAGCGCGAAGATCACGAGGAGCACGATGCTCGGCAGCGCCATCCGGCGGCGGCGGGTGAAGAACTCGGCCAGTCCCCAGGCGAGCGCCGCGATCACGGCGTAGCCGAGGACCGGCCCGAGCGCCGAGAGGCCGAAATGCGCGGCCGCGCCCAGGAACAGGAACAGCCCGAGGGTCACGAAGATGTCGGCGAACCCGGAGACGAAGCGCAGGCGCTCGTCGTCGCGCGGTTCGTCCGGGCGCAGATCCGCCTGGGCGGCCAGACGGTCGAGGGCTACGGCCTGAACGTCGGTGATGATGCCTTCGGCCACGGCGCGGCGGAGATGATCGGCGGTGATCACGACGGGACCTCGCGGCGGGCCGCCCGGCCATGGGACAGGGCGATGCCGCGTCGGGCGTGGAAGGGGGCGGGCTGGCGCACGCCCCCGACTTAAGCGTGCGCCGACGCCCTTTCCAGTCGTGGGCGCCTCATGCGGCGCGGATCGAGCCCACGAAGTGCGAGACCTCGGTGTCGAGGGTGTTGGAGCGGCGGGCGAGTTCGGCCGCCGAGGCGAGCACCTGCGCGGCGCCGGCACCGACCTCCACAGCCGCGCCCTGGACCTCGGCCATCGTCTCGGTGACGTCGCGGGTACCGCGGGCCGCGTCGCTGACGCTGCGGGCGATCTCCTGGGTGGCGACCTGCTGCTCCTCCACCGCCGCCGCGACGCCGAGCGCGATGCTGTGGACGCTGCCGATGGTGGTGCCGATCTCGTTGATGGCGTCCACGGTCTCGCGGGTGGCGTTCTGGATCATCGAGATCTGGGCGGTGATCTCCTCCGTGGCCTTGGCCGTCTGTGCCGCGAGGCCCTTGACCTCGGCCGCCACCACGGCAAAGCCGCGCCCGGCCTCGCCCGCGCGGGCCGCCTCGATGGTGGCGTTCAACGCCAGGAGATTGGTCTGGCCGGCGATGCTGGAGATCAGCGCGACGACGTCACCGATGCGCGCGGCACCGGCCGCGAGGGCCTCGACGCGGGCATGGGTGCGGCGGCTGCTCTCGACGGCGCCCGCGGCGGCGGCGGAGGTCAGACCGACCTGCTGGCCGATCTCATTCGCGGTGGCGGCGAGTTCCTCCGTGGCGGCGGCGACCGCCTGGACGTTCTGCGCGGTCTCGCCGGCGGCCCGCATCACGGCGGCCGATTGGCGGTTGGTGCGCTCGGCATTGGCCGACATCAGGCGCGCGGTCTCCTCGAGTTCCGCGGCGGCACCCGAAAGGTCGCCCGCCAGGGAGCCGACGCTGCCCTGGAACCGGTCGGCGAGGTCCACGCGCTCGGCGCGGCGGCGACTTCCCGCGAGGCCGGCGGCCTCTTCCTGGCTCGCCCGTAGGGCCTCGCCCTCGCGCATCGAGCGGGCGAAGACCTCCATGCTCTGCCAGATCTCGCCGATCTCGTCCCGGCTCGGCTTCGTCGCCGGCAGATCGAGGTCGCCGTTCGACAGGCGCCGGATCGCCGCCGTGACGCCCGAGAGCGGCGCGGCGATCTGCCGGTGCCCGACGAGGATGCCAACCAGCAGGCACCCGAGGGTTCCGCCGATCGCCAGCGCGACAAGGAGCTTCAGGCGCTGGGAATAGAGCGCGTCGGCAGCGGCATCGATCGCGGTGACGCGCGCCTGCCCGTTGGCGACGAGGACGTCGATCGCGTCCTGGAAGGCCTGCCGGTTGGCCCGGTTGGCCTCGTTGAAGCCCGCGTCGGCCGCCGCCTTCGGCGCGACCTCGGTCCCGAGCCGGGCGATGTCCTCGCGCAGCGCCGTGAAGGCCGCCGCACCCTGGGTGACGCGTTCGAATTGCGTGCGCTCGTCGGCCGGGATGCGCTGGCCCCACTCGGACATGAGCGCGTTCATGGCCGTCAGGTTCTGGCGGATCCTGTCGGCGTATTTACGCGCGTCCGCGGTGTCCTTGGCGGCGTAGACCCCACGGGATTCGAGGACGACGTTGGTCACGAGGCGGTTGAAGTTCGCCGCGTTCAGCGCCCGGCGGGCCGCCATCCGGGACTCCTCCATCGCTCCGTTGAAGGTGGAGAGGGTGCTGATCCCCACCCCCGCGACGAGCAGGGTGATGGCCCCGCAGGCCAGAACGAACATCAGAATCTTCGTCTTGATCTTCATCTTCGAGAACCTGCCTCGACCCGGACCCAAGGTGCTGGATCAAAGTGCTAGGCATTGTCTCGAAAACTTCCGTTAACGGAGGAGCCGTCGGTTAGTTTTCGGACGTTTCCAGGCTCTCGATCACCAGGCTCTCATTTGTATAGACGCAGATCTCGGAGGCGATCCGCATGGCGCGGCGCACAATCTCTTCTGCGTCGTGGCTGCTGTCTTCCAGCGCGCGGGCCGCCGCGAAGGCGTAGTTACCGCCTGAGCCGATGGCCATGACGCCGCTTTCCGGCTCCAGTACATCGCCGGCGCCTGAGAGCAGCAGGCTCACTTCGGTGTCTGCCACCAGCATCATCGCCTCCAGGCGGCGCAGGTAGCGGTCGGTGCGCCAATCCTTGGTCAACTCGACGCAGGCGCGGGTGAGCTGCCCGGGATATTGCTCGAGCTTGGCCTCCAGGCGCTCGAACAGCGTGAAGGCGTCGGCGGTCGCCCCCGCAAAGCCACCGATCACCGAACCCTTGGCCAGCCGCCGGACCTTGCGCGCGTTACCCTTGACGATGGTCTGCCCGAGGCTGACCTGCCCGTCGCCGCCGATCACCACCCGGCCGCCCTTGCGGACCATGAGGATCGTCGTGGCATGCATCTGCGGCGGGCCGTTCGAGTCGTGCGCCAAGGGGGGCTCCTGAAAGCGAGTGCGATAGGGGGCAGGTAGGCGCCCGCGCGCCCGAATGCCACCGGGCCCTAGACCACCACGGTGATCCGGCGCGCCGCCCGGGTCAGGCCGGTGTAGAGCCAGCGCGCCCGGTGCTCGCGAAAGGCGAAGGATTCGTCGAACAGGACCACGTCGTCCCATTGCGAGCCCTGTGCCTTGTGGACGGTGAGCGCGTAGCCGTAGGTGAACTCGTCGGTCTCTCGTTTCAGAAAGGCCGGGATCTCTTCCTCGGAGCCGGACATCACCGCGCGCAGGACCTTGATGTCGATGGGCCGGCGACGCAGGGCCGGATCGTCCTCCGGCACGAC
>NZ_JAQGKL010000280.1 GCF_028290105.1 Methylobacterium sp.
GCCTCGGAGGCGGTCTCGCCCGCGATCGGGTAATCCTCCACGAGGTCGCCCGCCAGCACCGCCCGCATGCGCGCCACGTCGAGTTCGCCCTCGAGTTTCGCCATGACCACCGTCGCCACCGCGTTGCCGATGATGTTCACCATGGCGCGGCCCTCGCTCATGAAGCGGTCGATGCCGAGGATCAGCGCCATGCCGGCGAGGGGAATCGTCGGGACCACCGAGAGCGTGCCGACCAGGGCGATGAAGCCCGCGCCGGTGATGCCGGAGGCGCCCTTCGAGGTCAGCATCGCCACGGCGAAGATCGCGGCCTGCTGCATCAGGCTGAGATCGGTGTTGGTGGCCTGGGCGACGAAGAGGGCGGCGAGGGTCATGTAGATGCAGGTGCCATCGGCGTTGAAGATGTAGCCGGTGGGCACCACGAGCCCGACCACGGGCTTCGAGCAGCCGAGATGCTGGAGCTTCTCCATCAGGGAGGGCAGGGCGGCGTCCGAGGAACTCGAACCCAATGTGATCAGCAGCTCCTCCTTGAGGTAGCGCAGGAGCTGGAACAGGCTGAAGCCGGCCCAGAGCGAAATCAGCCCGAGGACACCGACCACGAAGATCGCGCCCGTGAGATAGAAGGTGCCGATGAGGCCGGCGAGCTGGCCCAGCGAGCCGATGCCGAACTTGCCGATGGTGTAGGCCATCGCCCCGAAGGCGCCGAAGGGTGCGAAATGCATCAGCACGTTGATGACGCCGAAGACCCACTTGGCGGCGGCATCGACGAGGTCGCGCAAGGGGCGCCCCGCCTCGCCCATCTTCGACAGGACGATTCCGAACAGCACGGCGACGAAGACCACGGGCAGGATCTCGCCCTTGGTCAGCGCGTCGAAGACGGTGTTGGGAATGATGCCGAGGAGGAAGTCGACGGTGCCGTGCTCCTTGGCCTGACCGGCATAGCGGGTGACCGCGCTGGCATCGAGCTTGGTCGGATCGGCGTTGAAGCCGGCGCCGGGCTGGAGGATGTTTCCGACGGCGATGCCGATCAGGAGCGCCAGGGTGGAGACGATCTCGAAATAGAGCAGCGCCTTTCCGCCGAGCCGGCCCATCTTCTTCATGTCGCTCATGCCGCTGATGCCGGCGACCACCGTGCAGAAGATCACGAGGCCGATGATCATCTTGATCATCTTGATGAAGGCGTCGCCGAGCGGCTTCATCTCGATGGCGAGGCCCGGGCTGGCGTAGCCCAGGGCCACCCCGAGCGCGATGCCGGCCAGGACCTGGACGTAGAGGATTTTGTAGAACGGCCGTTTTCCGGCCTGCGCGGCGATCTGCATGGCGTCCCTCGTGCCCGACGCGTTGGGCCGTGGCGCGCGCGGCGCGCGTTCCGGCGAGGTCGGGTTCACCCGGCGAATGAACCTCAGGCGCGCCCGGGACGCCAATGCCGTTGCGGCATGAGGTGATGCCGGGGCGGCAAAGGGCCGGCCGGTTGACCCTGGCCGGAGGGCCTCGCATGCTCGATGGGAACGCGGCGACGACAGGTGTGAGCGAGCGAACGCACGATGGATTCCGCCTGGCTGGAGGATTTCCTGGCGCTGGTCGATGGCGGCCATTTCTCCCGGGCGGCCGAGCAGCGCGGCATCACCCAGCCGGCCTTCAGCCGCCGGGTCCGGGCCCTGGAGGAATGGGTCGGCAGCCCGCTCTTCGATCGCGACGGCCAGCCCGTGACCCTGACGGCGGCGGGCGTGCGCTTCCGTCCCGTGGCGGAGGAGACCCTGCGGCGGCTCTACCAGGGCCGCGAGGCGGCGCGCGAGGCGGGTCGCCACGCCGCCGAGACCCTGCGCTTTGCCGCGACCCAGGCCCTGTCGCTGACCTTCTTCCCGCCCTGGCTGCGGGCCCTGGAGGCGCGCGAGCCCCTGAGCGCCACGATCCACCTCACGGCGGCCCACATGGCGGCCTGCGAGGGCGTGATGCTGCGCGGCGAGGCGCAGTTCCTGCTCTGCCACCATCACCCGGCGGCCACGACCTTCATGACCTCGGACCAGTTCCGGGGGATCTGCGTGGGCACGGACCGGCTGCTGGCGGTGAGCGCCCCCGAACCCGGCGGGGCGGGGCCGCTGTTCCGCCTGTCAGGCCCGTCCGAAGCGCCAATCCCGCTCTTGGCCTTCAGCGGCGAATCCGGCCTCGGGCGCATCCTCGCGGCCACCCGCGCCCTTGAGGAGAGCGAGGCGCGGCTCATCCCGAGCTTCACCTCGCATCTCGCCTCGGTGCTGGTGGCCATGGCCCGGGACGGGCGCGGCCTCGCCTTCGCCCCGATGAGCCTCGTCGCCGACGATCTGGCGCGCGGCACCCTGGTGCGCGCAGGGCAGCCCGAGCGGGACATCGCCATCGAGATCCGCCTCTACCGCGCCCGCGCCCGCCAGAGCCCGCCGGCCGAGCGCCTGTGGGCGGCGGTGGCGGGCGGTGTCCGTCCCGACCCCGGCGACGATTGAGGCCGGGGCAGGGGCGCGCGCCTCGTCAGGCGTCCCGCCACGCGGCGAAGGTCGCGACCTGCCCCACCACCGAGCCGTCCGGACGGCGCAGCTGCCAGACCACGCCGTCCTCGATCCAGAAGCGGCGGCCCGACCTGGCGATCCGGATGCCCCGATAGCCGGTGGCGAAGCCGTCCCGGGCGACCGCGTCGAGGAGGCGCTGGCGCGCAGCCCGTTCCGGGGCCTCGGCGGACAGGCGCGAGGGCAGCCCGACGATCTCGTCCCAGGCGTATTCGAAGCAGGCCTGGGCCGTGCGGTTGGCGTAGGTGAAGCGCGGGTCGGCCCCGCCGTCATGGGCCAGCAGGGCGAAGGGCGCCTGCGCGTAGAGCCAGTCCGCATCGCGCGGGGCCAGCAATAGCGGCGCTCCGACGACGCGGGCGTGGCTGTCCACGAGGAGGCGGAAGAAGTCCGGATCCCGGGCGAGGCTGGCTTCCGGTGTCACATCGTCGGTCATGGCAGGCGCACCGTTCGGGAGAGCGGAGGACGGCCGCGTCTCACGGTCCGGCCTTGATGCGCTCGACCAGCGCCGCGTCCGCGTAGCCGTCCGGCGTCAGGCCCCGCGCGGCCTGATAGGCCCGCAGGGCCGCCCGCGTGCGCGGCCCGGGCTTGCCGTCGGCGGCCCCCGCCGGAAAACCGAGATCCGTGAGCCGGGCCTGCAGGCCCTTCAGCGCCTCCGCGCTGAGCATGGCATCGGCGCGCGGCCAGTCCCGCGCGAAGGCCGGAGCCCCGCGCAGACGGTCCGAGAGGTGGGCCACCGTCAGGGCATAGGCGAGCGCCGTGTTGTAGCGCAGGATCATCCGGAAGTTCGGCTGGAGCAGGAAGGCGGGCCCGCGCGCACCGGCCGGGACGATCAGGGTCGCCCGCGCGGCCTCGTCCGCCGGCGCATCGGTCGCCTCCACCCCGAGGGCGCGCCATTCGCCGAAGCTGCGCTCCGTGGTCTCGTCGGCGAGCCCATAGTCGAAGCCCTCGGCGAGGCGCGCCTCGCTGCCCCAGCGCTCGCCCGGGCGCCAGCCCATCGCCTTGAGGTAGTTCGCCGTGGAGGCGAGGGCATCGGGCACCGAGGTCCAGATGTCGCGCCGGCCGTCGCCGTCGAAATCCACCGCGTAGGCCTGGTAGACGGTGGGCATGAACTGGGTGTGGCCCATGGCGCCGGCCCAGGACCCGGTGAGGGGTTCGGCGGGCGGCTTGTCCTGGGCCAGGATCTCCAGGGCCGCCACCAGCTCGCCGCGCCAGTAGGGTGCGCGCGGCGTCGGATTGCAGGCGAGCGTCGCCAGGGAGCGCAGAACCGGACGCACGATCGTGGGATCGCCGAGAACGCTCCCATAGGTGGATTCGACGCCCCAGAACGCCACCAGGATGTGCCGGTCGACGCCGTAGCGCGCCTCGATCGCCGCAAGGGTCGGGGCCCAGTCCGCGAGCTTGGCACGCCCCTCGGCGATGCGCGCCTCGGTGAGGTTGGCGTCGAGATAGGACCAGATCGGCTTGACGAATTCCGCTTGGTTCTGCGTCGCCGCCACGACCTCCGGATCGGGCGGAAGGTCGGTCAGACGCGCCGCGATCGCCTCCGGGACCCCGCGCGTGCGCGCCTCGCGGGCGACCTCGCCGAGGCAGTCCGAGGCCGCCGGGAGGGTGGCTTGCGGGTTCTGCATCTCGGCCCGCGCCGGCCCCGCCGGAGCGAAGGCCGGGAGGCCGGCGGCGAGGAGGCCGGCGGCGAGGGAAAGGCGTCGGGCGCGGCACCGCATGCAGCTTGTCCTCCGTCCCCGGGATGGGGCAAGCGTCGCGCCCGGGTTCGGCCCAGGCGGACGACGCGCGACCCGATCCCTCGGCGAGATCCCTGGCCCCCGTCAACCAATCCTTGGGTTCCGGCGGCGTAACGCTCGCTCTGTTGCCGCGGGCACGAGCGACTGGCAGACCGGACCGGCATGAACATCGCACCCGATTCGACGAGATCCGATCGCGGGAAGACGTGCCGATGCTGGTCGCCCTGATCCTGTTCCTGGGCGGCATGGTCGTCGGCCTCTGGAGCCGCGTGATGCTGGCCTTCGGCCTCTCCGGCGTGGTGCTGGCCCTCTCGGTCCTGGCCTGGATGATCCGCGGCGAGGTCTCGCTGGTGGGCGTGCTGGTGCTGTTTGCGCATCTGGCCGCCCTGCAGGCGGGCTATCTCCTCGGCGCCTACCTGCAGGCGCGCGGCGCCCGCGCCTGAGCGGGGCGGCAGGGTCACCAGAACCAGATCGGCTCATGGCTGAGGGCGAGGATGGGCACCCACATCAGGAGCGCCGTCGCGCACAGGATGAGGACGAGGGACAATGCCGGGCGCTGGCTCAAACGCGCACGGAGTGTTTTGAACTGGGACATGCTTGCCGCGATCCGGGACGCTTGTTGACGTGTCCTGGGTTCGACTGCACGGCGCAGGCCGCCCCGGGGCCAAGCTGCGGCCGAGCTCTGTCGTCACGATGGGCGATGTTCGAATCCGTGCAGCGAAGACACGGTCGCCGAAGACTTGCGTGGAACGGGAGGCGGGAGCCCGAAGCAGGACCAAAATTGCCGCAAAGAGGCTCGACTTCACCCCACGTTTGTAGCCTTGGTCCGGCCAAGGGACAGACAATCGAGACGTGCGGCGGCGCGCGAGCGCGGTCTGCTGGGGAGTTTGGGAATGATCGGTAGTGGAAATCGGGCGCCGTGGTTCGCGGTGGCCTTCGCGGGCCTCCTCGGACTGACGGGCCGGGCCGATGCGGCGCAGTGCGGCAACACCGCGGCCGGGTTCGAGTCGTGGAAGCGCGAATTCTCCGAGGAGGCTCGGGGCCGGGCGAGCGCGGCGAGCCTCGCCGCGCTGATGGGCACGTCCTACTCGACGGCGACGATCTCGGCCGATCGCGGGCAGAAGAGCTTCAAGCTCTCCCTCGACCAGTTCCTGGCCAAGCGCGGCGGCACCACCATCGTGTCGCGCGGCCGGGCGCTGAAGGCGCAGAACGCGGCGCTCTTCGCCTCGATCGAGCAGCGCTACGGCGTGCCCCCCGGTCCCCTCCTGGCGATCTGGGGCATGGAGACGGGCTTCGGCGCGGTGAAGGGGAACGTGAACACCCTCTCGGCGGTGGCGACGCTCGCCTACGATTGCCGGCGCTCGGAATACTTCACGGACCAGCTCTACGCCGCCCTCACCCTGGTCGATCGCGGCGTCCTCAACGCCAACACCCGGGGCGCGGCCCACGGCGAGGTCGGCCACACGCAGTTCCTGCCCAAGAACGTCCTGAATTACGGCGTCGGCGGTAGCCTCGACAGCTCGGCCAACGCCCTGAACTCCACGGCGAACTTCCTGAAGGGCCATGGCTGGCGGGCCGGGGCCGGCTACCAGCCGGGCGAGCCGAACTTCGCGGCGATCCAGGGCTGGAACGCGGCGTCGGTCTATCAGCGCGCCATCGCGCTGCTGGGCCAGCGCATCGACGGACAATAGTCACCTCGCCGAGGGCCCCGATCCATCGGGGTCCTCGGAGGACGAGGCGCTACTGCGCGACGCCGGCCACGTCGTCGGTGCAGAGCATCAGGTCGGTCGCCCGGGCGACCAGGCCCGCCATGGCCCGCTCGTCGTCCGGCTCGCGAGGGCTGGCGGCCAACCGGGCGGCATCCTGCTTGAGGGTGCGGTTGCAGCCGCACGAGGGCAGGCCGCCATCCGGCGTGCAGGCATCGTGCTTGCGGCAGGCGGCGTCGAGGGCATCGACCGGCTCGACATCCATGCCGTCATTGCCCGGGCCGCAATAATGCCCGTGGACCAGCAGGGTGGGGCGTGGCGTCTGCGGCGCGGCCTCGTCGGTCTGGGCGGACGCGCCGCCGATGCCCGCCAGGCACAGGACGAGGCTGGCGGCGAGACGGGCTCGACGCGGAAAGTTGATCATGGCGCTGTCCTGATCTGAAGACGGCGGATCGGACCCGTGCTTGCATCCGCCGTCCGGGTGAGCCCCTCGGCCCACTCAATGCCGAGGGTCCCCGCACCGTTCCATGAAGGCGGACCACGTAACCGCGAGGTCGGCCGCGGATAGTCTGCGGTTCAGCTTGGAACAGACTTGGACAACCGTGTTGATCTCGCCCGCTGAGCTCAGCAGGCGGCGACGTTGACCGCGAGGCCACCGAGCGAGGTCTCCTTGTACTTGGCCTGCATGTCGTGCCCGGTCTGGCGCATGGTCTCGATGACTTCGTCGAGGCTGACGCGGTGGATGCCGTCGCCGCGCAGGGCCAGGGAGGCGGCCACCACCGCCTTGTTGGCCCCGAAGGCGTTGCGCTCGATGCAGGGCACCTGCACGAGGCCGCCGATGGGATCGCAGGTCATGCCGAGATGGTGCTCCATCGCGATCTCGGCGGCATTCTCGACCTGGGCCACGGTCCCGCCGAGGAAGGCCGCGAGCCCCGCCGCCGCCATCGCGGCGGCCGAGCCGACCTCACCCTGGCAGCCGACCTCGGCACCGGAGATCGACGCGTGGGTCTTGATCAGCCCCCCCACCGCCGCGGCGGTGAGCAGGAATTCGCGGGACCGCGCGTCCGACCAGTCGGGGCAGTAGTCGCGGGCATAGCGCAGGACCGCCGGGACGATGCCGGCCGCCCCGTTGGTGGGCGCCGTCACCACCCGGCCGCCGGAGGCGTTCTCCTCGTTGACGGCGAGCGCGTAGAGGCTGATCCAGTCGACGATCTCGTGCGCGGGCCGGGCGTTGAGCAGGCGCCCCGCCGTCAGGTCGTCGTGCAGGCGCTTGGCCCGGCGGCGCACCTTGAGGCCGCCGGGGAGTTCGCCGGTCTGCACCAGGCCCCGGTCGATGCAGGCGAACATCGCATCGCGGATGGCATCGAGCCCCGCCTCCACCGCTTCCGGCGAGCGGATGCCGCACTCGTTGGCGAACTGCACCTGCGCGATCGTCAGCCCGTCCTGGGCGCAGAGCGCGAGCAAGCCCGCCGCGCTCGCATAGGGCCGGGGACAGGCCGCCTCGGCGCCGGGCGCGGCCTCGGCCTCCGTCACCACGAAGCCGCCGCCCACGGAATAGTAGGTCTCGGTGTCGAGGATGGCGCCCGCGGCGTCGAGCGCCCGGAAGCGCAGGGCATTGGTGTGGAGGGGCAGCACGTCCGTGAAGTTGAAGGCGAGGTCCGCGCCCGGATCGAAGGCCGGGCCGCCAGGCGCCAGGCGCTTTCCAGTGACGAGGTCCGCCACGTATCCGGCCACCGCATCGGGATCGACGCTCTGCGGCTCGTGGCCGAGGAGCCCGAGGAAGATCGCCGCATCGGTGCCGTGCCCGCGCCCCGTCCATGCGAGCGAGCCGAAGATCTCGGCCTGGATCCGGGCGAGGCCGGGAAGGCGCAGCGTGCGGGCGCGGAACCGGCGCGCGGCGACCATCGGGCCGACGGTGTGGGAACTCGACGGGCCGATCCCGATCTTGAAGAGGTCGAAGGCGCTGATCATCGGGTTCCGCGTGTGGCTCGAGCCCGGCATCCGCGCACGAACCGCGCCAGGGACGACGGCGCGTGGGCATTGCCGCGGGCGCCGGGACCGCGTTCATACACCGCCGCACCGGCGGCGCGAATCCGTATTCCGGATGGGTCGGCCCGCGAATTCAGGCGGCGGCGCGGTCGAGGTCGCTCCGAGGGGCGGATGGCGCCAGCAGTGTTCCGACCAGGGCGACGATCTGATGCCCGTGATAGGGCGTGCGCAGGCAGAGCGCGCCCGGCACCAGCGCCTCGGGGTCCAGCAGGCGGGGCGAGCGGGCGGTGTAGACCACGCCCACTTCGGCATCGAGGCAGCGCGCCACCGTGGCCAGCGAGAGGCCGTCCACCGTGTCCCGCACGTCGGCATCGGTCACGAGCACGTCGACCCGGCGCGCGCCGGGCTGGGCCAGGAGCAGGCTCTCGACCTCACCGGCGGTGCGGGCGCCAATCACGTCGTAGCCCGACATCTCCAGGCAGCTCGTCGTGATGGAGCGAGTCAGCTCGTCTCCGGCGAGGAGGATCACGAGCGGTTGGCGGGACGCGGCCAGCATGACGATGTTCCTGGGTGAACCGATGTCGAGCGCTTCGGACTTCAAATGATCGATGACCGGCAAATGATCGATGATCAGAGCGTAGGAATCGACCGGTTAACGCGTCCTTAAACAACCGGTTTCGTCAGGCAATATCATTTCTCATCACAAGCTTCCAAGATCGATCATTTAGAGCAGATGCACACCTTATCAGCATCCGATTGCCCACAAAGAGTGCTGACGAGACAATGCCTGCAGGATTGATTGGATTTTGCGGGCGAATGCGCCCGAAACTCAGGCATTCTCCATGGTTCGCCGCTTTCATCGGCGGACGGGGAGCACGGGCGCGTGAATTCCGGGCAGATCGAGGAGCGCGCTCCGAGTGCCTCCGATCCCGGGTTCGGCCCGGACACACCAAACCTTCGGCGCCGGGTGCCGGCGGGAGAAGGGACTTTCCCGGACCTGCCGAAAAAAGCCGTTTGGTTCCTTTGACGCGGGCCGCCGTCCAAGCAATCCTGACAAACGAACACAGGATTGGAATAAAGACAGGATCAGCCCCGCGATAGACCGCGATCCGGCCTCGCCTGAACTTTGTATTCATTTCTCAAAATCGGCATCATGATGCGTCTGTCCTTGGCGCGTCATCCGAACATCTGGGTGTCATCATGGGCTTTCAACCGTCAACCCGCGACAGCGGCGATCCGATCCGGTTCGCCTATTGGGTGCCCAACGTCTCGGGCGGCCTCGTCATCAGCAAGGTCCCCCAGCGCACGAGCTGGGACGCGCCCTACAACCGCCGCCTCGCGCAGATCGCCGAGGAGGCCGGCTTCGACTACGCGCTGACGCAGATCCGCTTCACGGCGGGCTACGGGGCCGAGTACCAGCATGAATCCGTCGCCTTCAGCCACGCGCTGCTGGCCGCCACGAGCAAGCTCAAGGTCATCGCGGCACTCCTGCCCGGCCCCTGGAACCCGACGCTCGCGGCCAAGCAGATCGCCACGATCAGCCAGCTCACGGAGGGGCGCATCGCCGTCAACGTGGTCTCGGGCTGGTTCTCGGGCGAGTTCCGCGCCATCGGCGAGCCCTGGCTGGACCACGACGAGCGCTATCGCCGCTCGGAGGAATTCATCCGGTCGCTGCGCGGGATCTGGACCCAGGACGACTTCACCTTCCGGGGCGATTTCTACCGCTACAGCAACTACACCCTGAAGCCGAAGCCCGCCGATCCGCAGCCGGAGATCTTCCAGGGCGGCTCGTCTCAGGCGGCGCGGGACATGGCCGCGCGGGTGTCCGACTGGTACTTCACCAACGGCAACACGCCGGAGGGCATCAAGGCCCAGGTCGACGACATCCAGGAGAAGGCTCGGGCCAACGGGCATTCCGTCAAGGTCGGCGTCAACGCCTTCGTGATCGCGCGCGACACGGAGGATGAGGCCCGCGCCGTCCTGCAGGAGATCATAGACCACGCGGACCCCGACGCCGTGAAGGCCTTCGGCCACGAGGCGAAGAACGCCGGCAAGGCCTCGCCGGAGGGGGAGGGCAACTGGGCCAAATCCAGCTTCGAGGATCTCGTCCAGTACAACGACGGCTTCAAGACCAACCTGATCGGCACGCCCGACCAGATCGCCGAGCGCATCGTGGCGCTGAAGGATGTCGGGGTGGATCTGGCACTCCTCGCCTTCCTGCACTTCCAGGAGGAGGTCGCGTATTTCGGCGCGCACGTGATCCCGCGGGTGCGCGCCCTCGAGGAGGCGCGCCGCCAGCGGGCCGAGGCCGCCTGAGCCGATCCGCCGCCCTCACGCAGGAATTGCCCATGAACATCGCCGTCAGCGCCCAGGTGCTCGAATCCCATCGCCTGCCCGAGGGCGCCCCCGGTCCGGTGCGTTCGTCCGAGCCCGCCCATATCATCCGCGACGACGCGGAAGCTCTTCGCATCGCCACGCGCCTCGCGGCGGAGTTCCGGGTCGGGGCGTCCGAGCGCGACCGCACCGGGCGCCGGCCGCTGCCTGAACTCGACGCGTTCTCGCAGAGCGGCCTGTGGTCGATCAACGTGCCCCGGGCACACGG
>NZ_JAQGKL010000294.1 GCF_028290105.1 Methylobacterium sp.
CCTGCGAGCCGGAGCGATCCACCACGATGGCGGCGATGTCCTTCACCGGCTCGCGGTCCTCGCGCACCAGCGACGGGTTGGCGATGGCCAGCAGCACCAGCGCGAGGGCGAGCGCCCGCAGGATGGCACTGCGCCCGCGCGCCAGGAAGGCGAGCCCGACGAACACCACGACGAGGACCGCGAAGCCGGCGAGCACCGGCCAGGGAAGCAGGGGCGTGAAGCTGAGGCTCAGCATGGCCGGGTGGCCTCCGGTGATGGGTCAGTCATACCGGGTCCACTCGATTGCCGAAGCCAGCGCGCCCGCGTCGCGCTCCCCTTCCCTACAGGAACGGAGACCCGCTCTCGCATTCAACGTTTCGCCACATGGCAAACAGAGGAACCCATCGGCCGGAAGCGCCGTCACTGCCCCAACCGCTCCAGCAGCGCCGGGACGTGGACCTGATCGGCCTTGTAGTTGCCGGTGAGCGTATAGATCACGAAGTTGATGCCGCCGCGAAAGGCCATTTCGCGCTGGCGCTGGTCGCCGCCGACGATGGGGTAGAGCGGCTCGCCGCGCTTGCCCACCGCCCAGGCGGCGGCGAGATCGTTGCCCGTGATGACGATGGGCGAGACGCCGTCGCCGGCCCGGGCGGGGCGGCGCTCGTTGCCCTCCCCCGCCGGGGGCAGGGTCTCGACCCAGGTCTGGCCGGTGGCGTAGCGGCCGGGGAAGCTGTCCACGAGGTAGAAGGCCTTGGTGAGCACGTGGTCGGCGGGCACCGGTTCGAGTTCGGGCACTTCGAGCGTCGCCAGCATCTTGCGCAGGTAGGCGCCCTCGGGGGTGGGCGGCGCGCCGGGGCGCGCGGTGAGCGCGTCGCGGGTGTCGAAGATCACGGTGCCGCCGTTGCGCATGAAGGCGTCGATGCGGCGGATCGCGGCCTCGTTCGGCTGGGGCCGCCCGGCGACGATGGGCCAGTAGATCAGCGGGTAGAAGGCGAGCTCGTCCTTGCCCGGATCGATTCCGATCGGGTCGCCGGGCTCCAGGGCGGTGCGGCTCGCCAGCATCTGCGTCAGGCCGGTGAGACCGGCCCGGCTCGCGGTGTCGGCGGCTTCGTCACCGGTGACGACGTAGGCGAGGCGTGTCGCCAGCGCCGAATCGAAGGCGCCGGTGCGAGCGGGCGCCGCGCCTTGCGCCCGCACCGGGACGGGGGCCGTGGCGGTCCCGGCGGCGAGCAGGATGGCGAGCCCGATCGCGGCCGCGCGCGGGAGGAGCCCACGGCCACGGCGCAGGAAGCCGCCGAGCCAGAGGCCCGCGAGGGTGTCGAGGATGAGGAGCATCAGGGCCAGGGTGAACAGGGTGGCGCGCAGGTCGAGGGTGTCGGCACCGGCCAGGGACCCGAGCCGGGCGCCGGTCAGCGGCGTGAAGTCGAGGGGCTTCAGGCGGTCCTCCACCCGCAGGGCGTTCACGGCGATGCCGCCATCGGCCGGGCCGTAGAAACCCGGCGGGTGCTCCAGGCTGGCGCGGTCGGCGGTGTCGGCCGAGACGGCGGTGGCGCCGGCGGGTGGCGTGCCGAGGGCCCCGAAGCCGTCGAGGGTCAGGCGTGGGGCGAGGACGGTGGTGGCCCGCGCGCCCGCGTCGCCGGTAGGCAGGGCCTTGGCTCCGGCCAGATTCACCACCCGGCGCAGCATGTCGATGAACAGGCCCGAGAGGGGAAGGTTCGACCAAGTGGTGTCGGCGGTGACGTGGAAGAGTACGACGAGGCCCTGGCCCCGCTTCTGCGCGGTGACGATGGGCGTGCCGTCCTGCAGGGAGGCCCAGGTCCGGCCGGGCAGGTCGCCGTCGGGCTCGGCCAGGATCTGGCGCCGCACGCCGATGTCGGCGGGCGGCGTCAAACCCGCGAACGGGCTCTCGGGCGCGAAGGCCGCCAGCGTCTTCGGGCTGTCCCAGGAGAGCGTGCCGCCGAGCGTGCGGCCGCCCCGGCGCAGGCGCACCGGCACCAGGGGGTCGTTGCCGGCGGCGAGACGCGGGCCGGCAAAGCGCAGGAGGAGGCCGCCCTCGTCCACGAACTGCTCCGCGCGGGCGAGGATCTGCCCGTCGAGGGCGCCGACATCGGAGAGGACGAGCACCGAGACCTGGGCGTCGAGCATCTGCGCGATGGACTCGGCGACCCCCTTGGCGCCGCGCGGCTCCTGTACGTCGGCATAGGGGCCGAGCGCGCGGGACAGGTAATAGGTCGGTGCCAGCAGCGGCTGGGCCTGGTCGCTGGTGCCGCCGAAGATCAGGCCGACACGGCGGCGCTTGCCGCGCTCGTCCACGAGGGTCACGGCCCCGGCGGAACGCTCGGCGGAGATCTCCAGGCGGCTGATGCCGTTGCGCAGCTCCACCGGCAGGTCGAAGCCGATCTCGGTCTCGCTCCCCTCCGGCGGGAAGGTGAACTCGTGCTCGGCCAGCGGCAGCCCCTTCCCGTCGAGGGCGCGCACGAGGCCGGTGTCGCGGCCGTTCGGGCCGGCGCGCAGCACATGCGCGGTCAGGCGCCCGCCGGCCTCCGCCGCCGAGAGGGCGAGTGCCGGGGGACGGTCGGCCTTCAGGATGGTCAGCGCCGCGCCGCGCTGGCCGACGAGGTCCGCGAGACGCCGCCCGAAGGTCTCCGCAACGGAGCCGGCGACGCCGTCGCTGATCCACAGGATCGCGCTGCCGGGGGTCTTTTCCAGGAAGGCGCCGAGGCTGGCCAGGTGCGCGTCGCGGTCGGCCAGATGCGGGCGCGGGGCGATGGCGCGCAGGCGGTCGAGGGCGGCGGCCGGAACCCGGGCCTCCACGGGAGCCGCAGGCTCTGCGAGGGCCGCCACCGCCACGGGGCGTCCGTCGCGGGCCGCCGCCTCGATGGCGTCGGTGGCGACGCGCAGCCGCTCGCGCCAGTCGTGCGCGGCGGTGAAGCCGTTGTCGAGCATGACGAGGAGCGGCGTGCGCCCCGCCCCCGCACCGGTGCCGGTGCCGGACGGGTTCCAGACCGGGCCGGACACCGCCAGGATGAGGCAGGCCGCGGCGAGGATGCGCAGGATCAGGAGCCAGGGCGGGGTGCGCGCCGGCGTCTCGCGCTTGGCCAGCAGGTCGGCCATGATCGCCAGCGGCGGGAAGTCGATCCGGCGCGGGCGCGGCGGCGTCACCCGCAGGAGGTACCACAGGGCCGGCAGCGCGATGAGCGCGGCGAGCGCCAGGGGGGCGGCGAAGGTCAGGGGCAATCCGAACATGCGGCGGTCCTCAGCCGGTCCCGCGCGCGGCGGCGAGGAGGGTCAGAAGGCGAAGGGCCGCTTCGCTCGCGGGCCGGTCGGTGCGGTGGATGGTCAGGGTCCAGCCCTGCGCCCGGGCGATCTCCGCGAGGCGGTCGCGGTGGGCGGCGATCCGCACCCGGTAGGCCTCGCCCCAGGCGCCGGCATCGCCGACGTTCAGGCTGAAATTCGACTCGACGTCGTGCAGCACGGCCTGCCCCGAGAACGGGAAGGTCTCCTCGACGGGATCGACGATCATCAGGAGATGGCCGCGCGTGCCCCGGCCGGCGAGGCGGTCCACCGAGGCCTTCACCGCATCGGGGTCGGAGAGGAAGTCGCTGATCAGCACCGCCTCGTCGAACCGCCCCGGATCGGCCGACGGCGGGGCGTCGTCGTCCTGTCCGCCCGCATCCGCCACCAGGGCCTGGGCCATGGTCTCGACGATGCGCCGCGAGGCGGTGGCGCGGGTGAGCCCGAGCAGGCCCGTGCGCTCGCCGCCCTCCACGAGCGCGTCGGCCAAGGCGAAACCCAGCACCAGCGCGCGCTCGACCTTGGGCGCCTGCGCGAGATGCGAGGCGAAGCCCATGGAGGCGGAACGGTCGATCCAGAACCAGATGTTGTGCGTGGCTTCCCACTCGCGCTCGCGCACGTAGAGCCTGTCGTCGCGGGCCGAGCGGCGCCAGTCGATGCGCGCGGCGGCCTCGCCCGCCACGAAGGGCCGGAACTGCCAAAAGCTTTCGCCCGGGCCCGCCCGGCGCCGGCCATGGATGCCGTGCGCCAGCGTCGAGGAGACCCGGCGCGATTCGAGGATGAGGCGCGGCATCCGCTCGGCCAGCGCCAGGGCAGCCTCGGTCTCGCGTCGCCCGGGATTGCGGGCGCCCGCGTCGAGGACCCGCGTGGTGGCGCTCCCGGGCCGTGGGATCGCCATGCCCTAGAGCTTGCCGGCGAGCTGGGCGATCAGCCCGGAGATCGTCTCGCCATCGGCGCGCGCGGCGAAGCTCAGCGCCATGCGGTGCTTGAGCACCGGCTCGGCCAGCGCCTTCACGTCGGCAATCGAGGGCGCGACGCGGCCCTCGATGAGGGCGCGGGCCCGCACCGCCAGGGTCAGCGCCTGGCTGGCGCGCGGCCCCGGGCCCCAGAGCAGCTTGCCCTTGAGCGCCGGATCGCCGCCATCGGGCCGCGCGGCGCGCACGAGGTCGAGGATCGCGTCCACCACCGCGTCGCCGACGGGCAGGCGGCGCACGAGGCGCTGGGCCGTGAGCAGCGCCTCGGTGGACATCACCGCCTGCGGCTTGTGCTCGTCGACGCCCGTGGTCTCAATGAGGATGCGGCGCTCGGCGGCCCGGTCCGGGTAGCCGACGTCGATCTCCAGCAGGAAGCGGTCGAGCTGCGCCTCGGGCAGCGGGTAGGTGCCCTCCTGCTCGATGGGGTTCTGGGTCGCCAGCACGTGGAAGGGGCGCGGCAGGTCGTGGCGCTCGCCGGCCACGGAGACGAAGTGCTCCTGCATGGCCTGCAGCAGCGCCGATTGCGTGCGCGGGCTGGCGCGGTTGATCTCGTCGGCCATGAGGAGCTGCGTGAAGACCGGTCCCTTCACGAAGCGGAACGAGCGGTGCCGGTTGGCGTCCTCGTCGAGGATCTCGGTGCCGAGGATGTCGGAGGGCATCAGGTCCGGCGTGAACTGCACCCGGCGGGCGTCGAGGCCGAGCACGGTGCCGAGCGTCTCCACCAGCTTGGTCTTGGCCAGACCCGGCAGTCCGACGAGAAGGCCGTGGCCGCCGGCCAGGATGGTGACCAGGGCGAGATCGACCACCTGCTCCTGGCCGAAGATGACCTTGTGGATCGCCTCGCGGGCCTGCCCCACGGAGCCGAGACAGGCTTCGGCCGTGGCGACGATGCCGTCATCGAGGGTCGTGGCCGGCTGCGAGCCCTGAATCATGCGTCTTCTGTCCTGGCGTCTCGACGCCGACCCGGAAGGAGTCGAGCGCCGCGAGGGGGCGGCCGGTCCCTGGCGATGGCCGGCATCGGTCTTCAAGCCGCCGAGTGTGGCGCCCTTTGCGGCACGCTGGCAAGATCGACGCGACGACGCAGGCCTTTGAGACGGGTGAGACCGTGTTCGGCGGCTCGGCGTGGAGAAGCGGTTCCCGATGGGTTGGCTGGCAGCGACGACCGGGAACCGAGCGGCCGTGGACGCCGCGAGATCACGGACTTTGCGAACCGCCCCCCATCTTTGGATGCATGGGACCGACGGTCGAAGCGAAACCAACGGTGCCCTTCACGGGCCGGACGCAGCCCGGACGCCTGCGTCGGGCGTTGGACCGCGACATGCGAGGCGGGGACGCCATGGGGAAAACCGCGCCGTTCCCTCGCGGTCAGGATGCGCTATCTGAAGGGGCATGACGGATTCAGACGCAGCCCCCTCCGGCGATCCGACGATCGACCGCCTCAGCGCTTCCCTGGGGGATGTCGCCCGCCGGGGCGCGCCGCCGGTGGAGCGCTGGAACCCGCCCTTCTGTGGCGACATCGACATGCGGATTGCCGCCGACGGGACCTGGTTCCACGATGGTGGCCCCATCCGCCGGCCTGCCCTGGTCAAGCTCTTCGCCTCCATCCTGCGCCGCGAGGCCGATGGCCGCTTCGTCCTCGTGACCCCGGTGGAGAGCGTCGGCATCACGGTGGAGGATGCGCCCTTCGTGGCGGTGGAGATGGACGCCGAGGGGACGGGCCCCGCGCGGCGGATCGCGTTTCGCACCAATGTCGACGACCTCGTGTCCGTGGATGCCGAGCACGGGCTTCGCTTCGAGCAGGATGCTGCCGGGGGCCTGCGCCCGTACGTCCACGTGCGGCGCGACCTCTGGGCGCTGCTGACCCGGGCGCTGACCTACGACCTCCTGAGCTTGGCCGAGGAGCGCGAGGGCTGGCTCGGCGTCGAGGCCGGCGGCCGCTTCCACCGCATCGCGCCCGCCGAGAGCGCATGAATCCGGGTGATGCGCTGGCGGACCTCGTCGACCGGGCCGGACGCCACCTTTCCAGCGAACCGCCGGGGGACGGCGACCCGACATCGAACCCGCGCGGGGACCACGACCTCGACGGCGCCGAAACCGGCATCGTCCCGCAGGGCCCGCACCGGCGTGCCGCCGTCCTGGTGCCGGTGCTGCCCCGCGAAGACGGCCCGCGGGTGCTGTTCACCGTGCGGGCCGCGCACCTGCGCGATCATTCCGGGCAGGTCGCGTTCCCGGGCGGCAAGATCGAAGCGGACGACCCGACCCCCGCCGACGCCGCCCTGCGGGAGGCGCGGGAGGAGGTCGGGCTGCCGGCGCAGGCCATCCGGCTCCTCGGCTATCTCGACCCCTACCTGTCGGGCACCGGCTTCCTCGTCCTCCCCGTCCTCGGCCTCGTCGCGCCCGAGGCGCCCCTGACCCCGAACCCCGACGAGGTCGCGGCGACCTTCGAGGTGCCGCTCGGCCACCTCCTCGACCGCGCGGAGCGGCGGATCGAGCAGGCCGTCTGGCGCGGACGCCAGCGGCGGTACTATGCCATCACGTACGGCGAATTCCGGATCTGGGGCGTCACCGCCGGCATCGTGAACAACCTCCACGAGCGCCTCTTTCCCTGACGCAGCAATCCCGCCCTGACGCAGCAATCCCGCCTGTCGAGAGCCCCATGATCCGTCGCGTCGCCCAGGAACTGCTGACCTTCCTCCTGCCCTTCCTGCTGTTCGCCCTCTACCTCGCGATCAGCGGACGCCGCCCGCACGACCGGGCGCACTGGGACGGACAGGTCTTCCGCCTCACGGCCGCCGGGCTCGGGCTCGTCATCCTGTCGCTCGTCGCCACCGGGCTGTTCACCGAGCGTCACCGGGGCGGCTATGTGCCGCCGCACCTGGAGAACGGGCAGGTCGTGCCCGGGCGTTTCCAGTGAGCGGCCACACCCTCGATCCGGACGGACCGCGGCGCCTGCTCGAACAGCCCGATGTCGCCCGCGTGCTCGGGGCGCTGGCGGCGGACGGCGAGGCGACGCGCCTCGTCGGCGGCTGCGTGCGTGACGCACTGCTCGGCCGGACCGGCGACGACATCGATCTCGCCACAACGCTGTCGCCTGATGCAGTGATCGCCCGCGCCGCGCGCAGCATGTTGCGCACCATTCCCACCGGAATCGCGCACGGCACCGTCACCCTGCTCGCCGGCCGCAGCGCCTTCGAAGTCACGACCCTGCGGGAGGACGTGGAGACCGACGGGCGCCACGCAATCGTGCGTTTCGGGCGCGATTTCGCCCTCGACGCCCAGCGCCGCGACTTCACCATCAACGCCCTGTCGCTCGATCCCGGCGGCACGCTCCACGACACCACCGGCGGTGTGGAGGACCTACGAACGGGCCGCGTCCGCTTCATTGGCGACGCCCGAACCCGCATCCGCGAGGACGCCCTGCGCATCCTGCGGTTCTTCCGGTTCCATGCCCGCTACGGCGGTCCCGAGATCGATCCGGAAGGCCTGGATGCCTGCGTCGCAGCCCGCGACGCCCTCGACGGCCTCTCGCGCGAACGGGTACGGGCAGAATTCCTGAAGCTGCTGCAGGCACTTGGCGCTCCGGCGGCCCTCACGACCTTGAGCGAGACCGGGTTGCTCCAGCGCCTCATCGGCGGCATCGGCGATCTCGGCCGGTTCGCGCGCCTCGTGACCGATCATGCGGAAACCACCGCCATCGACCGACTGGCAGTCCTGGCAGTCTTCTCGGAAGCGGACGCCGAGCGCTTACGGATCGGCCTCCGCCTTTCCAAGGCGGAACACGCTAGCCTCTCGGGCTATGCCAAGGCCTTGATCGCCCTGCGCAGCCGATCGTCGATCAACGTCGCCGACATGCGCCGGCTCGCCGCGACGCATGACATCGCAGGTCTCGGCCTCGCGAGCCTGACGATATCGGAAAGAGGCAGGGTGGGATGGGCCCCGGAGGCGCTCGCCTATCTCGGCGAACTCGCAGGCGGTGTTCGCGAAGCGCCGGACTTCCCGATCGCGGGCGCCGATCTCATCGCGCTGGGCGTTCGACCGGGCCCCGAGATCGGGCGGCGCCTCGCCCTGGCGCGACGCCTCTGGCTCGAACAGGGCTGCCCGGAGGGCGAGGCCACGCG
>NZ_JAQGKL010000039.1 GCF_028290105.1 Methylobacterium sp.
GGCGTGAACTGGTAGTTGTAGCCGATCTGACCGCCGCCGACGAAGCCTTCGTTGGAGTTACGGCCGCCGAACGCACCGGCGCCGACGCCGGCGGGGGTGGCGAGATAGATCGGCGTGGTGGCGACGACGGTGGTCGGGCCATTGTTGTTGTTGCCGTTGCCCGTGCCGAAGCCGTAGCCGGCGTTGAAACCGGCGTAGAAGCCGGTCCAGGTGAACACCGGCACCGGCACGAACACCGGGGGAGCCGCGCGGCGCGGAAGATCGGCGGCGAAGGCGGAGCCGGCCAGGGCGATACCGGCAAGCGCGGTGGCGCTGCGAAGGAAGGATTTCATGATCTGGTCCTCTAAACCGTAAGGCGGCGGCGCTCCTATTGCTGGAGGCGTCCGCTGCGGTTCCCCGTCTTTAAGTGAGCCGAGCGCAAGAAGCTGTTGCTCTACGATCACGCCAGCCGCATGGAACACGGCCCCTTTGTGGCGATACTCGCTTCGCCTTTTCCGGCTACTTACCGCTCAAACGCGCTCGAATGGCCAAGGTTCAACCACGGCCACGCTTTTCGATTGACAAAGTGTCGCATCGAGCTGGACGGGTCACGCGGCGAGGCAGATCGCCGAGATCAGGCGGCCGTAATCCGGCTCCTCCCGGTGGGTCGTACGGCGGTAACTGTAGAATAGATCCTCCTCCGCGTAGGTGCAGCGCCCGAGCGTGGTCGCGCTGGCAATGCCGGCCTCGGCGAGGCGGGCCAGGATGAAGCCGGGCAGGTCGAACTGGGCGTGCCCGGCCTTTGCCCCATCACCGAGAAAGCGCTGGAAGCCCGGGGCCTCCGCGCGGAATCGGGCGATGAAATCCGGGCCGACCTCATAGGCCGCTTGCGCGATCGTCGGCCCTAGCACCGCGACGATGCGGCCGCGCGCGGCACCGAGGCGCTCCATCGCGCCGACCGTCGCCTCGATCACGCCCGTGAGGGCGCCCTTCCAGCCCGCATGGGCCGCGCCCACCACGCGGTTCTGCGCATCGGCGAACAGGATCGGCCCGCAATCGGCCGTGGCGATCCCGAGCGCCAGGCCCGGGACCCGCGTCACCATGGCGTCGGCCTTCGGCCGGTCGGCGAGAGGCACCGGTGCCTCCACCACGACGACCTCGGGCGAGTGGATCTGGTACAGGCTGACGAGGTGATCCGCCGCCACACCGAGATGGCCGCCCATCCGGCGCCGGTTCTCGGCCACATCGCCCGCCGCGTCGTTCGAGCCGAGGCCGCCGTTGAGGGACGCGTAGACCCCGTCGGAGACCCCGCCGCAACGGGTGAAGAAGGCGTGGCGGATGCCGGGCAGGCCGGCGAGTTCCGGGGCCTCGAGGTAGGCCGAGGTTTCAAGCGTCATGAGGCACGTCGATCCTTGGTGTGGGCGCGATGGGCGGAACGGAACCGTCCGGCGATCGGCGCGGAGAAACCGACCGGATCGCACGCTGATGTCGCGGGTCTTTACGCTTCATTAAGCATGTTTTGGTCGGATGCTCCTCAGAGACGAGGACCCATCATGTCGGAACCTGCCCGCCACTACCCCCAGCACGAACCCGCGTCCCGGCCGCAGCCGGGGCCGTTGCGCGATTGGCTGGCGGCGATGAAGGCGGCCACGGGGCCGTCCGCCTCCGACGCTTCCCTGGAAGCCGCACCGGCGATGCGCGAGAGCGCACGGGTGGCCGAGCCCGCCGCCGAGGCGCGGACCTCCGAGCCCGCCAATTCCTGGACCCCGCGCGTCGTCGCGCCGGAGCCGGGCCCGATCGGCGCGGGCGAGTCGGACATCTCCGACCTGATGGCCGAGAACATCATGCTGAAGGCCAAGCTCAAGGTCGAGAACGACCGCTACGATGCGCTCCAGGGCGTGATCGCCCGTGAGCTGCGCAACCTGCGCGCCCATGTCGAGGAGGAGATGCGGGATCTCGACGACATGCGCGCCGAGCGCGATCGCCTCGTCCAGGCCCAGGCCAGTTTCGAGCAGGAGATGCGCGACCTGCGCGCCAAGACCTCCGCCGATGCTACCGCGCTCACCGAGATGCGCAGCGAGCGCGATCTCTGGGCCGCCCGGGCGGAAGCCCTGGCGCAGCCGATCTTCCAGAAGCGCAGCGCGCTCTGACCGAATTCCGACCATTTCAGGTCGCTGAAAACACCGAAGGGCCGCCCCGTGAGGGGCGGCCCTTCCATTGCCGAACCGCTTGATGTCCGGCCGAAACTGTTGCGTACGCGTCTAGCGCTAGAAGGCTGCGCCGGAGGCGACGGTCCAGGTCCGGGAGGCCGGGGTGAGCGGCTGATGACAATGAGACACTGGATCACCTCCTTTCGTTCGTTGCGGGTGAGCCAGAGTTAGTCAGCCCCGGCGGCTTTGAAAAGACCCCGAGCCGCGCCTTTCCGCCGCTCCCTACCTGACCTTGTTCTGCCCCGCTTCCGGCAGGAACACGCGGCCGGCGACCCCTCGGCTGGCCACGCTCCGACGGGGCGTCTAAAGGTTCAGGCCCTTCACCGGCACGGACCCCCGCACGCCCATGTCCACAGCCCTGCGCATGCCGGCGCCCGACGAGGCCGCCCTCGACCCGGACGCCATGCGCCAGCCGCTCGCGGATGCCTGGTACTGCGTCGGGCGCTCCGAGACCCTCAAGGCCGGCCGGCTTCTCGCGGTCGAGCTGAACGGCGAGCAGATCGTGCTGGGCCGGGAGGCCTCGGGCGCTCCCTTCGCGCTCCGCGACCGCTGTCCGCACCGGGGCATGGCGCTCTCGAAAGGGCGGTTCGACGGGGGCGAACTGACTTGCCCATTCCACGGCTGGCGCTTCGGCACGGATGGGCGCTGCCGCGACGTGCCGACGCTGTCGGCGTCCGACACCGCCGATTTCTCGCGCATCGCCGTCCAGCGCTTCCCCATCCGCGAAAGCGCGGGCTTTGCCTGGGTCAATCCCTATCTCGGTGCACCGACGGGTTCGGAGCCGGCCGTCCTGCCCGAACTCGGCTTCGAGGCCGCGGGCCGCGTCGTCGTCGAACTCGTGGTCGAGGCGTCCTTCGATCTCACCACCCTGAGCCTCGTCGATCCGGGCCACGTCGCCTTCGTGCACGATTCCTGGTGGTTCCGGCCCTCGAAGGAACTGCGCGAGAAGGTGAAGACCTTCACGCCGACGCCGCACGGCTTCACCATGACGAGCCACGCCACCACCATAAGTTCACCGGTGTACCGGTTGCTCGGCGGCGCCCCCTCCGTGGAGATCGAGTTCCGCCTGCCCGGCGTGCGTCTGGAGCGGATCGAGGCCGGGCAGAAGCGGGTCGCGAACTACACCTTCGCCACGCCCATGACCCAGAACCGGACGCTGCTCACCAACGCGCTCTACTGGAACATGCCGGCCCTCAACCTCCTGAAGCCCATCGCACGGCCGCTGATGCGCCAGTTCCTGACGCAGGACCAGCAGGTGCTCCAGCACGCGCAGGCCGGCCTCGACCGCAAGCCCACCATGGTGCTGTTCGGCCAGGGCGACCTGCCCTCGCAATGGTACTTCCGCCTGAAGCGGGAGGCC
>NZ_JAQGKL010000066.1 GCF_028290105.1 Methylobacterium sp.
ACAAGGGCGCCCTCGATGCGGGCCGGGTCCGGGTGCGCACGCTGACGCTGCCCGACACCTACCAGGACCACAACACGCCCGACGCCATGTACGCCGAGGCCGGCCTCGATGCCGCCGGCATCGTCTCGACCGTCAAGGCCGCACTACCCGAACGGAAAGCCGGTCAGTCGGGCCGCTTGCGCCTCGCCTGAGGCGCGACCCTGGCGTGTGTGGCCCCGCTGCGCTTGTCCGGTGTCGCGTTCGATGACAAAAGCACGCCATTCGCGGGTTCGAAGTTCGCTTCGGGCCCGCCGTCGCGTCGATGATCCTCAGACCTTACGAGAGACATGCCTCAGGCGACCTCTTCCGGCCCGTTCGATGCCGGCCCGGTCCTCATCACCGGCGCGAGTGGATTCCTGGGAGCGGCCCTCGTCGACGTCTTCCGCAAGGCGGGCTTTCCCGTGCGGATCATGGTCCGCGCTACCTCCGTGCGCACCAACTTGACCTGGACCGATGTCGACATCGTCGAGGGCGACATGCGCGACCGGGCCGCCGTGGCGCGCGCGCTCCAGGGCCAACGCTACCTCGTGCACGCGGCCGCCGATTACCGGCTCTGGGCTCCCGACCCGGAGGAGATCGTGGCGACCAACCGCGACGGCGCCGTGATCCTGATGGAAGAGGCTTTACGCGCTGGCATCGAGCGCATCGTCTATACGTCGAGCGTCGCCACCATCAAGCCGCACGACGACGGCACGCCCGCCGACGAGACCCGCCCCCTCACCCCCGGCACGGCCATCGGCGCCTACAAGCGCAGCAAGGTTGTGTCCGAGCGCGTTGTTGAGGAGATGGCGGCGCGCAACGGCCTGCCCGTGGTGATCGTCAATCCGTCGACCCCGATCGGTCCCCGCGACGTGAAGCCGACGCCGACGGGGCGCATCATCCTCGAAGCGGCCCTCGGCCGGATGCCCGCCTTCGTGGATACCGGACTCAACCTCGCCCACGTGGACGACGTCGCCGCCGGGCACCTGGCTGCGCTCCGGCATGGGCGAATCGGCGAGCGCTACATCCTGGGGGGCGAGAACGTCCTGCTGTCGCAGATGCTCGCCGACATCGCCGGCATGGTCGGCCGCAAGGCTCCGACCGTGAACCTGCCGCGCGCGGTGGTCTACCCGATCGCCTTCGTGTCCGAGCAGATCGCGCGCTTCACCGGCAAGGCGCCCTTCGCCACCATCGACGGCATCCGGATGTCGCGCTACCGCATGTTCTTCTCCGACGCCAAGGCCCGCGCGGAACTCGGTTACACCGCCCGGCCCTACCGCGAAGGCTTGTCCGACGCGATCGCCTGGTTCCGTCAGGAAGGGCGCCTCGCATGAGCGCGACGATCCAGACGGCCACCGAGGCGCGCACCGGCAAGGGCTACCGCGACGAGAACTTCCCCGTCGCCTCTCACCTGATCCACCCCAAGCACCGGGGCGCCATCCTGGCCTTCTACGATTTCGTGCGGGCCGGTGACGATGTCGCCGACCACACGGGCCTCGCGCCCGAACGCAAGATCGCGCTTCTCGACGCTTTGGGCGACGACCTGACCGGCGACCGCCCCTCCGATTCCGCCGCCGAGCCCCTTCGGCGGGAACTCGCCGCGCGCGGGCTCGGCCCCACCCACGCCCTCGAACTCCTCGACGCATTCCGGCTCGATGCCCGCAAGAACCGCTACGCCGACTGGAACGAGTTGATCGCCTATTGCCGGCTCTCCGCGATGCCGGTCGGCCGCTACGTCCTCGACGTGCACGGCGAGGACCGCGACGTGGTCTGGGGACCGTCCGACGCGATCTGCGCCGCGCTGCAGATCATCAACCACCTCCAGGATTGCGGGAAGGACTTCAAGGCGATCGACCGGGTCTACATCCCGCAGGACGCGCTGGACCGGCATGGCGCCGCGATCTCCGAACTCGGCGCCGACAAGGCCTCGCCGGCCCTGCGCGGCGTGATCCGGGACCTCGCCGAGAAGACCATGCTGCTCCTGGACGAGGGCGCGGTGCTGCCCGACCTCATCGCGGACCTGCGCCTCAGCCTGGAGATCGCCGCGATCCATCGTCTGGCGGTCGTCCTCTGCCGTGGCCTGATGGAGCGCGATCCGTTGAGCGAGAAGGTCCATCACGGCAAGGCCGCCTTCGCGCTGACGGCGATAGGCGGCATCGCCGCGACGCTCGCCCGCCGCCCCTTGCGGGGGCGGATCCTCAGGGCTCAGGCCCAGAAGACGGGCAGAGGGAGCAATCGATGAGCGCTACCATGTCCCCGACCGCCGAGCCCGCGCCCACCGACGTTGCGGCCCTGCCTGCGAAATCCTCGTCGTTCTATACCGCGATGCGCCTGCTGCCGGCCGAGCGTCGCGAAGCGATGTATGCGGTCTACGCCTTCTGCCGCGCCGTGGACGACGTCGCCGATGATGGCGGTCCCTCGCCGGTGCGCGCCGCCGAACTCGACCGCTGGCGCGCCGAGATCGACGAACTCTATGCCGGGCGCCCGACGGCGCGCGTCCAGGACCTGGTGGTGCCGATCCGGCGCTACGGCCTCCTGCGCGAGGACTTCCAGGCGGTGATCGACGGCATGGCGATGGATGCCTTCGAGGACATCGTCGCCCCCGACGAGGCGACCCTCGATCTCTATTGCGACCGGGTCGCGAGTGCGGTCGGGCGCCTGTCCGTGCGGATCTTCGGCGTGGCCGAAGCCGATGGCATCGCGCTGGCCTACCACGAGGGCCGGGCCCTGCAACTCACCAACATCCTGCGCGACATCGACGAGGATGCCGGGCGGAACCGCCTCTACCTGCCGCGCGAGAAGCTGGCGGCGATCGGCCTCACCAGGCCCACGCCGCAATCCGCGATCGACCATCCGCGCATCGGCGAGGTCTGCGCGGCGGTCGCGGCGGAAGCCGAGGCGCATTACCGTGCGACCTGGGAGATCATCGCGCGCTGTCCGCGCAAGGTGACCAAGGCGCCACGCCTGATGGCCGCCGCCTATCGCCTCTACCTCGACGCGCTTCTGGCACGGGGCTGGCAGAAGCCGCGCGCCCGGGTGAAGCCGGGCAATCTCGCGCTCATCGGCGTCGCGCTGCGGCACGGGATCGTCTGATGGCAGGTACGGTCCACGTCGTCGGCGCCGGTCTCGCGGGGCTCTCGGCCGCCGTCTCGCTCGCCGAGGCGGGGACTCGCGTCATCGTGCACGAGGCCGCCAAGCAGGCCGGCGGGCGCTGTCGCTCGTACTACGATCCGACTCTCGGCCTGACCATCGACAACGGCAACCACCTGCTCCTGTCGGGCAACACCTCGGCGCTCGCCTTCATGCGGACGATCGGTGCGCCGGAGAGCGCGCTGAGCGGGCCGGACGAAGCCGCCTTCCCCTTCGCCGACCTGAAGACCGGCGAGCGCTGGACCTTGCGCCCCAATGCCGGACGGGTGCCCTGGTGGGTGCTCCAGGCTTCGCGCCGCGTGCCCGGCACCTCGGCGCGCGACTACCTCGCCCCGCTCGGTATCCTGAAAGCCGCTGCCGGCAAGCCGCCGGGTCAGGGCGGTACCATCGGCGAGAGCATGACCTGCGCGGGCACGCTCTACGACCGGCTCTGGCACCCCGTGCTGCTGGCCGCCCTCAACACGGATCCACGCGAGAGCGACGCCGGCCTAGCCGCGACCATCCTGCGCGAGACCCTGGGTGCCGGCGGCCGGGCCTGCCGGCCCTTGGTGGCGGTGGGCGGGCTTTCGGCGGCCTTCGTCGATCCGGCGGTGACCTTTCTGACACAGCACGGAGTGGAGCTTCGCTTCGGGCACCGCCTGCGGAGCCTGGGCTTCGGCAACGGGCGCATCGAAACGCTCGCCTTCAGCGACGAGACCATCGCCCTCGGCGCGGACGATTCGGTGGTGCTCGCTCTGCCACCGTGGGTCGCGTGCGACCTGCTGCCGGGTCTCGCCGCGCCGCAGAGCCACCGGTCCATCGTCAATGCGCATTTCGCCGTGGTTCCACCGCCGGGCTCTCCGTTACTTCTCGGCGTGGTGAATGGACTGACCGAGTGGCTGTTCGCCTATCCGGATCGACTGTCCGTCACCATCAGCGGCGCGGATCGACTGCTCGATGTACCGCGCGAAGATTTGGGACGTCGGATCTGGGACGAGATCGTGACTTTGACCGGACTTGCGCCGGAACTGCCAAGCTGGCAGATCGTCAAGGAGAAGCGGGCGACCTTCGCGGCAACGCCTGCCGAGGCCGCGCGGCGCTCCGGCGCCGCGACGGCTCATCGAAATCTCGTCCTGGCAGGCGACTGGACCGCGACCGGCCTGCCTTCGACGATCGAGGGAGCGATCCGTTCGGGAACCACGGCGGCGCACGCACTCGCCCGAACGGGTGGGACGTGCGCACGGGCACCGGCACGCGGCGCGGCGTGAGGTAAGGCGGCCGCCTGTGCGGCCGGTGAGGCGAGGACGATGCGGGACGCATTCAAGAAGGTCGAGACGCTGCAGCGTCCCAAGACCCAGGAGATCTCACTCGAGGACGTCGAGCGCGGCGTCGTGCGTGCGACCCAGGCGCTGTCGGCGCTGGCGCACGAGGACGGGCACCTGTGCTTCGAACTCGAGGCGGATGCCACCATCCCCTCCGAATACATCATGTTCCACCAGTTCCGGGCCACCGACATCCCGCCCGAGCTGGAAGCCAAGATCGGGAATTACCTGCGCCGCACGCAGGGCAAGCACGGCGGCTGGGCGCTGGTCCACGATGGGCCGTTCGACATGAGCGCCAGCGTGAAGGCCTATTTCGCCCTCAAGATGAGCGGCGATTCCATCGAGGCGCCGCACATGCGCCGGGCCCGCGAGGCGATCCTGTCGCGCGGGGGCGCGGCCAATGCCAACGTGTTCACCCGCTTCCTGCTGGCGCTGTTCGGCGAGGTACCGTGGCGCGCCGTGCCGGTGATGCCCGTGGAGATCATGCACCTGCCGCGGTGGTTCCCGTTCCACCTCGACAAGGTCTCGTACTGGGCGCGTTGCGTGATCGTGCCCATGCTGGTCATCCAGGCCAAGAGGCCGCTGGCCAAGAACCCACGCGGCATCGGCATCCCCGAGCTGTTCGTGGCGCCCCCGCAGACGGTGCGCACCTGGCCCGGCAGCCCGCACGCGACCTGGCCGTGGACGCCGATCTTCGGCGCGATCGACCGCATCTTGCAGGTGACCCAGGGCTACTTCCCGAAGAAGCGCCGCGCGCGCGGCATCGACAAGGCCGTGGCCTGGGTGAGTGAGCGCCTGAACGGCGACGATGGCCTCGGCGCCATCTTCCCCGCGATGGTCAACACCGTGCTGATGTACGATCTGCTCGGTTATCCTCCCGATCATCCGCAGGTCTGCATCGCCTGCGAAGCCATCGAGAAGCTCGTGGTCGTCAAGGAGCACGAAGCCTACGTGCAGCCCTGTTTGTCCCCGGTCTGGGACACGGCGCTGGCGGGCCACGCGCTGCTGGAAGCCGGCGGCCCGGAGGCCGAGCGTCAGGCTCGGCGCGGCCTCGATTGGCTGAAGCCCTTGCAGGTGCTCGACATCAAGGGCGACTGGGCGGCGGGCCGGCCGAACGTGCGCCCCGGCGGCTGGGCGTTCCAGTACGCCAACCCGCATTTCCCCGACCTCGACGACACCGCCGTGGTGGTGATGGCGATGGACCGCGCCACCCGCCAGCACGGCCTCGTCGCCGACGTGCCGGATTACGCCAACTCCATCGCACGGGCACGGGAATGGGTCGAGGGCCTGCAATCCAGCGATGGCGGCTGGGCGGCGTTCGACGCCGACAACAACCATCACTATCTGAATCACATCCCGTTCTCGGATCACGGCGCGCTCCTCGACCCGCCGACCGCAGACGTGACGGCGCGCGTGGTGTCGATGCTCTCCCAGCTCGGCGAAACCCGCCAGAGCTCGAAGGCCCTCGATCGCGGCGTCGTCTACCTGCTCAACGACCAGGAGGAAGACGGCTCCTGGTACGGGCGCTGGGGCATGAACTTCATCTACGGCACCTGGTCGGTGCTCTGCGCCCTGAACGCGGCGGGCGTCGATCCGGCCTCCCCGGAGATTCGCAGGTCGGTGGCATGGCTGATCCGGATCCAGAACCCGGATGGCGGCTGGGGCGAGGACGCCTCGTCCTACAAGATCGATCCGGCCTTCGAGCCCGGCTATTCCACGGCCTCGCAGACGGCCTGGGCGCTCCTCGCGCTGATGGCGGCCGGCGAGGCGGACGACCCCGCGGTCGTGCGCGGCATCAATTATCTCACGCGCACCCAAGGGGCCGATGGCTTCTGGTCCGAGGAGCGCTACACCGCCACGGGCTTCCCGCGCGTGTTCTATCTCCGGTATCA
>NZ_JAQGKL010000076.1 GCF_028290105.1 Methylobacterium sp.
TACGGCACCTATCGCTGCGGCGACGACGCGGCCATGCTCGACATCGTCACCTCCGCCAACGTCGCCTGCGGGTTTCATGCCGGCGATCCCGAGATCATGGCCGAGACCTTCAAGCTGGCGCGCGCGCGCGGCGTGGCAGTGGGGGCGCATCCGGGCTTTGCCGATCTCGCCGGATTCGGGCGGCGCCCGATGCCCTGCACGGCGGCCGAGATCGAGCGGCAGGTCGCCTATCAGGTCGGTGCCGCGCAAGGCCTCGCGGCGCTCTCCGGCCATCGCCTCCGCTACGTCAAGGCGCACGGGGCGTTGGCGAACCGGGCGGCGGCGGAGGCGGACGTGGCCGGGGCCATCGCCCGTGCGGTTCGGGCCGTGGACGCCTCCCTGGGGCTTCTGGCGATCGCCCGGACCGAGCAGGTCGCGGCCGGCGAGGCGGCGGGCCTGACGGTCTACGCGGAGATCTTCGCCGATCGCGGCTATACGCAGGAGGGCCAGTTGATCCCACGTGGCCAAGCAGGGGCGCTGATCACGGATCCGGATCTGGCAGCCGAGCGGGTGCTGGCGATGGTGCAATCCGGCGGCATCATCACGGAGCGCGGCGCGCACCTGCCGACGCGGATCGACTCCGTCTGCGTGCACGGAGACAGCGTACACGCTGTGGCTTTGGCACGGGCTGTTCGGGAGCGATTGGCCAGGGCTGGGATCATCCTGAAGGGCTTCGCGTAACCGTGCTCGACCGATGGGATGGACGCATCGGGACAGGGCCGGGACGATCGACGTTCGTCGCCGGCTCAGCGTGTTCAGGCTTCGCGATCCTGAACGGCCGCCGGCGCAACCTCGTGCAACGCGGCTCCGATTCCTGATCCGGGCGTTCCACCCCCGACCTCGCCCGCTTGGTCACCCTCCGCCAGTCGCGCTTGAGCGGAGAGATGCCCGACTTCGGCCAGGGCGATGGTCCCATCGTCCAGGGTGAGGAAGCGGATGCCTCCCGCGCGCAGGGCATTGACGGCGGAGCGATGATTGCGGGCACTGACCGCCCGGCTGTTCTGTTCGAGGCGCCGGATCGTCGACAGGGAGAGCCCGCTGGTCCGCGCCAGATCGGACATCGCCCATCCGAGCAGGGCTCGCGCGGCACGCAGATGGTGACTGTCGACGCCTCCCGTCGGATCGTGGCCGATGCTCACCCTGGCTGCCGACACCCGCGCTTGGTCGGGAAATTCGGAAGCCTTGCCTGCGCGGCACGGCGGTTCGGCCGGGTTGGCATCCGGATGCGCCTCGGCCGCCGGACTGGTCGCAGGCGGCTGCGGCTCGGCGGGCGTTGGAAGCAACCCAGCGCCGACGCCTGCCAACCGGGCGACGCCCGCCGCAAGCAGGCCCGGATACCGCGCAACGGCATCGCCTCCGGTGAACGTCGTGCAGCATTCGCGCAGAAACGACACAGCAGCCGCGTTTGTTTCCACCGCAGATTGAGACGGTCGGCCGGACTTATCGCTTCGGTCCGAAATAACCTAGTCTTCAAAAATCAAGAATGTCTTCCATCGCCCGACCGACACTCGAAGCAGACTTTGCGA
The DNA here is from genome assembly GCF_028290105.1 of Methylobacterium sp. GTDB lineage: Bacteria > Pseudomonadota > Alphaproteobacteria > Rhizobiales > Beijerinckiaceae > Methylobacterium. The sequence goes on from NZ_JAQGKL010000076.1 coordinate 1,566, forward strand.
AAACATATCCTATGTCAATTCTTGCACAATTATGACGATGAATTTCGCAATCTTGATAGATTGCTGTCGCCGAGGTTGTGCCTGGGGACGCACTGATCTCGGCTCGGTTGCGATGGGTCTGCCCACGAGACGCGGATCGAACAGCGCGCGTCTGCCTGATCAGCGGCGGCGATGGGCCTCGCGCCGCGAGCCGGACGGCGTACAGCCGAACAACCGCCGATAGCGTTGCCCGAAGTCGCTCATGTGGACGAAGCCCCACCGTCCGGCGATGTCGGCGACCGAGTGGCCGACATGGCGCGACGAGACGAGATCCTGATGTGCCCGCGTCAAGCGACGATCGGTGATGAACTGGACCGGCGTCTGTCCGAGTTCCCGGCGAAACTTGTTCTGCAGCGAGCGGACGCTGATCCCCGCCGCAGCCGCAATGTCCGCCAGGGTCATGGGCATCGAGAGGTTCGCCTCGATGTAGTCGCGTGCGGCATCGAGGCTGCGGGAGGCCACGTCCCGCGTGTCCGGCGCCTTCGCCTCGGCCCGCTTCGGCCAAGCCGAGAGCAATTGGTAGCCCATGACTTCCTGGATCAACGGAAACAGGAAATCTCGGTCCGGTTCCGCGTCCTGGCTTCGGCGCTGGACCTGCGTCAGCGTACAGAACAGGGCCTTCATGGCGGGGGTCGAGACCTCGGCGACCGACGCGAGCGGCGGCAAGCCCGTCTCTTCACCGCCCGTCAGCGCCGCGTTGGCGGCCACCAGATCTCTGACCGCGATCGTACCGCTGATCGCGCTGAACGCGTGCGAGGCCTGAACCTCGCGCAATTCGTCGAAGGCGACGAGGGTCGCGTGCGTCGGCGAGCCGAGGGCGTCGCCGCCGCGGTGGCGGTAGACGATCTGCCCGCTCGTGACGAAACGGATCGTGACGAGGTCGGCGTTGAATTTCGGCTTGGTCACGAAGCCGCTGGCCGACCGGGTCTCCCACAGGCACAGCGTCTGGCTCTGGCCGCCGACGATCTCGATCGCGGGCGACGTCGAGCGCATCACATCGAAATTGACCGCGATGCCGCCGCGGTCGTTGAACACCTGAAGCTGCCGGGGCGAAGAGATTCGGGCGACGAGCCGCTGCTGGGGGTGCCACACGGTCGGATCATGGCGTGCCTGGGCGGTCATCCGATCAACCTGAACGTTCCAAAAGGGCTCGAACCGACGTGACGCGCGAGAACCTCCCCGTCAGGACGCGGCGCGTCCGCAATCGGACAGACCGCAACGACCTGTAACACTCGGCGCTTCCGATTCGCAGCGCCTCAGGCCGTGGCGATCCGGTCCGGCGACGGGTTCAGCGTCTCGGACAGGAGTTCGACCTGCCCGACGAGGCGCCGGAGGCCGTCGGTGTGCCGCGCTTTGGGCATCGGCGGCAGTGCGCCCTCGCCCCCGAGGCTCGTCAGGGTCGCGGTGATCCAGCCGCTCCAGGCCGCGAGGGCCTCGGCGTCGGCCGTCTCGGCGGCGTAGCGCAGGGCCGTGAGCCGCGCCGAGATGCGGCGCAGCGTGGCATCGGCCACCATCGCGGTCTCCACATGCGGATGGCGTCCGGCGCGGGGTTGCTGCAGGGCCCGGGCCAGGGCCGCCTCGAGGTCGCTGAGAGCGAGGCCGACGGCGCGAGCAGCCTGCGCGCGGGTCCCCGAGGTCTCGGCCTCCGGACCCGTGCAGAGGACGGCGCGGGCGAAGGCGGCATGGGCCCGGACGGCCTTGCGCAGTTCGAGCCGGACCTGATCGGGCTCCCAGATCGGCCAGAGCACGAGGGCGCTCGCCACCGCGATCAGGCCCCCGAGCAGGGTCAGGAGCGCGCGCATGCCCGCCACCTCCCACGAGCCGTGGCCGGGCTCCACCACCTCCACGAGGAGCACCACGAGGGGCGTCAGGCAGGCGATGAAGACGCCGTAGCTGACTTGGCGCGCGGCGAAACCGATGATGCTCAGGGGAAACACCAGGGCGGCCAGCGCCAGCGGAGTCGTGGCGATGCCAGCGAGCGCCGCGCCGATCAGGCCGCCCAGCACCGTGCCGCCGATCCGCTCCAGGGCCCGCTGCCAGGTCGCGGCGTAGAAGGGCTGCATGGTCAGAACCACCGTGATGGTGAGCCAATGCGCGAAGGGTCCCGACCAGACCAGGGTCGCCCAGAGGGCGGGAGCAGCCACCACCGTGGCACGCACGGCATGACGCAGGTTGGCCGAGGCGAAGGTTAAGTTCGTGCTGAGCGGCCCGAGTAGGCGGGTGCCGAGGGGCAGGCTGGCGCGTCCCATCAGGGCGCCGCCGGGGCGATAGCCATCCGGCGTCGAGAGTTTGGCACCGATCCGCACACGATCGAGGATGCGCGTGGCGAGGTCGGAGAGCCCGCGATCGTGGGCGAGGCGCCGCGCGCCCCGCTCGATCGCCCGTTCCAGGCGCGCCAGATCGATCACCGAATCGTCGCGGATCGCGCGGGCGATCACGCCGAGCAAGGGGCGGAGCCGGCGCAGGAACCGGCGCGCCATGCGGCGGCGGCGCGGGTCGGACTCGCCCTCGATCAGGTCCGACAGGGCGATGAGGGCGGCGAAGATCTGCTCGGCGGCCTCCAGGCGGATCAGGGCCTGGGCAGTCCGGTCGGAGATGCGCTCGCGGCTGCGGGCGAGGTCGACGATGACGGTTCGGGCCTGTTCGATGGCCTCGCGCACACCCCGGCGATGAGCCCGGGCGTGCCGATCGAAAGCCTGGAGATCGAAGGTGTGACGATCGAAGATCTGGCGGTTGCCGGCCCGGGGGGCGGCTTTGTCCTCCGGTTTCTCCGGCCAGGTCAGCGAAGCGAGGGCCTCGAGATCGTCGCAGAGGCGGGTCAGGCGGCGCCAGACTTCGGCCACCGCCCGGTGGGTGGGGCGATAGGGATGCAGGCGCCAGAGGAGCAGGGCCAGCAGCGTCGCCCACAGGCCTCCGGCCGTGAAGACGAGACCGGCCACCAGGGCCTGATCGGGGCTCAAGGGCCGATCGAGGGCGAAGCACAGGACGAGGACGAGGACGTTGCCGGCAGCCTGCGCCTGCACGCCCCAGACCCGCGCGTAGGTGCAAGCGAAGATCACGAGGCCGGCGAGCGGCACCACGAGGACCGGCCCGAGCGGCTGCATCAGCCCGAAGAGCCCCCAGATCGCGCCGCTCAGGAGCGAGAAGACCGTGAGCACCATGAGGCGCGAGCGCATCGGGCCGCCAGCATCGGCGAAGCAAGCGAGGTTCGCGGCCAGCGCCAAGGTCAGGAGCGGCGGCCAGGCGACCCACTCGTGCAGCAGGATGACGAGGCCGAAGGCCAGGGCGGCCCGGACCCCGTCGACGAGGCTGAGGCCGCGCGGATCGAGGCCGATAGGCAGCCGCGTGAGATCGAGCCCGGGATTGGCGAGGGTGCCGCGCCCGTGCAGGAAGGTGGCCGCCCGAATCCGCCGGCGCGGGCCGGCGGCGGTCACGGGTTTGACGGAAGATGGCGGCATCGTGGGCAGGGGCAAGCTCCGCGGAAGGACGCGACCCGCCGCCCCCGCGACTTAAGGCTCTCGGCGGCGCTCCGGAACCGCCCGGGCCGGCACGGGAGCCCTGCGTCGGGCGGGCGCCTCCGGGGAGCCGCGCGCCCTCAGAACGCGTGTATCCTCAGAACTTGCCGCCGACGCCGACGGAGCCACCCTGGCCCATCTGAGGCCCGAGGCCGCCGGAGCTCGACCGGCTCGTGGTCTCGCCTTCGATGTCCTCGCGGCGGATGCGGCGCTCTTCGTTGGCCGCCGCCCGGGTCTGGCCACCGGCGGAGCTGGGCAGGTTGAGGCGCCGCGTCGGCGCGGTCTGCGGCGTCGGATCATCGGGATCGATGCTGGCGGCACGGCCGCGCTGCGGACCCGGAACCGCACTGCGCATCGAGGGGGGCGGACCGACATCGCTTGCGGGCATCACGCCGGCACCGCCGCCGAGCGCCTGGCACCCTCCGAGCAGGGCAGCGACGAGCGCGACGGCGCAGGCTTGTGAGGGAAGGGACATCGGATCTGGTCCTCGGAAGAAATCGGCGCTGCCCCTCACCGGGGCAGATGACGCATCTGTTTGCCTCTCTACGACGCAGTTTTGGCGAAAACCAGAGATGGCGGGGTGCATCCAGGCATTGCGGCCACGCTTCGGGTGGTGCCAGAGTGGCGCTGCAGGGATGGAGCCCGGTCGGGGGCCGGTCCATTTCTTGCCCGCTCCTCTCGGTCGCCTCCGGCGCCCGCCTCATCCCATCCTTCGCCCATCCACAACTTCGCCTTGGTCCCCATTCAATGAGGCCGGCGCCGCTTTCGAGCGGAACCCGCCGCCCAGGCTGTCATTGCGTGAGGCCGGCGAACCGCAATTCTCGGGGAACGCGCGTGTTCAGAACTGTCCGGATGATCGCCACTGCGACGATCACCCTGTGGGCCGCAGCCGCGGTCGCCGAAGGCCCGGCCACGCCCGGGAAGGAGCCGGTGGCGAGCACCGGCGAGGTCACGACCGGCTCGCCGGCCGCAGGACAGCCGCAGGCCGCACCGGCCCAAGCAGCACCCGCCCAAGCAGCACCCGCCCCACCCGCTCCGGCACCGCCTGCCCCGGCCGTCGCCACGGCCGCCCCGCCGCCATCCGGGCCAACGGTCCCCGCGCCCGCACCGCAGCCGGGCGCCA
>NZ_JAQGKL010000127.1 GCF_028290105.1 Methylobacterium sp.
CAGCGACGCGGATGCGGCCCGAGAAAGCGGCGGTCTCGTCATAGGGTGAGAGCAGGACGGAAATGAGGTCGCCCAGCAGCGCCGCGGTGCCCTGTTCGCCTGGCAGGGGGCGGACGATGTCGTGCGCGCGGCCGAGTGCGGTCAGGCGGGCGGTGAGCGCATCGGTCATTTCGGCGACCGACGAGGCCGAGCGGCCGGTCATCTGGGTCAGGCCGGTGGCGATGAACAAGAGGTTCTTGACGCGGTGGCTCATCTCGCCGGCGAGCAGTTCCTGTCCCTCCTCGGCCTGTTTGCGCCCAGTGGCGTCGAGGAAGATGCCGAACATCACCGCGCCGACGATGCCGTTGTCGTCGCCCTGGCCCCGCGCCGAGACCCAGCGCACGTCGGTGCCGTGCAGGATGCGAAAATCGGTCTCGTAGGGGCCCAGGATGGCGCGGGTGGCGGAGAAGGCCGCCCGGACCCGGTCCTTGTCGGCCGGATGGATGCGGGAGGAGAGCTCCTCGAAGGTCACGTGCGCGCTCATCGGGATGTCCCAGAGCTCGTGCCCGCGCTTGTCCATCGTGAAGGTGTCGTCGTCGACGTTCCACGACCACAGGGCGACCCCGGCGGCGTCGATGGCCAGGCGCAGGTGCCGGGCCGTCCACGGCGCGCAGGTCGAAGGGTCGTTCTTCATCGCGATCACGTCCTTGGGCCGTCCGGGGGGCAGGCGATGCGTGAAGGCTCGGCCGCACCGGGATCGGCCCGGCCGTCCGGATCGCTCGGCAATCACGGTGCCCCCGAACCCATTGCCCGCGCGGGCCAGGATGCAGGGCGCGCAGGTCGGCGGCGTATGCATAGGTTAGTTTACGGGGAAAAATTCTGTCCGCTCGGCTGGTTTTTCCCAAGTGGTTTTTCCCGAGTGGTTTTTTTCAATGTCAGCGGCTCGACCGTCGCCTGGCCGCCGCGGCGCGTTTGACGGCTCGCCCCAACGTGCGGGAAAGGTCCTCCACCGAGTAAGGCTTGCGCAGGAGCGTGAACCCGTGGGTGCCCTGCTCGGCGAGCACGTGGCTGTAGCCCGAGGTCAGCACCACCGGCAGGCCGGTGTGCCGGTGGCGGACCTCCCGGGCCATGTCGATGCCGTTCATCCCCGGCATGACCACGTCGGAGAAGACGACGTCGAAGCCGGGCGGCGTCCGCAGCACCGCCAGAGCCTCCTCGGCGTTCAGCGCCCTGACCGTCTCGTAGCCGAGTTCCTGCAGCGCCTGGGTGGCGAAACCGCCGACCTCCTCGTTGTCCTCGACCACGAGGACCCGGGTGCCGTGCCCGTCGGCGAGGAGTTCGGGCTCCTCGTCGGATTCCTCCGTCACCAGCATGCCCGCCTCGCGGGGCAGGTAGAGGGTGAAGGTGGTGCCGGCGCCCGGCTCGCTCTCCACCAGCACCTCGCCGCCGGACTGCTTGGCGAAGCCTAAGACCTGCGACAGGCCGAGGCCGGTGCCCTGGCCGACCCCCTTGGTGGTGAAGAACGGCTCGAAGATCCGGTCGAGGTCCTCCTCGGCGATGCCCGTGCCGGTGTCGCGCACCGAGACGGCGACGAAGTCGCCCGCGATGCGCGGATGGGCCCGGACCGCGGGGATCGCGGAGGTGCGGCGCACGCCGATGTCGAGGCGCCCCTCCCCGCTCATCGCGTCCCGGGCGTTGATGGCCATGTTGACCAGCGCGGTGTCGAACTGGCTCGCGTCGGCGTTGATCAGGTACGGGACCTCGCGGCCCTCGCGGTCCTGATAGGAGGCGACCTCGGTGACGACCCGGATGCGGGCGCCGGTGAGCGTGCCGACCATGTCGGCCACCGACGCGACGCTCTGGCCGACGTCGAACACCTCCGGGGTCAGGGCCTGGCGCCGGGCGAAGGACAGGAGCTGCCCCGTGAGCTTGGCGGCGCGCGTCACCGTGTCGGAGATCGCGCCGATGTAGCGCTGGCGGCGCTCCTCCGGAAGGTCCGGACGTTTCAGGAGGTCGGTGGAGGAGCGGATCACGGTCAGCAGGTTGTTGAAGTCGTGGGCGACGCCGCCGGTGCGCTGGCCGACCGCCTCCAGCTTCTGCGACTGGCGCAGTTGCTCCTCCAGGGCCCGCCGCTCGGTGACGTCGCGGCCGGCCGCGTAGAAGTGGTCGCCCTGCGGGATGGCGTTCCAGGAGACCCAGCGAAAGCCGCCGCCCGCCATTTTCATGCGGACGTCGAGGTTGTCGAGGACCTCGCCGGCCCGCAGCTGCTCGAAGGCCGCCACCGCCGCATCCCGGTCTTCCGGGTGGATGTAGTCGCTGAAGGCGGTCCGCACGAGGTCGAATTCGGGCCAGCCCAGCATCTCGGTCCAGGCCGGGTTCACCGAGCGGTAGATGCCGTCGAAGCCGCAGACCACGAGGAGGTCGCGGCTGGCACGCCAGACGAGGTCGCGTTCCGTGGTCCGCTCGCGGGCGGTGTCGCGCAGGACGCCCTCGGCGGTGCGGCGGTCGGTGACGTCGTTGAACAGCAGCGCGACCCGGTGCTGGGCGGGTTCGCCGATGCGCAGGGCCTGGACCTCGAACCAGCGCCCGAGGGCCACGGCGCCGCTCTCGAAGCGGACGGACCGGCCGGTCAGGGCGACGGCGCCGTAGGTGTCGAGCCAGGTCCGCTCGAGGTCGGGGATCAGCTCGCTCACCCAGCGGCCGACCACTTCGCCGAGCCCGGTCTGGCTGGCGAAGGCCCGGTTGGCCTCGACGAAGCGGTAATCGACGGCCCGTCCCACGGCGTCGAAGCGCATCTCGATGACACAGAAGCCGGCGTCGAGGGCGTTGAACAGGGTCCGGTAGCGCGCCTCGCTCTCGGCGAGCATGCCCGTCTCGGTGCGGAACCGGGTCACATCGAGCTGGCTCGCGAAGAAGTAGCGCAGGTGGCCCTCGGCGGTGAAGACGGGGCTGATGTAGAGCTCGTTGCAGAAGGTCGAGCCGTCCCGGCGGTAGTTCAGGATCTCGACGACCACGTCGCGCCGGGCCGCGATGGCGTCGCGGATGCGGGCGATGTCGGCGGGGTCCGTGTCCGCGCCCTGCAGGAAGCGGCAGTTGCGCCCGACGAGTTCGTCGGCGGAGTAGCCGCACAGGTCCTGGAACGCCCGGTTGGCGAACACGATGGGGTTGTCGGGCAGGTTCGGGTCGGTGACGATCTGCGGCATGCGGGTCTTCTCCGCCGCCGTGAACAGCAGGTCGGCATCCGCCGCCGAGGTGCGCTGCCCGCGCTCGGGCACGCGGACATGCGAGGCATTGCGCTCCCGCAGCCGCGCGACCTCCGCCTCGAGCGCGCGGTTCTCACGCCTCAGCTGCTCGATCTCGATGTCCATGTCATGTGATTCCACGGGACGTCATTCGCTTCCATGGGACGGGTCCGCGACCCGCAAGCCTGTGCGCAAACGGCCGGCGGCGCGGTAAGGTCCCGGGTGGACGACAGTCGTGCTATTGGCCGACGACATAGACGATCTCGCCATCCCTTGCCTACCGAGCGCGAAGATTTCCCGAACGCGAAGAATCCGGGCCAATCGATCGCCCGGCCCGCGCCGAAACGGACGATGTTGCGAAAGGACGCCCATGACCGAGATCAGGTTCCAGGCTCGCCGCGTCCTTATCGCGGAGGACGAGTACTTCCTGGCGGATGCGCTGAACCGTGCGTTGCGGGCCGCCGGGGCCGAAACGCTCGGTCCCGTCGCCTCCGTGGCGGGGGGCCTGCGCCTTCTGGACGTCGGCCCGGCACCGGATGCGGCGATCCTCGACCTGGATCTCGGCGGCGAGAGCGCCTTCCCGCTGGCCGACGCGCTGATCGCGCGCGCCGTGCCGTTCGTATTCACGACCGGCTACGACCCGGCGGCGATCCCGCCAGCCTATGCGGCAATCCGCCGGGTGCTGAAACCGGCGGAGCCCGGGGCAGTCCTTGCCGCGTTAGCGACGCTTCTCAAGACTTGAGGCCGATTTTTGGCTGGCATGCGAACTATTTTCTCCGCTCGCGGGCTATGATCTCGCCTGAGAAAATAACGCATGTGAAATAACAATGGTGGATTGCTTCGTATTCATGATGCGCGCACGAAGAGGAACGCATGCCGCATCATCTGATCCGTAAGCTTGAGCAATTCACCAAGCTCTCGCGCGACGACCGGCAGGCGCTGGAGAACGCCGCGGTCAAGCGGCGGACGTTCGCGGAGCATTCCGACATCATCCAGGAGGGCGACAGCCCGAGCCACGTCAACCTGATCCTGGAGGGCTGGGCCTGCCGCTACAAGCAGCTCGACGACGGACGGCGCCAGATCATCTCGTTCTTCGTGCCCGGCGACCTGTGCGACACCCACGTCTACCTCCTGCGCGAGATGGACCATTCCATCGCGGCGCTGACGCCGGTGCGCCTCGCCGAAATCCCGCGCGCGGCCCTCGACCAACTGACGGAGGAGCACCCGCGCGTGATGAAGGCGCTGTGGTGGGACACCCTGGTCTCGGTGGCGATCCAGCGGGAATGGACGGTCAATCTCGGCCAGCGCACCGCCATCGAGCGGCTCGGCCACCTGTTCTGCGAATTGTTCGTGCGCCTGCGCGGGATCGGCCTGACGGACGGGGACAGCTGCCCGCTGCCACTGACCCAGGTGGAGCTGGCGGATGCGATGGGCCTGTCGAACGTGCACATCAACCGGACGCTGCAGGAACTGCGCCGGGCCGGCCTCGTGGTGTTCAAGGGCAAGCGCCTGACGATCCCGGATCTCGCCGCCCTGCAGAAGGCCTCCTTGTTCAACCCGAACTACCTTCACCTCGACCACGAGGGCCGCCACCTCGACGCCAACGAACCGGTGGCGGACTGAGTCGGTTCTGCCTCAGTTGTCTGCCAGGAGGTTTGGCCCGGTCAGGAGCTTCGGCTCAGTCAGGAGTTTCGATGACGATGGGATGGGATCCGACGGGCGAGGCGACGCAGGCTCTCCTGTTGGCCGAGTTGCAGCACCGGGTGCGCAACACCCTGGCGACGACCCGCATGATCGCGCGGCGCTCGGCCGAACTCAGCCCGAGCCTGGAGGAGTACGCCGCCCATCTCGACGGGCGGCTCGCCGCCCTGGCGCGCGTGCAGAACGTCATCGTCCAGAACCCGGCGGCGGGGGTCGATCTCGACCGCCTCGTCACAGACGAACTGACGGCGGCGCATGCCTATCAGGACGGGCGCGCGCAGGTTTCTGGCCCGGAGGTGCGCCTGCACCTGCGGGCGGCCGAGCCGCTGGCCCTGGCGCTCCACGAGTTGACGACGAACGCGCTGAAGTTCGGCGCCCTGGCCGCGCCGTCCGGGCGTCTCGCCGTGACGTGGCAGATCGAGGAACAGACCGCGGGCCCTTGCCTCGTGTTCGAGTGGACCGAGAGCGGCGCCGCCCTCGACCAGGAGACGCCGCGCCACAGGGGCTTCGGTACCGTGGTGCTGGAGGAGATGCTCACGCACAATCTCAGCGCGGAGACGCGCCTCGCTTTTTCACCGGATGGCCTGCGCTTTCGCCTGATCCTGCCCCTGACCGACCGGATTCTGCACGCCGCGTGAGGGGAGCCGTTCCGCCGGTGCGGGCACGCGGGCGGGAAATTTCTCCGGGTTCGTGCGTTCGAAAGAGGACAATCTGGCGGGTAAGCGGGACCACGCCCGCCGCCTCTGGCTGACGCGCGCTTTTTTCGCGTCGAGGACCCGCGCATGTCAGACCTTGAGCAAATCTTGAAGCGCCAGCGGGTCCTTGCCGATTTCGGCGAGTTCACCCTGAGCAGCGACGACATCGACGCGGTGCTCACCGAAGCCTGCCGCCTCGTGGGGGAGGCGCTGGGCACCGGCCGGGCCAAGATCCTGGAGATCCAGAACGATGGCCAATGCCTATTCGTGCGGGCCGGAATCGGTTGGGCTGCGGGCGTCGTCGGCCACCTGCGCCTGCCGATGAACGAGTACTCCTCCGAGACCTTCGCCATCTCGGAGAGCAAGCCGCTCTTCATCCGGGACATCCGCGAGGAGCCGCGCTTCGGGGTTCCGCCCTTCATGAAGGAGGCCGGCGTCATCGCGCTCGCCAACGTGCCGATCCGGCTTCCGGGCGGAAAGGCCTACGGCTTGCTCCAGGTGGACGCCACCGAGCCGCGCGACTTCGGCCCGCAAGACACCGAGTTCCTGCGGACCTATGCGAGCATCCTCGGCCCGGTGATCGACCGCCTGCAGACCGTGCGTACCCTGCGCTTCACGGAGGAGCGCTTCCGGCTCGTGGTCGAGAACGCCCGCGACTACGCGATCTTCACCACCGACGCGCAGGACCGGATCACCGACTGGTACGCGGGCGCCGAGGACGTCTATGGCTGGAGCGCCGAGGAGGCCACCGGGCAGCCGGCCGCCATCATCTTCACGCCGGAAGACCTGATGGTCGGCCAGGATGCGACGGAGATCGGGACGGCCCTTCGGGACGGCTCGGCCCCGAACGTTCGCTGGCACCTGCGCAAGGACGGCACGCGGGTGTTCATCGAGGGGGTGACCACGACGCTGCGCTCCGGCGACGGCACCCTGCGCGGCTTCCTCAAGATCGGCCAGGACGTCACCGAGCGGCGCGAGGCCGACGAGGCCCTGCGCGAGAGCGAGGCCCGCTTCCGGCAATTCGGCGAGGCCTCCTCCGACCTGCTCTGGATCCGGAACGCCGGAACGCTGCAATTCGAGTATGTCAGCCCCGCCTTCGAGGCGATCTACGGCCGCAGCCGCGAGAGCGTCGTGACCGGCGACACCCTGGCGCGCTGGGCCGACCTGATCCATCCCGAGGACCGCGAAGGGACACTGGCGGCCCTGAGGCAGGTCCAGGGCGGGATGCGGGTGACGCACGAGTTCCGGATCGTACGCGCCTCGGACGGCGAGATGCGCTGGATCGAGACCAGCGACTTCCCGCTCCTCGACGACGAGGGCCGGGTGCACAGGATAGCCGGCATCGCCAAGGACATGACCGACCAGAAGGCGGGTGCGGCCCGCCTCACCGTGCTGGTCGACGAGTTGCAGCACCGCAGCCGCAATCTCCTCGGCGTGGTCGCCGCCGTGGCGAGCCGGACGCTGGACGCCGGCGGCAGCGCCACCGAGACCTTCGAGACCCGGCTCAAGGCGCTGAGCCGCGCGCAGGGCCTGCTCAGCCGCTTCGGCAGCGACACCGTCGAGGTCGGCGCCCTGGTGCGGGCGGAACTCGCGGCCCATACCGACGCCGACCCGCCCAAGGTCGTGGTCTCGGGCCCGGACGTTCACCTCACCGCGCGCCAGGTACAGAACTTCGCCCTCGCCCTGCACGAACTGACCACGAACGCGGTCAAGTACGGCGCCCTGAAAGGGGTCGACGGCGAACTGGCCGTGGACTGGACCGTGCAGCGAGACCCGAAGGCGAGACGCTGGCTCTGCCTGACCTGGACCGAGAGCGGGGTCGCGGTGCCCCCCGAGACCGTGACGCGGCGCGGCTACGGGCGCGAACTCATCGAGAACGCCCTCTCCTATGCGTTGCAGGCCCGGACCACGTACGAGCTCGGCCGGGACGGGGTGCGCTGCCGGATCGAATTGCCCCTGGCCTAACGTGCATGAATGCGGAGGCCGGCCCGACCTGCCATGCCGCTGGCTCGCCGCCTCGGATGGGAACCACCATGTCGAATGCTCAGGAGCCGCTGCTGGGTCGCCGGATCCTGCTGGTCGAGGATGAATACGTGATCGCCATGGAGATGGAGCGCTGGCTGCGCGGCGCCGGGGCCGAAGTGATCGGGCCGGTCTCGAACGTGGAGCACGCCCTCGACCGCATCGCCACGGAGGCCAACTCGCTCGACGCCGCGATCCTCGATGTCAATCTCGGGCATGGCGAGCGGGTCTATCCCATCGCCGACCGGCTCGACGCCCTCGGCGTGCCCTACCTGTTCGCGACCGGGGACGTCCGCATCGGCGCGGAGCCGGCGTATGGAAATCGCATTCGTCTGGAAAAACCGATCCTCAGCTTCGAATTGCTCAAGGCCATCGAGGCACTTCTGACCCTCGAACGCGTCATCGACCCGCTGAGTTCGTGATTCCGGACCCGCCGAAACGACCTTCCGCGCCACCCGTCCGCCCGCTGGCGCGCGGTCTTTTTCGGGGTGCGACGCCCCAATGTGAGCCGCGCCGATGTCGGCGTGAAGACCGGAACTGTACGGTACAGCACGAAGCGATAAGCGGGGCCGCTGACTATCATACGTTACTGCGTTGCACCCACTTAGGTTTAAGGTCGATCGATTACCGGCGGGTCTGATACAGGCGCTGGTAGCTGGGAGAGCCGCGCGCTTCCGCCTGCAATGCAAGGCGAAGCTACGATGTATTCGGCTTCCGAAAACCGTTCCATGACCATGCTCATCCGCAAGCTGGAAAGCATCGCCACCCTCTCCGACGAGGAGCATGCGGCCATCCTCGGCCTGCCGACCCGGAGCCGCACGCTCGGACCCGGGCAGGACATTTTTCGCGATGGGGACCGGCCTTCGCAATGCTGCCTCATCCTCGAGGGCTGGGCCTGCCGCTACAAGCTCCTCGACGAGGGCCGCCGGCAGATCTTCTCGTTCCACATCCCCGGCGACATTCCCGACCTGCAGAGCCTGCACCTGCACACCATGGACCACAGCCTCGGCACGCTGACCGAGGCCACCATGGCGTTCATCCCGCACGAGAACGTGCGGACGCTGATCCAGCGTTTTCCGCGCCTCGGTGGGGTCCTGTGGCGGGACACGCTGATCGATGCGGCGATCTTCCGCGAGTGGATGGTCGGCATGGGCCGCAAATCCGCCTATGGCCGGATCGCGCACCTCTTCTGCGAGATGTACCTGAAGCTGGAGGCGGTGGGGCTCGCCGCCGAGCACCGCTACCCGCTGCCGATCACGCAGGTCGAACTCGGCGACGCGCTCGGTCTCTCGAACGTGCACGTGAACCGCGTCTTGCAGGAAATGCGGGCCAAGGGCCTGATCACCCTGCGCAGCAGCACGCTGATCGTGCACGACTGGAACGAGCTGACCCGGTCCTCCGAGTTCGATCCGACCTACCTGCATCTGGCAAAAACGGGCTGACGGATGAGCCTCCATCTCCAGCCCGTGCACGTCGCCACGGGCAGCGACGACATCGAGAGCCAGCTCGTGTTCGCCAACGGCTTCCTCGTGGCGGTCCTGGTGCAGCTCGGCGAACATCACCAAGAGGAGGCCGGCAAGTGGTTTCTGGAGGCCGGCTTCGGGCGGGTCGACCACCCGCATCCCCCCGTCTTCACAGATCTCGACGCGGCGCAGGACTGGATTGCCGCGCAACTCGCCTCGAACCGACCCTGAAAACACCCCTGGTTCGCGGGCTGGCCAGGGCCGGCGTCGCGGTCTAAGGCCGGGCCCGGGCAGCGTTCGGGGAGTGCAAACACATGAAGGTCGCCGTCATGGGGGCGGGCTCGGTGGGGTGCTATTTCGGCGCCCTGCTGGCGCGCGCGGGCACGGACGTCACCCTGATCGGGCGCGCGGGCCATGTGGACGCCGTGCGCGCGAACGGGCTGCTGCTCGAAACCGCTACGCTGCGGACCTTCGTGCCGATGCGGGCGACCACCGAGGCCGAAGGCGTGGCCGGGGCCGACTGCGTCCTGTTCTGCGTGAAGTCCGGCGACACCGAGGCCGTGGGCCGCGCGATGGCTCCGCACCTCTACGCCAACGCAACGGTGCTCAGCCTCCAGAACGGCGTCGACAACCCCGAGCGGCTCCAGGCCGTGATCGGCCGGCCGGTGCTGCCGGTCGCCGTCTACGTCGCCACCGAGATGGCGGGCCCCGGCCACGTGCGCCACCACGGACGCGGCGACCTGGTGATCGGCGAGTCGCCGACGAGCGCTGCCATCGCGGCCCGGTTCAGCGCGGCGGGCATCCCCACCGAGGTCTCGGCCTCGGCCCTCGACGCGCTCTGGGGCAAGCTCGTCATGAACTGCGCCTACAACGCCCTGTCCGCCCTCACCCGGATGCCCTACGGGCGCATGCTCGCCGTGAGCGGGATCGCAGGCGTGATGAGCGACGTGGTCGGCGAATGCGTCGCGGTCGCCGAGGCGTCCGGCATCGCGCTGCCCGACGACATCCTCGCCCGCGTCCTCGACCTCGCCACCACCATGCCGGAGCAGGTCTCCTCCACGGCGCAGGATCTGGCCCGGGGACGTTCCAGCGAGATCGACCACCTCAACGGCTTCATCCTGCGCAAAGGCGAGGCGCTCGGCGTGCCGACCCCGGTGAACCGGGTGCTGCACACCCTGGTCCGCGCCGCCGAGGCGCGCAGCGCCTAGCGCGGCAGAACCTTCGCCTCCTGCAGGCGCGTGATGGCGGCGAGCAAGGCCGCGAGGCTGTCGACGCTCTCGCCGAACCCGGCGCGCCGGATCTTGCCCATGTCGGAGACGAGATCGAAATCGCTGTGGAACACGAAATCGCCGAACCCCCAGCCGACGGCGCGGGCATAGGGCGTGTCGACGAGGCCCTGCTCGGCGACCAGCCGCGCCCAGAGCGGCGCCTTGTCGGACATGTGGGTGGCGAGCTTCATCGGCATCTGCGGCCCTAGCGGCAGATCGAGGGCCTCGGCCACCCGCTCCCAGAGCCGGCGCCAGCGGAAGGGCTCGTGCACGTAATTGAAGGCCTCGCCGCGCGCGGCCTCGGCGGTGGCCGCCCAAAGGCTGGCGCGCGCCAGCGCGTGGGCGTCCGTCACTTGGGCGAACACGCCCTCGTAGACATGGGCCGGCCCCGGAAACCGGAAGGCCGCCCCGCTCGCCCGGCACAGGGCCGCGTAGGCGCCGATCACCATGGCGATGTTCATGGCGTTGCCGGCGGCATCCCCCACGACCACGTCCGGGCGCAGGATCGCGAAGGCGGGGCCCCCGCGCGCGGCGCGCGTTCGCAGTTCGTCTTCCTGCGTGAAGTAGAAGTTCGGCCCGATGTGACGTGGGTTCTCGTCCTCGTAGAACGGCGACGGCACGGGTCCGAGATGGACACCGTAGACCTTCGCGCCCTGGTACAGCACCACCCGCTCCAGGGGTGCGCCCACCGCCTCCAGCCCGTCCAGCAGGTTGCGCAGCATGGCGCCGTTGACGCGGTCTTCCTCGGCCAAGTCCGGCTGCGGCGCCAGGGCGGCGTAGAACAGGTGCGTCGTGTCCGCCGCCGGGGCGAGCGCCGCGCGGATCGCGCCGGCGTCGGTGAGATCGCCCGCGATGGCGTCGGCCGAACCGTGCGGACGGCGCGACAGCGCCCGGGCCCGCCAGCCGGGCCGGCCCCCGAGTTCCTGCATCAGCGCCTTGCCGATGATGCCATTGGCTCCCGCGACCAGGGCTGTGGCGTGCTCGGTCATCGTGATGTCTCGCGTGACGGGTTTGGGCGGCCGTGTGCGGAGCGTGGAGGGTCCGGACAGCGCGGTCTAGTGGTCCACGATGTCGGCCGGGTCCTTCTTCGGCGCGGGTGCCTCGTAGCCGCCGGCCTCCGGTGCTGGCTCCCGCTCCGGAGGCGGCGTGTCAACGGAGGGCGGTATCCGGTTCCGGTCCGATCCCACGGCGCCCTCCCGCTTGCCCATCACTCAGTGACGGGAAGAAGCCCGGGCGCCCGCGGTTCCCTGGCGGCCGATCCGGCTTAACGGACGGGCCGGCAGGCGTCCCGGCCGGCGTAGAGGACGATGTCGCCTTGGCGGGGGTTGTTCAGCGTGAATGGCTGCGTGCCCTCGTAGGGTAGGAAGCCACGCCCGAGTTCGGCCCGGAAGAAGTCGTGCCCGAACTCGATGTAGCAGCGGTCGAGGACCGCCTGGTAGTCGAAGCTCTCCTGCACCGACGGTTGGGCCAGGCCGGCCGGATCACCGCGCAAGCCGGGCAGCCCGCAATAGCCGGCGAGATCCAGCTTGCCCGGGCGCGACAGGCGGATCGCCCGCGATGTGCCGGGCCGGACGGTGAAGGACGGTCCGCCATCCTGCGTGGCGACCAGGACGTACGGCGAGCGATTGTAGACGTGGCGGACGCAATCGGCCGATGCGCCGGACGCTCCGGCGAGTGCGGAAGCCGCGCACAGCGCCCCCCCGAGTAGCAACCGCATCGAACCGCGCATGAACGTCTCCAAAGCCTCGCTGGCACCGAATGCTATGGCACGGTCCCGGGCGAGACCAGCAACGAATTCGATGCCTCGAACCCAGCAACGTTCCACCCGCTCATCGGTGCCCATGGACCGGCGTGACCCTGCGACGGGCAACGGGATCTGATACGACGGGCAGGCGGGACGGACCTCACCTCATGACCGACGCCATCCAGATCCTCGACGCACCGCGCTGCCACCTCGGGGAAGGCCCCTGCTACGACCCGGCGACGGGAACGGGCTGGTGGGTCGACATCCTGGAGCGGCGCCTGTTCGAGGCGCCGCTCACCGGCGGCGGGGCCCGGGTCCACGCCCTGCCCTTCATGGCGAGCGCCGTGACGGCGGTGGACGCGAACCGGAAGCTCCTCGCCGCCGAGGACGGGCTGTATCTGCGCGGAACCGCTGCCGGCGATCTGCTCCTGTTCTGTCCCCTCGAGGCCGACGACGCGGGCACCCGCTCCAACGATGGCCGGGTCCATCCGAGTGGCGCCCTCTGGATCAGCACCATGGGCCGGGCGGCGCAGCCCGGGCGCGGCGCGATCTACCACGTCGCCGGAACCCGGGTGACGCGCCTCTACGCCGGCCTGACCATCCCGAACGCCATCTGCTTCTCCCCCGATGGCGCGACCGGCTACTTCGCCGACACCGATACGGGCCTCCTCAAGCGCGTCCCCCTCGACCCACGCACCGGCTTGCCCACCGGCGAGCCGGCGACGCTCTACGACCATCGCGGCGGCGCGGGCGGGCTCGACGGGGCCGCCGTGGACGCGGAGGGCCGGATCTGGTGCGCGCGCTGGGGCGCCTCCTGCCTCGACGCCTACAACCCGGAGGGCGCGCGGGTGCGCACCGTGCCCGTGCCCGTGACGCGGCCGAGTTGCCCGACCTTCGCGGGCCCCGACCTCGACCGCCTCCTCGTCACCAGCGCCTACGAGGGCATGACGCGCGAGGAGCGCGACGCCGATCCAGAGCACGGGCGGACCTTCCTGGTGCCCCTCGGCGCGCGCGGCCTGCTGGAACGGGCCTTTCGCCTCTCGGCCTGAACCGCCCGTCGGAACGACGCACTCAATACGTGGCGAAGAACTCGGCGAGCTCCATGCGATCCTGCGTGACGGTCAGGCCGAGGGCCAGCAGGATACGCGCCTTCTGCGGGGTCAGGTTGTCGGCGCTGAGAATACCGCGCGTGTCCAGCCGAGTGGTCAGCGGGACGACCCCGCTTCCGGCCCTGGTCGATTGCACCACGACGACACCGGACTCCACGGCCACCGCGAGTGCATCCGCCTCGGCCGGAGGCGTCATGCCGGGGGCGAACCCCGCAGAAACGATGCCGCGCGCGCCGGCGGCCACGAAGGCCCGGACCGCAGTGCCATCCGCGTCGGCATGGGCGTAGGCGATGTCCACGCGCGGCAGGGCGGCGAGCGTACGGATGTCGAAGGGCGTGCCCGGGGCGTGGCGCCGTTCGGACCGGCGGTAGTAGCGGAGGGAGGGACCGTCGACCTGACCGAGCACACCGAAATCCGGACTTCGAAAGGCTTGCAGCCGTGCCACCGATGTCTTCGTGACCTCGCGCGCGGCCTGGATCTCGTCGTTGAGCACCACCAGCACGCCCCGGCCCCGTGAGTCCGGTGCGGCCGCCGTGCGAAGGGCCGCCACGAGGTTCATGCCGGAATCGCTCGACAAGGCGCTGATCGGCCGCTGCGCGCCGACGAGGACCACCGGGCAGGCCACCGTCAGCGTCAGGCCGAGCGCGTAGGCCGTCTCCTCCAGGGTGGCGGTGCCGTGCCCGATGACGATGCCGGCGAGGTCCGGATGCGCGGCGACGAGGTCCTCGCAGAGCCTGACGAGGTCACGCCATTCGGCAAAGCCGATCGCCGGGCTCGCCACTGTCCGGAACGGCACCGCCACAATGTCGGCGACCCTTTTGGCTTCCGGAACCCGGTCAAGGATGGCGTCCGAACTGAGGCGTCGGTCGGTCGCGGTGTAGTCGAGGACGTCGAGCGAATCCCGGCCCAGCGACGAGATGGTGCCACCCGTGCCGATAAACGCCACCTTCGGCCGCTCTGCCATCCTGGATTCCCCACCAGCGTCGGATGATTTTCCGCAAGGTGCGCATGCACAACCCTTGCCGGGCGTCCGCTTTCCCGAACCGTCGAGATGGACGACAGATCACCTTGTGCCCCAGCCCACTTGCAAGGAACCGCCCCGGATGCCCGCTCCCCTGCTGCTCGTGACGAGCCTCGACCCCGAGGACGAGGCCGCCTGGCGCGAAGCCCTCGCCACGGCCATGCCGGGGGAGAGCGTCGCCACCCCGGCCGATCCGCAGGCGATGCGCCGCGCCGAGATCGCGATCGTGGCCAATCCGCCGCCGGGGGCGCTGGCCGGCCTGCCGAAGCTCGCCTGGATCCATTCCCTCTGGGCCGGCGTGGACCGCCTGCTCCTCGATGCGACGCTGCCGCCAGTGCCCGTGATCCGCCTGGTCGATCCGGCGCTCGCCCGCGCCATGGCGGAGGCGGTGGCGGCGGCCGTGCTCCACCTGCACCGCGATGTTCCGCGCTACGCCGCCCAGCAGCGCCGGGGCGAGTGGCGCCAGCACGATGTCCGCGCGGCGCAGGAGCGGTCGGTGACGATCCTCGGGATGGGCGAGATGGGACGCGCGTCGGCCAGGCTCTTGCGGGCCATCGGCTTCCCCGTGCGGGGCTGGAGCCGTTCGGGCGCAGGCCCGGACGGCATTCCCGTCCTGTCCGGGACCGAGGGCTTGGCGCGGGCGCTCGGGAGCGCCGACATCCTCGTGAACCTGCTTCCGCTGACCGCCGAGACGCGGGGAATCCTCGACCAAGCCGCCTTTGCGCGCCTGCCATATGGCGCCGGCATCGTGAATTTCGGGCGCGGTGCCCACGTCGTCGAGACAGACCTGATCGCGGCTCTCGATTCGGGGGCCATAGGGCACGCCATCCTCGACGTCTTCGAGACGGAGCCCCTCCCCACCGGGCACCCGTTCTGGTCCCACCCGAACGTCACGCTGCTGCCCCACATCGCCGCTCCGACGAGCCGGCCCTCGGCCGCCGCCATCGTGGCGCAGGCGGTTCGCTCCTACCGCGAGACCGGCCTGATCCCGGCCGGGGTGGAGCGCACGCGCGGATATTAGGGCTCGGCGTCCCGGGGACGCGGCCGCCGAGCCGTCGGGTCGATGGTGAGGGCCGAACGCCGCGAGACCGCTCTTCGATGCGCCGCACGGTACCGGCGGCCAAGATCGCAGGCGGCGCTGCCCGTATGACACCTTGTGCTGTAGGACCTGCGAAGGCCGCTATGTCTCCGATCATAGACGAAGAGACGCGAGCGCATCGACGAAGACGTACGATTCGCCCATTAGGCAAATTGTATTCAATGTGCATTCGATCGCCAGACTTACGCCCTACATCTAAGATGAGGATCATGATATTAATAGATGTTTAGCCATTTTTATCGCAGCCCCGGAACCAAGAGCTTTACAGTTGCTTGGAGCCTCACGTAAAGTTGATGCCGGCCTCCATGGCAAGCGAGGGAAGACATGGCCTCATGCGCTTCGGTTCACCGCGATCTCCACGTCAAGATCATCATCGCCGTCCAATCGGGACTGATCCATCAAAGCTCCATCGAGCATCTTCTTGCTCTGAAAGTCGCGCATGAGGGTGAAGACAGGCTGAGCGAGCGCGAACGGCGATACTTCTACGGAATGGTCGAGCCGATCCTGGCCGAGCTTTAGCCGGCGACGTCGATGTCACCCGTACAGCTTTCAGGCGATTGAGCCCGGCAACCCGCTAGGGGCGATGCTTTGAGTACCCTCAAAAAGACATGCGCATTCGGTGTGCCCTGCTGGAACCTCACGGGCCCGTGAACCGCTACTCTCCCGTATAGGGAGCAGATCAATGTGGGTTGTACTTTGGGGCGACGATTCAACTGCGGCCACGGGTGACTGGAAGCACGAGGAGCACGACACCTCGGAGCAGGCACTCGCGGCGGCGATCGCGAAGATCCAGGGCGGTCTGGTGGCGAACGCCGTGTACTCGCCGGCCGGCGTGCTCTGGATGAGCGGCGAGGAACTCCTGGATACGGCCGAGAAGGACGCGGCGTCCGCGCCGACCGAGGCTGCGGCCGGTTGAGGGCCGGAGCTGCCGGCCGCCTTCGCTCAGGATGAGCCAGAACGGCGGCGCGCCACTCCAGGAAGCGCGAAGCCGAGGATCGGCAATCGTCACGCGGACGAAAAAACCCGCTGAAGGACGTGCGCGCAGCGTTCGCCCGAATGGCCAAGCTCAGGGCGGGAACGATCGTATTCGAATGGACACCTAAGACTTCGCGTGCCGTCGGTTTCATCGATCTGCTGACGGTACGACGCCGGACTGTGCTCAAAGTCGGCGCAATCCGGCCATAGAAATGTCGATCCGTCGAGGCGGTGTAGCATTCGCGACGGCTCAATACTTCTCGATTCGTCGCCTGCGCGGTCGATCGCGCGGCAAGGAAGGACCGGCATTAGCGCCGGCCCAGGGTGGCGAATGGCTCTGATCATGGATGAAGACGCCAAGACGAATCACGCCCGCAACGACGATCCCGGCGCGGTCGCGACGGTGCGATCGGGGACCCGCATCGGGGCCGTCCTGGCCACGATGGCCCTCCTCGGCGGCGGTCTGGCCGGCCTCGCGACCTGGTCGCATCATCCGTCCCCGACGCAACGGGACGTGGCCGCCGCCCCGGTGATCGCGGGCCCGGAGGCTGTCGACGGCGAGGCTGCGTCCGAGATCGCGACGAAGCCCCCCCATGAATTCGCCCTCGCGGAGCGCGGCGAGGCGTCCGCTCCCGCGCAGGAGGCTGCCATCAAGGCGGCGGCACCCATCCCTTCGGCTCCCGCGGAGCCATCCCCGCCGCCGATGCCGGCCGCCGCCCCGCTGGCGTCGCGGCTCGTACCCCTGCCGGTGCCGCGCCCCCCCGAGTTCCGGACGAGCCGGGCTCCGGTGCCGCGCGTGACCGCGCGCCGGGCGGTCCCCGTCGCGGCGGCACCCGTGGAGGACACGCGCTCCTTCGTCGAAAAGCTGTTCGGCATCGAGAACCCCGAGCCTCCGCGCCTCGCCTACGCGGCCCTGGAGACGAAGCCCGTCGACGATGTCTTCCGCCGGGCGCTGAGCGTGGTGCCCCGCGTCGGAACCGGCGGTGTCGCGGTCTACGACATCCGTGCCCGGGTGGTGACGCTTCCCAACGGCGAAAAGCTCGAGGCCCATTCCGGCCTCGGCGCCAGCATGGACGATCCCGGCCATGTCCATGTTCGCATGAAGGGCCCGACCCCCGTGGGCACCTACGACATCAGCGAGCGCGAGCAGCCCTTCCACGGGGTCCGCGCCCTGCGCCTCAACCCGGTGGGTGGCCCCGAGGCCGTGCACGGCCGGGTCGGCCTCCTCGCCCACACCTACATGCTCGGGGCGAGCGGCGCCTCGAACGGCTGCGTCTCGTTCCGGGACTACGACAAGTTCCTGCAGGCGTACCTGCGCGGCGAGGTCCAGCGCCTCGTCGTGGTGGCCGGCGGCTGAGCCGCCGGCGCGCGAGCCCGCGCGGGCTCAGCGCCGGGAGGTCGCCCGGGGCTTGAGGGCGTCGAGGGCGTCGGCATTGGCGCGGCCCCAGGCGTAGAGGATCTCCACGGGTTCGACGAGACGCTCCCCCAGCGGCGTCAGGTGATAGGCCACCGCCGGGGGCACGGTGCCGGCCACGTGCCGGGTGATCAGGCCGCTCGCCTCCATGTCGCGCAGGGTCTGGGTGAGCATCTTCTTCGAGATGCCGGGCAGGCTGCGCTGGAGCACGCCGGTGCGGGCGCGGCCCGCGTGCCGGGCCTTCAGCGTGTGCAGCACCATGCTGGTCCACTTCGTCGAGAAAAGCTCGAGGACCCGGCGCGGCGCGCAATCCTCCCGCCACTCCTCGTCCGCGCCGTGCCGCTCCATGCCGGTTACCCCTTGGTGCCTACGACCCCAAACGGTGCCGTCTGGTCCGGGCGCCACTCTCTCCATAGCTCCCGTCCGGATCAAGACGGCAGACATTCGAGATGGAGAGCATCATGGGCAGGACCGCATTGGTCGCCGGCGTCAGCGGCATCGTCGGCAACAACCTCGCGCGGCACCTCGTGGCGGAGGGCTGGACCGTCGCCGGCCTCGCCCGGCGCCCGCCCGCTGACATCGCGGGCGTCACGCCGGTGGCCGCCGACCTCCTCGATCCGGACAGCCTCGGGCGCGCCCTCGGCATGGTGCGCCCGAGCCACGTCTTCATCACGACCTGGGCCCGCCAGGAGACGGAGGCCGAGAACATCCGCATCAACGGCATGATGGTGGAAAACCTCCTCGACGCGCTCCGGCCGAACGGTGGCGTCGAGCACGTCGCCCTGGTCACCGGTCTCAAGCACTATCTCGGCCCCTTCGAGGCCTACGGGAAGGGCAGCCTGCCCGCGACCCCGTTCCGCGAGACGCAGGGCCGGCTCGACGTCGAGAACTTCTACTACGCGCAGGAGGACGCGGTCTTCGCCGCCGCCGCGCGGGACGGGTTCGGCTGGAGCGTGCACCGGCCCCACACCATCATCGGCTACGCGCTGGGCAACGCCATGAACATGGGCGTGACGCTGGCCACCTACGCCACCCTCTGCCGCGAGGCCGGCCGCCCCTTCCGCTTCCCTGGCTCGGCCGCGCAGTGGAACGGGCTGACCGACGTCACCGATGCGCGGGTGCTGGCGCGCCAGCTCGAATGGGCGGCCACCACGCCGGCCGCGCGCAACGAGGCCTTCAACGTCGTCAACGGCGACGTCTTCCGCTGGAGCTGGATGTGGGGCCGCATCGCCGACTGGTTCGGCCTGGAGCCGGCCCCCTTCGACCCCGAGGTGCAGCCGCTGGAAAGCCAGATGGCCGGCGCAGCGCCGCTCTGGGCCGAGATCGCTACCCGCCACGGACTGAAGGAGCCGGATCTCGGGCGCCTCGCCTCGGCCTGGCACACGGATGCCGATCTCGGCCGGCCCATCGAGGTCGTCACCGACATGAGCAAGAGCCGCCGCCTGGGTTTTCGCGATTACCAGGCCAGCGACGACTCGTTCTTCGATCTGTTCGCGCGCCTGCGGGCCGAGCGGGTGATCCCATAGCGGCGCCCGCAACCGATCCCGCCCTCGCGAAGGAATCTCCCGATGACCGACCGAACCGACGCCCCGGACCTCGCCCGCTCGGACCTCCTGCAGCGGCCGCCCCACGGCGGCGCGACCCGCTCGACAACGAAACCGCTCATCGTGACGCCGACCTTCGTCTCGCGCAGCGACGACAGTTCCGTGCAACGGCGCCCGCGCGACGAGGGCGCCAACGCGGGCCGCGACGGGCGGGGCGTGATGCGGCCCGACCGACACCCTGAATCGGTGGCGCTGGAGCCCGACCCGAACCTCGCCTTTGAGCATTGGGACGAATACTGGCGCAAGGTTCACGGGCCGAAATTCGCCTACGAGGAACCCGGCACCTCCAACGATCGCGTCGTACGCTACGATCAGGTCCATCGCGTCGCGTCGGGACCGTCCTCCGGCTTTCGCCCGCCCTACCGGGCGATGGTGGATGGCGAGGGCCGGCTCGTTGGCGATCCGGCCGCGCGGGTGCCAGCCTATCGGCGCCCGTCCTGGGACGGGTTCGCCTACATTGCCTACGCGGAGGAGGCGGACATCGCGCGGACGCTCGGCCAGGAGCAGTACGCGACGCGCATCATCGCGGACGAGCGCACGGCGTTCCGCATGGTCACCCGGGAGGTGGCGCGCGAGTACATCATCCTGCCGAGCGAGCGGCACCGGGACCCTGTGAGCCTGGTCAAGATCCACCGGCGCCGGCCGCACCTCACCCGCGACGCCTTCCAGGCGGCGTGGCTGCGCGAGCATGCAGATCTCGTCCTGTCGAAGGCCGCGACCACGCATTACGTTCGGCGCTACGCCCAGCTCCATCCCTTCGGCGCGACGCAGGACGACCCGGGCGGTGAGACGATCGACGGGATCTCGGTCCTGGCCTTCGCCTCGCTGAACGATGTCGAGGACTATCTCGTAACCGTGGACCACGCCGCCATCGAAGACGCGGAGCAGGCGCTCGCCGATCCGGAGACCTCCGAGTTCTGGACGGCGATCAACTACAGCGTCATCAACCGCCTGGTGCCGGAACTTCCCACGGAGCGCTGAGGCGTAGCGCTGAAGGCGGCCCCGCTCGACTTGGCGGCGGGGTCGTTCTTCTGCATCATCGCGCATCCCGCCCGACGAGACCGCGATCCGATGACGTCGTTCGACTGGACTGCCGGCTATCCCACGGTGCGGATGCCGATCTTCGGACGCAACGTGGTCGCCACCTCGCACGCGCTGGCGGCGCAGGCCGGCATCCGCATGATCTGGCGCGGCGGCAACGCGGTCGATGCGGCCATCGCCACCGCCGCCGCCAAGACCATCACCGAGCCCTGCAGCAACGGGCTGGGGTCGGACGCCTTCTGCATCCTCTGGGACGGCAAGCGGCTGCACGGCCTCAACGCGTCCGGCGGCGCGCCCGCCGCCTGGAACCCGGCCTACTTCCGGACCAAGTACGGGGAGGCCGAGCGGCCGCCCTGCCGGGGCTGGGATTCCGTGACGGTGCCGGGGGCGGTCGCGGCTTGGGTCGCTTTGAGCGAACGCTTCGGCCGGCTCCCCTTCGCCGACCTCATGGCGCCCGCCATCGAGATCGCCGAGCGCGGCTACCTCGCGCCCATCGTGGTGCAGCAGAAATGGGCGGCGGCCGCGAAGGTCGACGAACTCACCCGCCAGCCGGGCTTCGCCGAGACCTTTCTGCCCTATGGCCGCGCCCCCCATGTGGGCGAGCGCGTGACGCTGCCGGGGATCGCGCGGGCCCTGCGCGCCATCGGCGAGACCAGGGGCCGGGCCTTCTACGAGGGCGAGATCGCCGAGAGCATGGCGCGCCATGCCGCCGCCCATGGCGGCGCGATGACGGTCGCGGATCTCGCCGCCTTCCGGCCCGAATGGGTGAGCCCGACAGCCAAGGATTATCGCGGTCATACGCTCCACGAAATCCCGCCCAACGGCCAGGGCATCGCCGCGCAGATCGCGCTGGGCATCCTCGAACACTTCGACCTCGCGGGGCTCGCCCCGGACGGTCCGGAGGCCCAGCACCTGCAGATCGAGGCGATGAAGCTCGCCTTCGCGGACACCTACCGCTACGTCGCCGATTCCCGCAGCATGGAGGTGACCCCGGAGGCCATGCTCGACCCCGCCTACCTCGCGGGGCGCGCCCGGCTGATCGACCGGGGCCGGGCCCAGGTCTTCGGCGCGGGCAACCCGGTGCGGGGCGGCACGATCTACCTCACCACGGCGGATGAATCCGGAATGATGGTGAGCTTCATCCAGTCGAACTTCATGGGCTTCGGCTCCGGCGTGGTGGTGCCCGAATGGGGCCTGTCGCTCCAGAACCGGGGCTACGGCTTCGTGCTCGATGCCGACAGCCCCAACGTGGTGGCGCCGGGCAAGCGCCCCTTCCACACCATCATCCCGGGCTTCCTGACGAAGGACGGCGCCCCGGTGATGAGCTTCGGCGTGATGGGCGGCAACATGCAGCCGCAGGGCCACGTGCAGACGCTGGTGCGGATGATCGACCACGGCCAGAACCCGCAGGCCGCCTGCGACGCCCCGCGCTGGCGCTTCAACGCCGGGCTCGAGATCAACGCCGAGGCGACGATGCCGGCGGCCACTCTCCAGGGGCTCGTCGCGCGCGGGCACCGCGTCGACGTCATCGAGGACAGCTACCAGGATTTCGGGGCCGGCCAGTTCATCTGGCGCATGGGCGATCCCGGCGTCGAGGGCTACGTCGCGGCCAGCGACCCCCGGCGCGACGGGCAGGCGGCGGTGTGGTGAGGCGCGCGTTGCCAAGCGCCGCCCTGGCACAGATAATGTATACACTTTTGGACGCACCGCCCGGATCGAAGCCGTCGCCTGCTCCGCGCGACGAAGCCACGATCCTGGCCGGTCCCTGACCCGAAGGACACTCGATGCTGCGCCTGTTCGCTGCCTGCCTCGTCGCGGCCGCCGCCTCGGCGTCATCGGTCTGGGCCCAGACGCCTCCGTCGCAGACCCTGCGCTTCGGCCTGATGGAGGACCCCGACGCCCTCGACCCGACGCTGGCCCGCACCTTCACCAGCCGGATGGTCTTCGCGGCACTGTGCGACAAGCTCGTGGATATCGGGCCGGACCTGAAGCCGGTGCCGCAGCTCGCCACCAGCTGGAGCCTCTCGCCCGACGAGAAGACGCTGACCATGACCCTGCGGCCCGGCGTGCTGTTCCACGACGGCGAGAAGCTCGACGCGGCGGCGGCCAAGTACAGCATCGAGCGGCACCTCAAGCTGCCCGGCTCGCAGCGGCGCGGCGAGATCGCGCCCATCGACCGGGTCGAGGTGGTGGACGACCTGACCTTCAGGATCATCCTGAAGACGCCCTTCGCGCCGCTGATGGCCCAGTTCACGGACCGGGCCGGGATGATGGTCTCGCCCAAAGCCGCCGAGCGCCTCGGCGACAAGTTCTCCACCGCGCCGGTCTGCGCCGGACCGTTCAAGTTCGTGGAGCGGGTGCCCCAGGACCGGATCGTGCTCGAGCGCTTTGACGATTACTGGAACAAGGACCAGATCCACCTCAAGCGGATCGAGTTCCGCCCCATTCCCGACGGGACCGTGCGGCTGACCAACCTGCGCGCCGGGCAGCTCGAACTCCTGGAGCGCCTGACCCCCACCGACCTGCCGCAGGTGACGCGCGATCCCAAGCTGAAGGTCGGCTCGACCATCGAGCTCGGCTTCCAGTCCATCGTCTTCAACGCGGCCAAGCCCGGCTCACCGGTGGCCGACCCGCGCGTGCGCGCCGCCTTCGACCTCGCCATCGACCGCAACGCCCTGAACCAGGTGGTGTTCGGCGGCGAGTTCCTGCCCGGCAACCAGTGGGTCTCGCCGAAGCATCCGGCCTACGTGAAGGAGTATCCGATCGGGAAGCGCGACGTGGCCAAGGCCAAGGCGCTGCTCGCCGAGGCCGGGGTGCCAAAGCCCAGCATCACGCTGACCGTCTACGCCAACAACGAGGCGCCGCAGGTGGGCCAGGTCATACAGGCCATGACCCGCGAGGCCGGCTTCGACGTGAAGCTCCAGGCCACCGACTTCACCACGGCGCTCGACGCCGCCGACAAGGGCAACTTCGAGGCCTATCTCTACTCGTGGAGCGGCCGGCCGGACCCGGACGGCAACACCTTCAGCTTCCTCGCCTGCAAGACACCCCTGAACTACGCCCGCTACTGCGACCCGGACGCCGAGGCGGCGCTGTCCGCCGAGCGCGCGACGGTGGACCCGGCGCGTCGGGGAGAGGCCTGGAAGCGCTTGGCCGACAAGGTGATGGCCGACCGGCCGCTGATCTACCTGTTCCACCGCAAGCTGTTCTGGGCCTACACCACGAAGCTGTCCGGCTTCACGCCCTACCCCGACGGTCTCGTGCGCTTCGGCGGGCTCAAGCTGAACTGAGGAGGAGCCCGGCCGATGCTGCGCGTCCTCGTCCAGCGCCTCGCGCTCGCGATCCCCACCCTGGTGATCGCCTCGATGATCATCTTCACCCTGCAGCAATTGCTGCCGGGCGACACCGCCACCGCCCTGTCGGGCGAGGAGCGCGACCCCGAGGTCATCGCCTTCATCCGGCAGAAGTACCACCTCGATCAGCCGCTGCCCGTGCGCTACGCCCTCTGGGCCGGCGGCGTGCTCCAGGGAGATCTCGGCGAGTCGATCCGCCTGCAGAAGCCGGTACTCGACCTCGTCGTCGAGAAGCTGCCGGTGACCCTCGAACTCGCGTGCCTCGCCATGCTGGTGGCCCTCGCCATCGGCGTGCCCATGGGCATCCTCTCCGCGGTGAAGCGCGGCCAGGCCGCCGACACCATCGCCAACGGGATCGCGCTCTGGGGCCTGTCGGTGCCGAACTTCTGGCTCGGCATCCTGATGATCCTGCTGTTCTCGGTGCATCTCGGCTGGCTGCCGGCCTCCGGCTACGTCTCGCCTTTCGAAAGTCTGTCGGAGAACCTGCGCGCGATGGCGATGCCGGCCTTCGTCCTCGGCAACGCCATCGCGGCAGTGATGATGCGCCACACCCGCGCGGCGATGCTCGGCGTGCTCGGCAGCGACTACGTCCGGACCGCGCGGGCCAAGGGCGTCTCGCCCCTGAGGCTGATCCTGCGCCACGCCCTGCCCAACGCCGCGATCCCCATCATCACCCTGGGCGCCCTCGAATTCGGGCAGCTGCTGTCCGGCGCCGTGCTCACCGAGCAGGTGTTCTCGGTGCCGGGCTTCGGCAAGCTGATGGTCGATGCGGTGTTCAACCGCGACTACGCCACCGTCCAAGGCGTCGTGATCTGCACCGCCACCACATACGTCCTCCTCAACCTCGCGGCCGACCTCCTGGCGGCGTTCGTCAACCCGAAGCTGAGGCGCGCGTGAGCATGGGCCCTGCCCGGACCGGCCGAGCCTCTCCTCCGAGCAGAGGGAGCGCGGCGCGCTTGCCCGACCGATCCGCATGCCGTCGAGGCGACCGATGACCAAGGCCGCCCTCTCGCCCGTCGGCGTGGCGCTGCCCGCCGCCGCACCCGTCCTGCGGGCCGAGCCCGGCCCGATCCGCGCGTTCTGGACGCGGCTGACCGCGCGCCGCAGCGCCATGCTGGGCCTCGTCATCGTGGTGGCGCTGATCCTCATGGCGGTCTTCGCCGATTGGATCGCGCCCTACGACCCCATCGCCACGGATTGGGGCGCGATCCGCTCCCCGCCCGATTGGGCGCATCCCTTCGGCACCGACGAGGTCGGGCACGACGTGCTCTCGCGCATCGTCTTCGGGGCGCGCGCCTCCCTCGGGGCGGGCCTGACCTCCGTGGCGCTGGCGGTGGCGCTGGGCCTGCCCTTCGGGCTGATCGCCGGCTATGCCGGGGGCATCCTCGACATGGCGATCATGCGCCTGACCGACGCGCTGCTCGCCATTCCGTTCCTGATCCTGGCCATCGCGCTCGCGGCCTTCCTGGGGCCGAGCCTCACCAACGCCATGGTGGCGATCGGCCTCTCGGCGACCTCGACCTTCGTGCGCCTGACCCGCGCGCAGGTGCAGGCGGTGGCCGCGGAGGAGTTCGTGGAAGCCGCCCGCGCCGTCGGCAACCCGCCCTGGCGGATCGCCCTGCGCCACATCGTTCCCAACATCGTGCCGGCGATCCTGGTCCAGGCGACGCTGACCATCGCGGCCGCGATCATCGCCGAGGCGAGCCTGTCCTTCCTCGGCCTCGGCCAGCAGCCCCCCGAGCCGTCCTGGGGCTCGATGCTCAACGTCGCCAAGAACTTCCTCGAACTGGCGCCCTGGATGGCGATCTGGCCCGGCGCCGCGATCTTCCTCGCGGTGCTCGCCTTCAATCTCCTCGGCGACGGCCTGCGCGACGCCCTCGACCCCCGGCAGAGGACCTGAGATGGCGGAGACATCGGCAAAGACCCTGCTGGAGGTCCGCGACCTCGGCGTCGCCTTCGACAGCGAGGGCGGCGCGGTGCACGCGGTCAACGGCGTGTCCTACACGCTCGCGGAGGGCGAGACCCTGGGCATCGTCGGGGAATCCGGCTCGGGCAAGAGCGTGCACGTGCTGGCGATGCTCGGCCTGATCCCACGCCCGCCCGGCCGCATCACCGGCGGGCAGGTGCTGTTCGAGGGCCGCGACCTCCTGAACCTGCCGGAGCGAGACCTGCGAAAAGTCCGTGGCGGGCAGATCGGCTTCGTGTTCCAGGATCCGATGAGCTCGCTCAACCCCGGCATGACGGTGGCCGCGCAGATCGTCGAACCCCTGCGCATCCATCTCGGCCTCGACGCCCAGGCGGCGCGGGCGCGCGCCAAGGACCTCCTCGACCTCGTGCGCATCCCCAATGCAAGCGCGCGCCTCGACCAGTACCCGCACGAATTCTCCGGCGGGCAGCGCCAGCGCGTGATGATCGCCATCGGCCTGTCCTGTCGCCCGAAGCTCCTCATCGCGGACGAGGCGACCACCGCCCTCGACGTCACGGTTCAGGCCGAGATCATCGCGCTGGTGCAGGATTTGAAGCGCGAGATCGGCATGGCGATCATCTGGATCACCCACGACCTCGGCGTGGTGGCGGGCATCGCCGACACCGTGCAGGTGATGTATGCCGGGCGCATCCTCGAGCGCGGCCCCGTGGACGACATCTTTGCCGACCCGCGCAGCGCCTACACGCTGGGCCTTCTGCGCTCGCTGCCCGACCTCAGCCGGGGCCGGGCCGGACGCCGGCGCCTGCACCAGATCGAGGGCGCCCCGCCCGACATGCGCACGCCCCCGCCCGGCGATCCCTTCGCCGCGCGCAACGCCTACGCGACGGCCCGCTGCCTGACCGAGCCGCCGCCCCTGGCCCAGGCCCCCGGCGCCGCGCCGGGCCACCTCGTGGCCGCCTGGTACGACCTGCCGGCGCGGCTCGCAGAGGAGGGCGCCGCCCGATGAGGCCGGAGCCCTCCGACGCGTATCCGCTGCTCTCGGTGCGCAACCTGAGCAAGCACTACCCCCTGCGGACATGGTGGGGCGGCAAGGGCTCGGTGTTCCGGGCGGTGGAGGATGTCAGCTTCGACATCCGCCCTGGCGAGACCCTGGGGCTGGTGGGCGAATCCGGCTCGGGCAAGTCCACCATCGGCCGCGCCGTCACCATGCTGAACCCGCCGAGCGCCGGTACCGTCGCGTTCGAGGGCACCGACCTCGCCAAGCTCGATCCACGTGCGATGCGCCGGGTGCGAGCCCGCATCCAGATGGTCTTCCAGGACCCTTATGCGGCCCTCAACCCGCGCATGAGCATCGGCGATTACGTGGCCGAGCCGTTCATCCTGCATCGCCCCGGCATGGCCCGCGCGGAGCGCCGCGACGAGGTCGAGGGCCTGCTCGCGCGGGTCGGGCTCGATCCCCGCTTCGCCCGGCGCTATCCGCACCAGTTCTCGGGGGGTCAGCGCCAGCGCATTTGCATCGCCCGCGCCATCGCGCTGAAGCCGAGCTTCATCGTCGCCGACGAGCCCATCGCCGCCCTCGACGTCTCGATCCAGGCCCAGGTCGTCAACCTGTTGCAGGACCTGCAGGACGAACTCGGCATCTCCTACCTGTTCATCTCCCACGACCTGCGCATGGTGCGCTACCTGTGCCAGCGCGTGGCCGTGCTCTGGCACGGCCGCATCGTCGAGCTGGCCGATGCCGATAGCCTCTACGACGACCCGCGCCACCCCTACACCCGCCGCCTGCTCGGCGCCGTGCCGGTACCCAACCCCGTGGCCGAGCGCGCCCGCCTGCGCGACGCCGCCCGCATGCCCGCCGTCGACCCGGAGACGATCGGCGCCCTCGTCGAGGTCGCCCCCGGCCACTGGGTCGCGGGCGATCCCCATCCCTGAACCGTCAAGGACCTGATCCGTTGAGAGATTTCTCGAAGCCGGGGCGCTCGCCCGTCTACGCCGCCAACGCGGCGGTCGCGACCTCCCATCCCCTGGCGACGTTGGCGGGAATCGGGGTCCTGCGCGCGGGCGGCAACGCGGTCGATGCCGCCATCGCGGCTGTGGCCGTGCAGGGCGTGGTCGAGCCGGCCATGACCGGCATCGGCGGCGATTGCTTCGCGCTGTATGCGCCGAAGGGCGCCGCCGTGCCGATCACCCTCGACGGCTCGGGCCGCAGCCCGGCCGCCGCGCACGATGCCTGGTACGTCGAGAACGACGTCGCCATCGGGCCGACCTCGGCCCATGCCGTCACGGTGCCCGGCGCCATCGCGGCCTGGGCGCGGCTTCTGGCCGACCACGGCACCCGCAGCCTCGGGGAATTGCTCCAGCCGGCGATCCGCTACGCCGAGGAGGGCTACCCCGTGCAGCCGCGCGTCGCCTACGACTGGGCGCGCAACCGCGACAAGCTGCGGGCCGATCCGGGCTCGGCCGCCGCCTACCTGATCGACGGCGAGGCGCCGAAGGTCGGCACGACGATGCGCCACCCCAGGCTCGCCGCCACCCTGCGACGCATCGCCGAGCACGGCGCACCGGGCTTCTACGAGGGCCCGGTGGCGCAGGACATGGTCTCGCGCCTGAGGGCGCTCGGCGGCCTGCACACGCTGGAGGATTTCGCGGCGGCCGCGCCCGAATACGTGACGCCGATCTCGACCCGCTACCGCGGCTACGACGTCTACGAATGCCCGCCCGCCGGCCAGGGCCTCGCCGCCCTGATGATGCTCAACGTGCTCTCGCAATACGATGTCGGCGCGCTGTCCGAACTCGACCGGGTCCATCTCTTCGCGGAGGCCTGCAAGCAGGCCTACCACCACCGGGACGCGCTCTTCGCCGACCCGATGGTCAACGCGGTGCCCGTCGAGCACCTGCTCTCGCAGGCCTGGCAGGCACGGGCGCACGGGGCCATCGACATGGGCCGCGCCCAGGAGCCCGTGCTGTGGCCGGAGATCCGCCACACCGACACGGTCTATCTCTGCGTGGTCGACCGGGACGGCAACGCGATCTCGCTGATCAACTCGATCTTCCAGGGCTTCGGCAGCGGCATCACCGCGCCGGAGAGCGGCGTGCTCCTGCACAATCGCGGCTTCTCCTTCCGGGTCGAGCCGGGCCACCCCAACACCATCGGCCCCTCCAAGCGCCCGATGCACACCATCATCCCCGGCATGCTGATGCGTGACGGCGCCGTGGTGGCCCCCTTCGGCGTGATGGGCGGGCATTACCAGGCCATGGGCCATGTCGAGCTCCTCACCGGCATCATCGACCGGGGCCTCGACGTGCAGGAGGCGCTGGATGCTCCCCGCAGCTTCGCTTATAGCGGCGGCGTCGAACTCGAGGGCGGCTTCGGCCCGGGC
>NZ_JAQGKL010000157.1 GCF_028290105.1 Methylobacterium sp.
CGCCATGGAGCTCGGCGGCCCGGAGGTCGGGCGCGGCTGCGGCGGACGCGGCATCATCCACGGCTTCGAGCTCCTGGAGAAGCTCGGCTTCCACGAATGGGGCTTCGACTACGTCCTACTCGACTTCCTCGGCGACGTGGTCTGCGGCGGCTTCGGCCTGCCGATCGCCCGCGACATGTGCCAGAAGGTCATCGTCGTCGGCTCGAACGATCTTCAATCACTTTATGTCGCCAACAACGTCTGTTCGGCGGTGGAATACTTCCGCAAGCTCGGCGGCAATGTCGGCGTCGGCGGCCTCGTCATCAACAAGGACGACGGCACCGGCGAGGCCCAGGCCTTCGCGGCCGCCGTCGGCATCCCGGTCCTGGCCTCGATCCCGGCCGACGACGACATCCGCAAGAAGAGCGCGAATTACGAGATCATCGGCCGGCCCGAGAGCCCCTGGGGTTCGCTGTTCGCCGATCTCGCCCAGAACGTCCACGACGCCAAGGCCAACCACCCGACGCCGCTGAGCCAGGACGGGCTGCTCGGCCTGTTCAAGGGCGAGGCCGTCGGCCGGGGCGTCACCCTGGTGCCCGCCACCTTCGAGGACATGTGCGGCACCGCGCACGTGGCCAAGCCGTCCCTCGAAGTCGTCTACGACGAGGTCTGACGCATCATGGCCGTCACCCTCGACATCGCGGATCTCCGCGCCCGCAAGGAGCGCCCGGCCTCGGCCCTGGCGTCCGCGCCGGCGCCGGCCGAGGTGGTGAACCTCGCCGCCGCGAAAGCCGACCTCATGCTTGGGGACGGTTTGCTCGGCGACGGTTCGCTTAGAAATGGTTCGCTTGGCGACGGTCTGGGCTGCCATTCCGGCAAGGCGACGATGGTGGCGGCCGCCGAAGCCGCCGGCATGAGCGAGACGCTGGACCAGCTCCGCAAGGATTATCCCACCGGCCCGCACGACCAGCCCCAGAGCATGTGCCCGGCCTTCGGTTCGCTCCGGGTGGGCCTGCGGATGCGCCGCACGGCGACGATCCTGTCGGGCTCCGCCTGCTGCGTCTACGGCCTCACCTTCACCTCGCATTTCTACGGCGCCAAGCGGAGCGTGGGCTACGTGCCCTTCAATTCCGAGACCCTGGTCACCGGAAAGCTCTTCGAGGACATCCGCGAGGCGGTGTTCCAGGTGGCCAAGCCCGCCGATTACGACGCGGTCGTCGTCATCAACCTCTGCGTGCCGTCCGCCTCGGGGGTGCCCCTGCGCCTGCTGCCCAAGGTGATCGACGGGGTCCGCGTCATCGGCATCGACGTGCCGGGCTTCGGGGTGCCGACCCACGCCGAGGCCAAGGACGTGCTGGCCGGCGCGATGCTGAAATTCGCCCGCTCGGAAGCCGAGCAGGGCCCCGTCCAGGCGCCGCGCACGGGCCGGGCCGAACGCCCCACCGTGGCGCTGCTCGGCGAAATGTTCCCGGCCGATCCCGTCGTGATCGGCGGGCTGCTCGAGCCGCTCGGCCTTGCCGCCGGCCCCGTCGTCCCGACGCGGGAATGGCGCGAACTCTACGCGGCGCTGGACTGCGCGGCGGTCGCGGCGATCCACCCGTTCTACACCGCCTCGATCCGGGAGTTTTCCGCCGCCGGCCGGCCCATCGTGGGCTCGGCGCCCGTCGGCCATGACGGCACCGCCGACTGGCTCGCCGGCATCGGGGATGCCTGCGCGGTCCCCCGCGCCACGGTGGACGCGGCCCAGAACCGGCTCCTGCCGATGATCCGCGGCGCGCTCGCCGCCAACCCGATCCGGGGGCGGATCACGCTCTCGGGCTACGAGGGCTCGGAACTCCTCGTCGGGCGCCTGCTCGTCGAGAGCGGCGCGGATCTCCGCTACGTCGGCACCGCCTGCCCGCGCACCCCCTACTCGGAGGCCGACCGCGACTGGCTCGAGGCGCGCGGCGTCCAGGTCCGCTACCGCGCCTCGCTCGAGGACGACCTCGCGGCGATGGCGGAATTCCGGCCGGACCTGGCCATCGGCACCACCCCGGTGGTGCAGAAGGCCAAGGCTCTGGCGATCCCCGCCCTCTACTTCACCAACCTGATCTCGGCCCGTCCGCTGATGGGCGTCGCGGGCGCCGGCTCGCTCGCCAAGGTGATCAACGCGGCGATGGCCAACCGGGGCCGCTTCGACACCATGCGGGATTTCTTCGAAGGCGTCGGCGAGGGCCACGCGGCGGGCATCTGGGAACAGGTGCCGACGCTGCGCAAGTCCGTCGCCCCCGCGCCTCGGGGAAAACCGTCTCCCGGAACCTTCGAACATTCGCCGATCGGGGAGATGGCCTGATGCTCGTCCTCGATCACGACCGGGCCGGCGGCTACTGGGGCGCCGTTTACGTCTTCACCGCCATCAAGGGCCTGCAGGTCGTCATCGACGGTCCCGTCGGCTGCGAGAACCTGCCCGTCACCTCGGTGCTGCACTACACCGACGCGCTGCCGCCGCACGAACTGCCCATCGTGGTCACGGGGCTGGGCGAGGAGGAACTCGGCCGTCACGGCACGGAAGCCGCGATGAAGCGGGCGCACGCCACCCTCGACCCGAGCCAGCCCAGCGTGGTGGTCACGGGCTCCATCGCCGAGATGATCGGCGGCGGCGTGACGCCGGAGGGCACCAACCTCCAGCGCTTCCTGCCGCGCACCATCGACGAGGACCAGTGGCAGACCGCCGACCGCGCCATGTCGTGGCTCTGGCAGGAATACGGCGCCAGGCGCTTCGCCAAGAAGGGCATCCCGGCGCGCCCCGCGCGCAAGGACGGCGTCAAGCCGCGGGTCAACCTCATCGGCCCGGCCTACGGCACCTTCAACATGCCCTCGGATCTCGCCGAGATCCGCCGCCTCGTCGAGGGCATCGGCGCCGAGGTGAACCTCGCCTTTCCGCTCGGCTCCCATCTCGCCGACGTGCCCGCCCTGGTGAACGCCGACGCCAACATCTGCCTCTACCGCGAGTTCGGCCGCCTGCTCTGCGAGGCCCTGGAGCGGCCCTACCTGCAGGCGCCCATCGGCATCCACTCGACCACGAAGTTCCTGCGCTCCCTCGGCGCGATCCTCGGTCTCGACCCGGAGCCCTTCATCGCCCGGGAGAAGCACACCACGATCAAACCGGTCTGGGACCTCTGGCGCTCGGTGACGCAGGACTTCTTCGGGACGGCGAGCTTCGGCATCGTCGCGAGCGAGACCTATGCCCGGGGCGTGCGGCACTTCCTCGAAGACGAGATGGGCCTGCCCTGCCACTTCGCCGTGTCCCGCAAGGCCGGCGAGAAGACCGACAACGAGGCCATCCGCGCGCTCATCGCCACGAACCCGCCCCTGGTCCTGTTCGGCTCCTTCAACGAGCGGATGTACGCCGCCGAAGCCGGCGCCCGCGCGATCTTCGTGCCGGCCTCCTTTCCCGGCGCGATCATCCGCCGGCACACGGGCACCCCCTTCATGGGGTTCGCGGGCGCGACCTACCTCGTCCAGGAGGTCTGCAACGCGCTCTTCGACATGCTCTTCCACATCCTGCCGCTCGCCCGCGACATGGACCGGGTGGAGGCGACCCCGGCCCGGCTCCACCGCGAGCTGGCCTGGGACGAGGCGGCCCGCGCCCGGCTCGACGACCTCGTCGAGGCCCATCCGGTGCTGGTCCGGATCTCGGCGGCCAAGCGCCTGCGCGACGCCGCCGAGCGCGCGGCGCGCGGGGAGGGCGCGACATCGGTCTCCCCCGACCATGTCGAGCGCGCCCGCGCGGACGCCAACCTCGGGGTGGCCGCATGAGCGCGACGCCGCACCCCGCTTCCCATTCCCTTTCCGACTGGAGCGGCGCGGCGCCGTCCGGCCGGTCGATGCCGACCCCGCGCGTCCCCACTCGGATGCGTCCCGCCGCGGAACGCCAGGAGGAGAGAAATCCCATGCAACATTCGCTGAACCCGGTGTCGCGGCTGCATCAGGACGAGGTCCAGTTCCGGATCATCCTGGCCTCGACCTACCCGTTCTTCCTCGCCGCCGCCCTGGTGCAGCGCGTGATCCCGCAGAACCAGGGCCCGATCACGCAGCAGCGCCGCTCGGTCTTCGCCGAGGCGCGGGCCATGGCCGTCTCGGCCATCCCCTTCGTGTTCATGGGCTGACGCCGGCTTCAGCGGAAATTCGTCTTCGGGCTGAATTCGCAACTCTGAATTCGCCCTCGGGCCGAGGCGCCTCGCGCCGGGCCCCCACCGACCTCCCGTCCGAACAGGCGGGACGGAACGCCGAGGCCGCCCCGTGCGGCCCGGTGACACCCGCCGCTCCCGCACCTGCGAGGGCGACACGTCAAAGCGGAGGTTTGAACCAATGGCCAATGGCATTGTCGAGAAACCGAGCAGCCTGTCCGGGCTGACGGAACCGGAAGCCAAGGAGTTCCACGCGATCTTCTTGACGAGCTTCATCATCTTCACGGCGATCGCCGTGGTCGCCCACATCCTGGTGTGGCTGTGGCGTCCCTGGCTGCCCGGACCGAAGGGCTACGCCGCCCTCGAGACGGTAGCCCAAGGCGTCGTCTCGCTGCTCTCCTGAGGAGGAACCGTATCATGCACAAGGTCTGGCTTCTCTTCGATCCGCGCCGCACGCTGGTGGCGCTCTTCACCTTCCTGTTCATCCTGGCGCTGCTGATCCACTTCATCTTGCTCAGCACCGACCGGTTCAACTGGCTGGAAGGCCCCAAGGCGCCGCGCGCCGCCAACGCGCAGACGCTGGTTCTGCCGACGATGCCCGCCTGAGGCGGCCGGGCATCCCAAGCAGAGCAGTCCAAGAACGGATGATCGGCGGGCGGGCGACGAGCCCCCCGTCGGCCATCGATGGGAACCATGGGGTTGGGGCGGGGAGGTCGCGATGGCGATGCTGAGTTTCGAGCGAAAATACCGCATCCGCGGCGGCACCCTGGTGGGCGGCGACCTATTCGATTTCTGGGTCGGGCCGTTCTACGTCGGCTTCTTCGGCGTCACGACCCTGTTCTTCTCGGTGCTCGGCACCGCGCTGATCATCTACGGCGCGGCGCTGGGGCCGACCTGGAACATCTGGCAGATCAACATCGCGCCCCCCGACCTCAAGTACGGGCTCGCCCTGGCGCCGCTCCAGGAGGGCGGCCTCTGGCAGATCATCACCTTCTGCGCGGTCGGCGCCTTCACGTCCTGGGCCCTGCGCGAGGTCGAGATCTGCCGCAAGCTCGGCATCGGCTACCACGTGCCGTTCGCCTTCGCGATGGCGATCTTCGCCTACGTCACGCTAGTGGTGATCCGGCCGCTGCTGATGGGCGCCTGGGGCCACGGCTTCCCGTACGGCATCCTGTCCCACCTCGATTGGGTCTCGAACACCGGCTACCAGTACCTGCACTTCCACTACAATCCGGCGCACATGCTGGCGGTGACGTTCTTCTTCACCACGACGCTGGCGCTCTCGCTCCACGGCTCGCTGATCCTGTCCTCCACCAACCCCGGCAAGGGCGAGGTGGTGAAGACCCCCGAGCACGAGGACACCTTCTTCCGCGACACCATCGGCTACTCGATCGGGACGCTGGGCATCCACCGGCTCGGCCTGTTCCTGGCCCTCTCGGCGGGCTTCTGGAGCGCGGTCTGCATCGTCATCAGCGGCCCGTTCTGGACCCGCGGCTGGCCCGAGTGGTGGGGCTGGTGGCTCAATCTCCCGGTCTGGCGCTGACTTCCGATAGAGGGCTCGTGACACGATGGCCTATTACCAGAACATCTTCTCGGAAGTGCAGGTCCGCCCGGTCACGCCGGAACTCGGCATCCCGGTGGACGTCGACCGGCGCTGGGGCACGCCGTTCAACTCCTACCTGTTCGGCCTTATCGGCAACGCGCAGGTCGGCCCGATCTACATCGGCTACCTCGGGGCGCTCTCCTTCGCCTGCGGGCTGATCGCCTTCGAGATCATCGGCCTCAACATGTGGGCCTCCGTGAACTGGGACCCGGTCCAGTTCCTGCGCCAGTTGCCCTGGCTCGCCCTGGAGCCGCCGCGCCCGCAATACGGCCTCAAGGTCCTGCCCCCGCTCGCCGAGGGCGGCTGGTGGCTGATCGCGGGCTTCTTCCTCACCGCCTCCGTGCTGCTCTGGTGGCTGCGCCTGTTCCGCCGGGCCAAGGCCCTGGGCCTCGGCTACCACGTGCCCTGGGCCTTCGCCTCCGCGATCTGGCTGTTCCTGGTGCTCGGCTTCATTCGGCCGGTGCTGATGGGGTCCTGGAGCGAGGCGGTGCCCTTCGGCATCTTCCCGCACCTCGACTGGACCGCCGCCTTCTCGCTGCGCTACGGTAACCTGTTCTACAACCCGTTCCACATGCTCTCGATCGTCTTCCTGTACGGCTCGACGCTCCTCTTCGCGATGCATGGCGGGACCATCCTGGCGGTGAGCCGCTTCGGCGGCGAGCGTGAAATCGACCAGATCGTCGATCGCGGCACCGCCACCGAGCGCGCCGCCCTGTTCTGGCGCTGGACCATGGGCTTCAACGCCACCATGGAATCGGTCCACCGCTGGGCCTGGTGGTTCGCGGTCCTCACCACGCTGACCGGCGGCATCGGCATCCTGCTCACCGGCACCGTGGTCGACAACTGGTACCTCTGGGCGGTCAAGCACGGCGTCGCCCCGGCCTACCCGCAGGTCTACCCGCCCGTCATCGATCCCCTGACCCTTCCGCCCACCACCGTTCCTGGGGTCACGCCATGAAGATCTTCTTCACCGTCCTCGGCGCCGCCGTCGCGTTCTTCCTCACGGTGGCGATGATCGGGTTGACCGACTGGGACCGGCCGCCCCTGGTCACCACGCAGAACGGCTTTCGCGGCACCGCGATGGCGCAGGTCCACACCCGCGAAGGCGCGGCGGAGACGAAGGACGCCAACCTGGCGCCGGCCCCCGCCGACCCGGCCGAGCCCGGCGACGATCTCGCCGGCACCACCTACGAGAACGTCCAGGTCCTCAAGAACGTCAGCGTCAACGAGTTCAACCGCCTGATGGTCTCGATGACCGAGTGGGTCAGCCCCGAGCAGGGCTGCACCTACTGCCACAACACCGAGAACATGGCCGACGACAGCCTCTACCAGAAGAAGGTCGCCCGCCGGATGCTGCAGATGACGCAACATCTCAACAGCACCTGGAAGGACAAGCACACCGGCGGCGCCGGCGTGACCTGCTACACCTGCCACCGGGGCCAGCCGGTGCCGGCCAACGTCTGGTTCACCGATCCGGGTCCCAACCGCCCCGGCGGGTTCGTCCCCCGCAACAACGGGCAGAACCTGGCCAAGGCCTCGGTCGGCCTCGCCTCGCTGCCCTACGACACGCTGACCGAGTACCTCGCCGACAAAAACATCGACAACAACGCCATCCGGGTGAACGCCACCACGGCCCTGCCCACCAGCAAGGGCAAGCCGATCCAGGATGCGGAGAAGACCTACGGCCTGATGATCCACATGTCGGAGGGCCTCGGCGTCAACTGCACCTTCTGCCACAACACCCGGGCGATCTCGAACTGGTCGCAGAGCACGCCGCAGCGGACCACCGCCTGGCACGGGATCCGGATGGTGCGGGATCTGAACGGGAACTACCTCGAGCCCCTGCTCTCGACCTTCCCGCCGAACCGGCTCGGCGCCCTGGGCGACGTGCCCAAGGTGAACTGCACCACCTGCCACAACGGGGTGAACAAGCCCCTGAACGGCGCCCACGTCGTCGACGCCTATCCGGAGCTGGCGACATCCACCGAGACGGCGAGCGCGACACCTCCGGCGGCCGAGCCCGCCGTCCCGG
Source organism: Methylobacterium sp. (assembly GCF_028290105.1). GTDB lineage: Bacteria > Pseudomonadota > Alphaproteobacteria > Rhizobiales > Beijerinckiaceae > Methylobacterium. Next base: position 7,784 of record NZ_JAQGKL010000157.1, read on the forward strand.
CGACGCCGCCGGCCCCGATGCCCGCGCCGCAATAGTCTCGGCGCCCATGAAACCAAGAAGGCCGCCGGCGGGATGCCGGCGGCCTTCTCATGTCGGGCTCGAAGCGGTCGGGAGCGATCTCGACCGTCTCCGCCGATGACCGAGGCGATCACCGGCGGGACGTGTCGCCGGGAAACGCCTTACTTCTTGGAGGCGAGGTAGGCGATGACGTCGTCGATCTTCTTGTCGTCGGGGTAGCCGGCGAAGACCATCTTGGTGCCGGGCACCTTGGCCTTCGGGTTCTTCAGCCACTCGTGCAGGTTCGCCTCGTCCCAGGTGATGCCCGAGCCCTTGAGGGCGGCCGAGTAGGTGTAGCCTTCCTCGGAGGCGGCCTTGCGTCCGACGACGCCCGTCAGGTTGGGCCCGACGCCGTTCTTGCCGAAGGCGTGGCAGGCCTTGCACGGCGCGAACGCCTTCTCGCCGGCCGCCGCATCGCCCTCGGCCTGGGCGGCCAGGGGGAACAGCACAGCCACGATGGCACCGAGCATGGAATAGCGCATGGGGTTTCCTCTCCGATGATCTTTGTCGGTCCCGATATGTAAGGCCCGGCGCCTGAAAGTAATCTGACGGAACACCCGGATCACATAAATTTGATAGCGGTGGACGGGATTAAAAACACCGCTGGCGTGGAAACGCGCGACGGCAGCACCTAGTCTCAGGTGTCGTTCAAAAACCGAACCGCGCGAGTGGGGCGATGCCGATCCAGCCCGCCGATGTCTGCCGTTTCCTTGATCGTTCCGGCTGGAGCCAAGCCCGGCTCGCCTGGGAACTCGGGGTCAACCAGCCACGCATCTCCCGGTTCATCACCGGGCTGAAAAAACCGAACCGCGAGTTGCAAGGCGCGCTGGATACGTTTTTCGGCATGGGCTCCGGCGCACTGCGCATCGCGGATGCGGACCGATCTCCTCGGGAGGCGTGAGCCCGAACAGGGCCATTGAGGTCTCGGATCGCCGGACGCCTCTCGGCAGCGCTTCGACCTGACCGTTCGGATACGCCGAACCATCAGCCTCAGGGTATAATCTTTTCGCAGGAAAGTTATAACGCAACTTGCAGAGCCCATCCGCGAGACATATAATTTTTTCGCAAAAAGATTATAGTGAGGCTCCGGTGAAGGAGATCGATTTCGTCTACCGGACGATGGTCGCGGAGTTGGGACAACGCTGCTTCGACAACAGGTTCGAAACCGACTTTCCGACAGAGGGACGTTTCGTGACCGTTCCCGTCGAAGGACGGTCGTACTGGTATTTCGACCTGCCGAAGGACGGCCGGGTCAAGCGCAAGTATGTGGGTCCTCACAGCGACCCCGAGATAACGAAGCGGGTCCAGTCGTTCCAAGACATCAAGGGCGACCTGCGGGCTCGCCGGAAAATCGTGTCGACTTTGACGCGAGAAGCCGGACTCCCCGCTCCGGAGCGTTTCACGGGCGGGATCGTCGAAGCCATGGCGGATTCCGGTCTGTTCAGGCTGCGAGGCGTGCTCGTCGGTACAGTCGCATTCCAATGTTATCCCGCGCTCCTCGGGGTCCGTTTCCCGACCGTGGCCCTGCAGACGGGCGATGCCGATTTCGCACAGTTCCATTCGGTGTCGGCCGCAATCGAGGATACCGTGCCACCGATGCTGGAAACGCTGAGGGCCCTGGATCCGACATTCTGCGAGGTCCCCCATCAAATGGATGGCCGTCGCTCGACGAAGTTCCGGAACGGTTCGCGGTTCGAGGTGGAATTCCTGACGCCGAACCGAGGGAGTTCGGATCACGACGGTAAGCCGGCCCCCATGCCTGCCCTCGGAGGGGCATCGGCCCAGCCCCTGCGCTTCCTGGACTTCCTCATCCATCAGCCTGTACGGACGGTCCTGCTTCATCGCTCCGGAGTTTCGGTGGTTATCCCGTCGCCCGAACGATACGCGGTGCATAAACTGATCGTCGCGGCACGCCGAGGCGATGATCCTCTCGGCCGGGCCAAGCGGGAGAAGGATGGGCACCAGTCAGCGTTGCTGAGCGAGGCGATGATCGGAATGGGTAACCGGTCTGAACTGGCCGAAGCCTTTGCCGAGGCATGGAAGCGCGGGCGGGCCTGGAAGGACGCCTTGAGGAAGGGTTTGAATTACACCCCGAAGAAATCGAGACCGACCATGATCGAAGGTCTCGCCATGGGACTTCGCGACCTTGGCGAGGATCCAGGCCAATACGACCTCACATCATGCTTGTCCCCGACACCCTAGGTCAGCTCTGGCACTATGGCGTGTCCAGGCACGTATCGGTGCGGATGAACGCGACTCACGTTCGTTCGATTGAGCGAAAATCCCGCGAACGCGGTTTTTTCAGCGGCAAAGCTTGGACAAATCGGGCGAAGGCCGGGAGTAGGAGCGACCCCCGGCCTTCGCATCGCTTACGCCCCGGCGAAATCTAGGCCCTCGGAAACGACCCGTCGGATCGCAGGTCCAACGGGCTAGACATGACGAACGCTACCGGCATCTGGTGATCAAGCGCGGTTGATCACCAGTGCCAATGAGAGTTCGGGCGATCGGCCGCTCAGCTGCAGCCCGTCGTGGAGCCGCAGGTGTCGCATTTCAGGCAGGTTCCGTTGCGCACGAGCGTGAAGTTCGCGCATTCCGGGCAGGCCTCGCCGACGTAGCCCTTCATCTTCGCCTCGGCGCGCCGGTCGGAGACCGTCCGCTCGGGCTTGGCCGCCTCCGCCTTGGCGAAGGGCAGCGCGTTGACCAGCGCCTCGGCGTAGCCGGCCTCGGCCGGCTCCGCCTTCAGGGCCGTCGCCCCGCGCACGGCGTGCACGACGCCGCCGGCCGGGCTGGTCTGGCCGGTGTTGCCGGCCCCGACACCGACGGTGCCGCCGGCCGGACCGCCCTGGATCAGGGTGAGGCGGTCGGCCGAACCCCGCAGGAGGCCGCGCGAGACCATGCTGGGCGCGCTCGCCTCGGTTCGGGCCGGATCGCGGGTGGTGTCCGTCTCGCCGCCGCCGATCACCGTGCCGCCGATCTCGGACGGGTTGACGTGGGCGAGGTCCGCACGGCCGAGATAGGACACGGCGAGCTCGCGGAAGACGTAGTCGAGGAGCGAGGTCGCGTTCTTGATGGCGTCGTTGCCCTGCACGAAGCCCGCCGGCTCGAAGCGGGTGAAGGTGAAGGCCTCGACATATTCCTCGAGGGGCACGCCGTATTGCAGGCCGAGCGAGATCGCGATGGCGAAGTTGTTCATCAGGCTGCGGAAGGTGGCGCCTTCCTTGTGCATGTCGATGAAGATCTCGCCGAGGCGACCGTCGTCGTACTCGCCGGTGCGCAGGTAGACCTTGTGCCCGCCGACCACGGCCTTCTGGGTGTAGCCCTTGCGGCGATGGGGCATCTTTTCGCGCGCCCGGATGCGCTCGACGCGCTCGATCACCCGTTCGACGATCTTCTCCGCGACCTGGGCCGCCTTGGCGGCGGCGGGCGCGGCGGCGAGCGCCTCGATCAGCTCCTCGGCATCGTCGTCCTCGTCGGCGATCAGGGCCGAGTTGAGGGGCTGCGACAGCTTCGAGCCGTCGCGGTAGAGGGCGTTGGCCTTGAGCGCCAGGGTCCAGGACAGCTTGTAGGCGTTCTTGCAATCCTCGACGGTGGCGTCGTTGGGCATGTTGATGGTCTTGGAGATCGCCCCCGAGATGAAGGGCTGGGCCGCCGCCATCATGCGGATGTGGCTGTCCACCGACAGGTAGCGCTTGCCGATGCGCCCGCAGGGATTGGCGCAGTCGAACACCGCGTAGTGCTCTTGCTTGAGGAACGGTGCTCCCTCGAGGGTCATCGCCCCGCAGATGTGGGTGTTGGCCGCCTCGATGTCCTTCTTCGAATAGCCGAGGAAGGGCAGGATCTCGAAGGTCGGGTCGGAGAGCCTGTCCGCCGGGACCTTGAGCACGTTCGTGAGGAAGTCGTCGCCGAGCGTCCAGCGGTTGAACACGAACTTGATGTCGAAGGCCGACTTCAGGCCCGCCTCGATCACCGCGATCTTGTCGTCCGTGAACCCCTTGGCGCGCAGCGAGCCGGGGTTGACGGCCGGAGCCTGGCCCATCGAGCCGTGGCCCACCGCGTAGGCCTCGATCTCGGCGATCTCGGCTTCACGGTAGCCGAGGGTGCGCAGCGCGTCCGGCACCGCGCGGTTGATGATCTTGAAGTACCCGCCGCCGGCCAGCTTCTTGAACTTCACCAGCGCGAAGTCGGGCTCGATGCCGGTGGTGTCGCAATCCATCACCAGGCCGATCGTGCCGGTGGGCGCGATGACGGTGGCCTGGGCGTTGCGGAACCCATGCTCCTCGCCGAGCTGCAGGGCGCGGTCCCACGCGTGCCGGGCCCGCTCCACGAGGTCGGCCTGGGGCACGTTGGCGAGGTCGAGGGGCACCGGGGCGATCGACAGGAACTCGTAGCCCTCCGCCTCGCCATGCGCCGCGCGGCGATGGTTGCGGATCACCTTGAGCATGGCGTCCGCGTTCTCCTCGTAGGCCGGGAAGGCCCCGAGTTCGCCCGCCATCTCGGCGGAGGTGGAATAGGCGACACCCGTCATGATCGCGGTGAGCGCGCCGGCGAGCGCCCGGCCCTTGTCCGAGTCGTAGGGCAGGCCCATGCTCATCAGGAGGCCGCCGATATTGGCGTAGCCGAGACCGAGCGTCCGGTAGCGGTAGGACAGCTCCGCGATCTCCTTCGAGGGGAACTGCGCCATCATCACCGAGATCTCGAGCACCACCGTCCAGAGGCGGTTGAGGTGCTCGAAGGCGGCGACGTCGAAGTGGTTCGAGGCGCGGTCGTACATCGTCAGCAGGTTGGCCGAGGCCAGGTTGCAGGCGGTGTCGTCGAGGAACATGTACTCGGAGCACGGGTTCGAGGCCCGGATCCGCCCGCCCGCCGGGCAGGTGTGCCAGTCGTTCATCGTGGTGTTGAAGTGCAGGCCCGGATCGGCGGACGCCCAGGCGGCCTCGCCGATCTTGTCCCAGAGCTCACGCGCCGGCAGCGTCTTGGTGGTCTTGCCGGTGGTGCGGGCCTTCAGCTCCCAATCCGCGTCGTTCTCGACGGCGCGCAGGAAGTCGTCGGTGAGCGAGACCGAGTTGTTGGAGTTCTGGCCCGCCACCGTGAGGTAGGCCTCCGAGTCCCAGTCGGTGTCGTAGACGGGGAAGTCGATCTTGGTGAAGCCCTGGCGGGCGAACTGGATGACGCGCTTGGTGTAGGAATCCGGCACCATGTCCTTGCGGGCGGCCTTGACCGCCTTCTTCAGGGCCGGGTTGCGCTCGGGGTCGAAGCAGGCGTCGCCCGAAGCCTCGCACTGGGTGCAGGCCTTCATCACGGCGGTGAGGTGCTTGGAGACGATCTTGGAGCCGGTGACGAGGGCGGCGACCTTCTGCTCCTCCTTCACCTTCCAGTCGATGTACTGCTCGATGTCCGGATGGTCGATGTCGACGATGACCATCTTGGCCGCGCGGCGCGTGGTGCCGCCCGACTTGATGGCGCCGGCCGCCCGGTCGCCGATCTTGAGGAAGGACATCAGGCCCGACGACTTGCCGCCGCCGCCGAGTTTTTCGTTCTCGCCGCGCAGCATCGAGAAGTTCGAGCCGGTGCCCGAGCCGTACTTGAACAGGCGCGCCTCGCGCACCCACAGGTCCATGATGCCGCCGTCGTTGACGAGGTCGTCCTGCACGCCCTGGATGAAGCAGGCATGCGGCTGCGGGTGCTCGTAGGAGGAGGCGGATTTCGTCAGCTCACCGGTGCGGTAATCCACGTAGTGGTGCCCCTGGGCGGGGCCGTCGATGCCGTAGGCCCAGTGCAGGCCGGTGTTGAACCATTGCGGGGAATTGGGCGCCACCATCTGGCGGGCGAGCATGAAGCGCAGCTCGTCGAGGAACGCGCTGGCGTCCTCCTCGGACGTGAAGTAGCCGCCCTTCCAGCCCCAGTAGGTCCAGCAGCCGGCGAGACGGTCGAACACCTGCGTGGAGGAGATCTCGGAGCCGTAGCGCTCGGCCTCAGGCAGTTGGCCAAGCGCCGCCTCGTCCGGCACGGAGCGCCACAGGAACGACGGCACGTCGTTCTCCTCGACCTTCCTCAGGGCCGCCGGCACGCCCGCCTTGCGGAAGTACTTCTGCGCGAGCACGTCGCTCGCCACCTGAGACCAGCTCTCGGGCACCTCGATGCCATCGAGACGAAAGACCGTGGAGCCGTCCGGGTTGCGGATCTCGCTCAGGGTCTTGCGGAAGGGAATCGTCGCGTAGGGGGATTGCCCGGCCGTCGTGTGGCGCCGCTCGAACCGCATGTAAGCTCTCTCCCGCGCCGACCTGTCGTGGCCGGCGCCTGTGTCCAGGAATGAAGATGGCAAGCGACCGCGAACGCCCGCGATGCGCTGGAAATTCGTGTCGAAAATCGGTGGTCCGCCAGGAAGCGACAACGGCTTCGGCGACGATCCGAAGCTACCGTTCACGGGGGCTCACGTCAATAACTAGTGTGCCGGCTGCGTGTTCCTATCTAGATGTAGTAGGCGCGCCCTTAAAGCTGTGGATATCCCGCGCGCATCGATAAGTGCCGATTTCGCCTCACGGATTCGGGCGAGAAAAATTTCGGGCCCACAGGTTGTCGGTGCCAGGCGAGCGGCCCCGCATGGTTAACGCCGGCCCGTGTGGGATTTGGGCCGCAGCCCGGCACGCGGCCGCGTCGCTGGGGGCCGGCGCGGCCCGCTGGACTTCGAAGGGCCGCCTCACCATAGTCCGGCCCGACAGTGATGGCGGGGCTCGCGGGCCCCAATCGGGCGAACGCGATGGCTCTCAAGGACACGCTCCTGCGCATCTTCACCTGGTGGAACGGGCAGACGATGTCGCTCGCGCTCTACACCGCGCGGCGCGGTCAGCGCGTGGGCACGGACGAACTCGGCAACATCTATTACCGGGCGCAAGGGCCGCTCATCGACCGCTCGGTGGGGACCGAGCGGCGCTGGGTCGTCTACAACGGCTACGCCGACGCCTCGAAGGTGCCGCCGGGCTGGCGCAGCTGGCTCTGCCACAACGGCGACGTGCCCCCGAGCGAGGAGAGCTACGTGCCCCGCGAATGGCAGAAGGCGCATGTCGAGAACCTCACGGGCACCAGCGGCGCCTACCGGCCGCGCGGCTCGCAGCTGAACGTGGGCCAGCGCCCGGCGGCGACCGGCGATTACGTGCCCTGGAACCCGGGCAACTGAGCCGACGGGCCGCCGGCCCTTTTTCCACCAATCTTCTCGGGCCTAACCGCAGCCTCGCGCCGTCGCTCCGCACCCGGAGTGCATTCGAGAGGGGGTCGCCCGTGAGCCGCAGCACAGCAGGATCGTCCCGCCCCGTGGTCAAGCGCCTCCTCCTCGCGTCGATCGCGATCGGCCTCACCGCCCTTCCGGCCGCCGCCGACAAGATCAAGAACCCGACCGCCGTGTTCTCCGGTCTCGACAAGATCACCGGGCGCATCGTGTCCTTCGAGGTGGCGGTGGACGAGACCGTGCAGTTTGGCGCGCTGCAATTGACCCCGCGCGTCTGCTACAGCCGCCCGCCCACGGAGAGCCCGAAGACCACGGGCTTCCTCGAGGTCGACGAGGTCACCCTCGACAACAAGTACCGGCGCATCTTCACCGGCTGGATGTTCGCCGCGAGCCCCGGCCTGCACGCCATCGAACATCCGATCTACGATGTCTGGCTCGTCGATTGTAAGGGCGGCAGCGACGTGATCGCCGAGGCGCGCGAGCAGGAGGACATGCCCGCCATGGCCTCGAAGCCCGAGAAGACGCGCAAGTCGAAATCGGGACAGGACGCCACCCGCACGGCCCAGCAGGTCAACCCGAACGGGCAGGTCGACGTCGAGGCCCCGCGCGGCGTGCCCGTGCAGCCCAAGCAGAAGCCCTCGCGAAAATTCTTCCCGTCGAACGAGGGTCCGGCCCCGGCCCCGCCCGCGCCGGCACAGCCCCAGACGCTGTTCGACGCGCTGTTCCGCTAAAGACCTGACGCTGCGGCGCGCTCACGTGGCGCCGAGCGCAGCGAGGGCGTCGCGTCCCCGCAGGGTGCCGTCCCCCGGCCAGACGTTCCAGTCGGCCTGGTGCAGGATCGCATCGGCGAGGCGCCGCTTGTAGATGTGGCGCGGCAGCTCCTCGGCCCCGAACTGGCTGAGATGGTCGGTGACGAACTGGGTGTCGGCGAGGCGATACCCGCCCGCCCGCAGGCGCGCGACGAGGTGGACGAGGGCGACCTTCGAGGCGTCCCGCACCGTGTGGAACATGCTCTCTCCGAAGAACGCCGCCCCGAGGGAAACTCCGTAGAGGCCGCCGACACGCTGCCCCTCCAGGAAGACCTCGACGGTGTGCGCGTGGCCTGCATCGAACAGCGCGCCGTAGAGTTCGCGGATGCGCCCGTTGATCCAGGTCCGCTCGGCATCGCCGCGCGGGGCCGCGCAGCCGGCGATGACCGCGTCGAAATCCTGGTCGGTCCGGACTTCGAACACGTCGGACCGGACGGTGCGAGCCAGCCGCTTGGAGACGTGGAACCCCTCGAGGGGCAGCACGCCGCGCGCCCGCGGCTCGACCCAGTAGATCGCCGGATCATCGGCGTCCTCGGCCATCGGGAAGATCCCGGCCGCGTAGGCCTTGAGCAGGATCTCGGGCGTGATCTCAACGCGGTCGCCGTCGTACATGGCTCGACTTTGAAACGGGACCGGGCCGAAGGCCAGGGGCCGGTGCGCCGCAGACGGGTTTCGCCATGAAAAAGGGGCGAGGCCCCATGGCCCCGCCCCCGGATCATCCGCGAATGCGGCGTGGACTAGAACTTCGGACCACCCGAGGTGGTGCCGAGATTCGGCACGATGCGGTTGGGCTGCTCGGCGTTTCCGCCCTTGGCGGAATCCTCGAAGATCGCCTCGCGGTTCGAACCGTAGGGACCCTCGGTCACGGTGCCGGTGACGTCCATGTCGACGCGGCCGTCGGCGTTGCGGTAGGCGCCGTAGACGGACGGGTTGTCGATGGGGCCCCGGGTCGTGTTGCCGGCCTGCGGCACGGCGCGCTCGGGCTGGCCGACATTGCCGGACGGCGACTGGGCGAGCGCGGCGGTGGCGATGAGGGAGGCCGCGGCGAAGGTGAGGCTGAAGGTGCGCATGTTCGTCTTTCGGGGATCGTTCGCTTAGGAATATCGAGTCGCGGTGCGGGTCTGGGTCGCTGAGGCCATGCGGCTCAGAACAAACCCGCCTCGCCGGTGTGGGGTGAGAAGTCGTTCCGCCCCAATGCGTTCCGGCCGCTCGTTCGTCGGCAATACGTCGCAGGCCATGGGGCTGGAAGGCGACGAGATCTTTCCCATTGCGCACCATCGATGTCCGTCGAAATCAAACGGATCCGCGCTTTTCTCGCTGCATGAACGGGCCCGACAGAGCCGTTTCAGGTCAGTCTAAGCACCACACCTGACAACTCGATTGTGCGCAATCACACGCGGGATTCCTTGCGGTCCGGCACGGGTATGAAAAAAGCCGGCCCCTCGCGGGGCCGGCATGAATTCGTCTCGGCAGGAACGTCGGGGCGCCGTCGGCTCTAACGGGCCGGTCCGCCCGAAGTGCCGCCGGTGTTCGGAACGGCGCGATCGTTCTGGTCGGCATTGCCGCCCTTGGCCGAATCCACGGCCCCGGCGCTGGGGGTCATGCCGCCTTCACCGGCCGGCGCGACGCCCGGGCCGCGTGCGGGCGCGGCGCCACGG
>NZ_JAQGKL010000165.1 GCF_028290105.1 Methylobacterium sp.
CGACGCTCTGCCGATCTGCCGGGTCGGGCCCGCGGGGGCGGGGACGGCTCCGCGCGGCTCCGCATCGGCCCGGCGCGAAGGCTGCGCCTCGGCGGAACCGGGGCGCTCGGCCCGGGGACGCCGCGCCCGGCGCGGAGCCTCCTCGGCGGCTTCGAACGACGGCTCGGGGGCGTCGATCTCGCGGTCCCGCGCTTCCTGGCCGGGGCGCCAGGGCGCGTGCTTGCCGGCCTCGCCGCGCCCTTCGGCGGCGCGGTGGGCCGCGTCGAGGGCGCTGGTGCGCGGACCGGTGCGTTCCCGGTCGGGGCGCTTGAAGGTGCCGGGCTTGCCCGGACGGCCGGGCCTGCCCGAGAACGCCGACTTGCCCGAGGACGTGGATTTGCCCGGCGGTCCGCCGCGGCCGGTTCCCGCGCCCTGGCTCCCGGCGCCTCTGCGCCCGGAGCCGCCGCGTGATGGTGGTCGTGTGGTCATGGCCTGCTCGTATCACCCGCCCGCCCCGCGACAAAGCGCGGGCGTGACGGGTTCCTGTCCCGGATGGGATTTTGCGCCGGATCCGTGCCGCGGCTCAAGCCGCGCGGCGGGCGGCCTCGATGGTCAGCCCGGTGCCGACCGAGCCGAAGGTGTCGCCGTCGACCACGCGGGCGCCCGGCACGCAGGCGGTGAGCGCGGCGCGCACATGGGGCAGGCCCGTGGAGCCGCCGGTGAGGAACAGCGCGTCGATCCGGTCGGCGGTGAGCCCGGCCTGGGCGAGGCAGCGGGCGATCCGCTCGGCGATGCGCCGGGCGAGTTCGTCCGTGTGGGTGACGAGCCCCGCCCGGTCGATGCCGGCCTCGAGCCCGGCCTCGACCCAGTCGAGCGCGACCCGGCCCCGGCCCTCCTCCGAGGTGGCGATCTTGGCGCCCTCCACCTCCATGGCGAGCGAGTGCCCGCGCTCGGCTTCCACGACCGTGTAGAGCCGGGCCAGGAGATCGGGACGCCGGGCGTCGCGGCGCACCTCCTCGATCTCCCGCAGGGTCTTGGCGTTGTAGAGCCGGTTGATGCTCGACCACGTGGCGAGGTCGTGGAAGTAGCCGGTGGGCACGTCGAGGTCGCCCCGGTTCATCGCGGTCCCGAGGCCCAGCAGCGGCATCACCGTGCCGAGGCTGAGGCGGCGGTCGAAATCCGTGCCGCCGATGCGCACGCCGTCATTGGCCAGGATGTCGCCGCTGCGCTCCGCTCGCGCGTGGCGCTCCGGCGACAGGCGCACGATCGAGAAGTCCGAGGTGCCGCCGCCAATGTCGGCGATCAGCGCGATCTCCTCCGCCCGCACCTGCTGCTCGTAGTCGAGGGCGGCGGCGATGGGCTCGAACTGGAACGAGACGTGGCGAAAGCCGATGCTGTTCGCGATCTCGCGCAACGCGTCCTCCGCCCGGGCATCGCCCTGCGGGTCCCCGTCGACGAAGTGGACGGGTCGGCCGTGCACGACGGTGTCGAGGGCGACCCCGGTCTCGGCCTCCGCCCGCGCCTTCACGGCGGCGAGGTAGCGCCCGATGACGTCGCGGAACTTGATGCGCTCGCGCCCGACCGGCGTCGTCTCCTCCAGCAGGGAAGAGCCGAGCACCGATTTCAGGCTGCGCATCAGGCGCCCCGGCGTGCCCTCGACATACTCGGCCATGGCGGCGCGCCCGACGAAGGGCGCCTGCCCCGGCGGAAAGAAGATCGCGCTCGGAATCGTGACGTGCCGGCCTTCGAGGGGCACCAGGGCGGGGGCCGCTCCGGTGACGAGGCCGAGGGTCGTGTTCGAGGTGCCGAAGTCGAGGCCGCAGGCCGCCATGATGGGTCTCCGGCAACAACGCTGGATGGTCGGGCCGGCCCACCTACAGGCTCGGCCCGGCGAGGTCCACCGTCTTTTGTGCGCTGCGGTCGCGCCGGATCCTAGGCGGCCGTGCGGTGCCGTTCGTCTTCCAGTCGGGCCGCTTCGGCGCTGTGGACGCTCGCGACCAGCAGCGAATGCTGCCTTCGCATCGTCTTCAGAAGCTTTTCGACGGCGACGAGGTCGGCGCGGGCCTGGGCAGAGCTGACCTCGTCGGCATCCAGAACCGCGATCTGAAGCATCGTATCGACCCTCTGTGCCTCGGCGCGCGCGATGATCCGTTTCAGGGCGCAGAGCCCCTCTTCCCGCCATCCAGCCATCGTGCCCTCCTGCGTCTCGATTCCGGGCTCCGGAGATCCGTGCGTTCTACTTCGTGTCGCGCACCGTGATCGTCACCAGCTTGCCAGTGACCGGATCGAGGATTGTCACAGTCATCGCGGTCTCCCCTGTAATGTACAGGGATCATATGGTTGCTTGATTGCGGCGATAACTTGACGTGTTAATCAGTTGTCCACTGAATACGATAATATACACAAATGTTAGTCTTTGCCGTGTATCTTCTGATTGGCACAGTCTGGGATGCGACGGCGAATGCGAGGGACCGCCGGCGTCCTGGTTCCGGGAATCGACGGGCTCGCGGGCGAAGAAGAAGAGGCGGCGCGTGGGCTCGTGACCCGTCCCTCAGGACCGGGGCTGCCTGGCGCAATGGCCGAGCAGGCGCGGCCAGTCGCGTGCACGCTCCGCGCCGGAGCGAGGGACGGAAGCGGTCGGGATGGGTCTTGATCAGAAGCGGATTTTCACCCGCGAAGCCGCTTTGCATCGATCATGGCTCGGCGTCCCATGGGGCTAGCCATGATCGCGCCTGGAAATCCCTGCCGGATCGGTTTCGTCGCTGGTCTCGATGGTCTTCCATCCAGATGAGGCGACCGGGAAACGGCGGATCAGTGATGGTTAGACCTGGCCAAGGCCGCGCGGCCTGAAGCGCATCCGGCATCGGGGACTGCTTCTGCGCAGGAACGATTGATGGCACTCGGCGCGAAATCTGTCGGAGAGTCGTCTGGCGCTCGATGATGCTCTTGCCGAGCTGTCGTCGTGCGCGCACGAAAAGCCATTTCCGGACATCGCCGAGTGCATGAAAAAGCCTGCTAGGTCATTGACCTAGCAGGCTGAAACTTTGGTAGCGAGGGAGAGATTTGAACTCCCGACACAAGGATTATGATCTGAGCGCGAGCACGCCTAAGTCATTGATCTCCCAGGCGTCACTGGTGAGCTGCGCTAGCTCTGCGCTACCTGCTGCTCGCATGCCCCTGCCCCGCCAACTCAGGCTATCCCGGGAGGTGTTGAGGCGTTTGTGCCCAATCTGCGCCCTGTAAGGGTCCCTCCTCCAGCACCCGGTGGACGGTAAACGCCTGCGCAGTCTCAATATTGCCGAGTTCCTCCCACGCGAGCGG
>NZ_JAQGKL010000175.1 GCF_028290105.1 Methylobacterium sp.
GTTCGCCACATGCGAGCGCCCCGACACCCACCAGGACACCCCGCCCGATGCGTTCCGCGTGTGACCACGGCTGACGGCAGGTCTCCTGGCTCGCGGGTCACCGCCCTCTCATCGTCTTCCCAGAGGCGAAGGCCCCCAGTGACGTGTTGATGATGGGCTCGCCGCTTACAGTTGCGGGGGCAGCCGCGGCTTCGGGCACGAAGGTCCTCACCGCGTTCCCTTTTGATCCTCCGGGGAGGAACCGTCGGACGCGAGCAGGCCCGTTCCGGCACTCCCCCGTCAATGGCCCGGCAGGGCTTTGGCGAAGGGTGTGCCGGACGGGTGACAATCGTCGCGTGCGCGGCGCGCGCCTATTCCCCGACGCCGAACAGCTTCTCCAGGAAGTTCCGGTCGTCCTGGCTCGGGCCACGGCTCGCATCGGCGTGGCGTGCGGGCGGGCTTGCCGCGCGGGGAGCAGGTGCTGCGGCCTGTGGTTCGCCGAGTAGCGCGCCGATCAGGCCGCCGGGGGTGCTGTTCGTCACCGCCGGTTCGGCCGGGGCACGGATGCGCCAGCGGTTGGCGCCAGGAAGCAACGTCGGGGTCTGGCCCTTCAGCGCCACCGTCATGTAGGCCTTCCAGATCTCGCCCGGCAGGTTGCCGCCCGAGACCTTCTTGGTGGATTCCCCGTCGTCGTTGCCGAGCCAGATCCCGGTCACCAGCGTCGAGGAGAAGCCGATGAACCAGGCATCACGGAAGTCCTGGCTGGTGCCGGTCTTGCCGGCGAGGTCCCAGCCCGGCACTTCGGCCTTCTTGGCGGTGCCGGTGACGAAGGTCTCGTGCATCATCGCGTTCATCATCGAGACCGCGTTGGCGTCGATGACGCGTCCGAGGCCGCCTTCCTTGCGCTTGTAGAGGACCTTGCCGTCGGCCCCCTTCACGCTGGCGATGACGTAGGGGATCACCCCCGTGCCGCCATTGGCGAAGGCCGCGTAGGCGCCGACCAGTTCGAGCGGCGTCACCTCGGAGGTGCCGAGCGCGATCGAGCCGTTGGCCTGGAGGGGCGACGAGATGCCGAGGCGCTGGGCCGTCTGCACCACGGTCTTCGGGCCGACCTCCTGGCCGAGGCGCACTGCCACGGTGTTGAGCGAGAGCGCGAGCGCATCGCGCAGGGTCACGGGGCCGCGATAGTCGCGCGAGTAGTTCTCGGGGTTCCAGCCCTTGATGCTGATCGGCGCATCGTCCCGCACGGTGTCGGGGGTGAGGCCGTGCTCGACGGCCGCGAGGTAGACGAAGGGCTTGAACGAGGAGCCGGGCTGGCGCTTGGCCGTCGTGGCGCGGTTGAACTGGCTCTGGGCGTAGTCGCGCCCGCCGACCAAGGCGCGGATCGCGCCGTCGGGCTTCATCGAGACGAGGGCACCCTGGGCGACGTTGTAGCGGCCGCCCTTCTGGTTCAGCTCGTCGACGAGGGCCTTCTCGCCCGCCGCCTGCAAGCCGGTATCGACCGTGGTCGCGATGACGATGTCGCTCTCGAACTTCGGCAGGAAGTCGTCGAGCACGTCCATCACGAGGTCGGCCACGTAATTGGCCGAGCCGCCGCCGCGCACGCTGGTCGGGCGGGCCGGGGTCGCCAGCGCCAGCTTGGCGTCGGCGGGCTTGGCGAAGCCCAGCTCCTCCATGGCGGCGAGCACCTGCGCGGCCCGCGCCTGGGCGGCGGGCAGGTTGCGGTTCGGGGCCAGCCGCGAGGGCGCCTGCACGAGGCCGCCGAGCATCGCGGCCTCCGCCAGGGTGACGGCCTTGGCGGGCTTGCCGAAGTACCGCTGCGCCGCCGCCTCCACGCCGTAGGCGCCGGCGCCGAAATAGACCCGGTTGAGGTAGAGTTCGAGGATCTCGTCCTTGGTGTACTTGTGCTCCAGCCACAGGGCGAGGATCGCCTCCTGGATCTTTCGCGAGGCCGAGCGTTCGGGCGTCAGGAACAGATTCTTGGCGAGCTGCTGCGTCAGCGTTGAGCCGCCCTGCGAGACGCCCCGGCGGGTGATGTTCTGGGCTACCGCCCGGGCGATGCCCACGGGGTCGACGCCGAGATGGCTGTAGAAGCGCCGGTCCTCGATCGCCACGAAGGCGCGCGGCAGGTAGGGCGGCAATTCCCTGATGCTCACCACCCGGCCGCCGGTCTCGCCGCGATTGGCGAGCAGCGAGCCATCGCTCGCCAGGATCGCGATGTTGGGCGGGCGCTTGGGCACGGCCAACTGGTCGATCGGCGGAAGTTGCGAGGCGTGGTAGGCGACGAGGCCGGCGATGCCGATCACGCCCCAGAGGCCGAGCACGAGCCCGAGATAGACGAGGCGTCCGAGGATCGAACGGCGCGCCCGGCGCGGCGCCTTGCGGAGGGGCGGAGACCGGGATGCGGCGCCCCGTGCGGGGCCCTTGCCGGCGCCGTCCCGGCGCCCGCCCTTCGTACCCGTCTCGCCTCGTGCCACGCCGCCTCCCGCGCGATCGGACCGCGACAGGCGCAGGTCGAGGTCGGCCGGGTTTCCCGCGCGCCCTTCGGGCACGTCGAAGTTCGGCTCACCCCTGCCTGCCCGCCCGCGTCCCGTCGCCATGCGTCCCGTCTGCCCCAAGGTTCGTTCGCGATTCGAGCGACCCTGCTTGCGCACGGTAAATGCGGCGGGTTTAAGGGGTGTTAACCGGCTGGTTTTTCAAGATATTGATAAAACAGGGAAATTTCCAAAGCCGCAGGCCGCGCGTGCGCCGATGTGAAGCCCTGATGGGCAAATGAGGTCGCTTGACCGCCAGGGTCACGCCTTCTTGCGCAAGGGCCTGAGGAGAACGGTCCCGTGTTCTGAAAATCCGGTTGCCGCGCCAAAAGCCTGCAGCGTTGGCTGGTCGGGACCGATCAGGAGTTGGATTGCGCCGCATCCGGCGGAGCGCGCGGCCTGGGAAGCGGCTTTGATCAGGAGCCGGCCGATGCCGCGTCGGCGCTCGTCCGGGCCAACCACCAGAGTGGTGATCTGTGCGGTCGGCAGGCTCGAATCCAGCGACCGATACCAGTGCAGGAGGATCAGTCCGCTCGGCGGGCCCCATTCCATCGCGACGAGGGCCGCGCCCGGTTCCGGCCGCAGGGCTTCGAGGCGCTGCGACAGGATGTTGGGAGCGAGAGGATGGCCAGCCGCCCGCAGGAGTTCGGACAACCCGGGCGCGTCGGCACTCGTCGCCGCCCGGATCTCCAGCCCGTAACGGCCCGCCACCCTGTTCTCCCTTCAGCCAG
>NZ_JAQGKL010000224.1 GCF_028290105.1 Methylobacterium sp.
GCCTTTTCCATGCGCTGCTCGGTCTCCCCGGCCAGTGCCTGCAGGCCCTGGCGCTGGGGCATCTGCATCACCGGATCGAGGGCACGGATCGCGCGGTACAGGCTTGCGGCGGCCGTGGCCCCGAGCAGGGGCGCGACGATGAACAGCCACAGCTGGCCGATCGCCGCCCAGCCCGCGAACAGGGCCGGGCCGATGCTGCGGGCGGGATTGACCGAGGTGTTCGTCACCGGGATCGACACGAGGTGGATCACCACCAGTACGATGCCGATGGCGAGCCCCGCGAAGCCTACCGGCGCCTTGAGGTCGGTCGAACCCAGGATGGTGAGGACCAGAAGGCCTGTCAGTACGAACTCGGCGATGAAGGCCGCCGTCAGGTTGTAGTGCCCCGGCGAGCGCAGGTCGTAGCCGTTCGAGGCGAAGCCCGTCGCAGCGGCGTCGAAACCGGGGTGCCCCTGGGCGATTAGGTACAGGATGGCGGAGGCGACGATGGCGCCGAGGATCTGGGCGGCGACGTAGGCCGGAAGCCGCCCGGCCTCGAACTTCCCGCTCAGCGTCAGGCCGAGGGTGACGGCCGGATTCAGGTGGCATCCCGAGATCGGGCCGAGGGTGTAGACCATCGCCACCAGGACGAAGCCGAACGAGAGGGCGACGCCGGCATAGCCGATGTGGTCGCCCGCAAGCACCGCGCTTCCGCAGCCGCAGAAGACCAGGATGAAGGTGCCGACGAACTCGGCGATATACGGGCGCATCAGCGGTCTTTCCTCGTTGTGGGTCGCGGGGCGATGTCGGTTCGAGCGGTCGGCTCCCGCCTGTGCAGAAGCGTCTCGACGGCGAGCAGGATCAGGCCGACGGAGAAGGGATTGCGGCGGACGGCATCGCGGGCGGCCATGACGACGGCATCCACGACTCTGCTCCGGTCGGCCGGCGGAAAAACAGGGTCCGGCATGAAGTCGTCCTCGGTCTTGAGGCACATTCCAAGGTGCGAAGGCGTCAGCGATCGCAGCTATCCGTCATCGCCCGACCCTTAAGACTTTCGGCTACAGTCTACGATCGAACGACGTTCATAAAAAATCTTCCGAATGACTCTGCTTTGGAAGGACTCGGCTATGGAGGGACTTGGCGATGGGAGCATTTGGCTATCGTGCCTGCCGAGTAAGTGGCCAAAGTCCCGTCTTCCGCAATGATGCAGACATACCAGGCGGACGATTTTTTTGACCTAGCGCTTCGCAGGCCAATCGGCAGCCGACGCGGATGGTATCGGCAAGACTGGCGGCGCGGACATACGAGGGTCTCTAGGACACGCGCAGCATCGGCCCGCGCTTCATGGAGGCGACCGCGACGGACCTGCCCAGCGGACCGCCGGACCTGCCCTTGCACAACCGGAACCGAGCGCGCATCCCCATGGCGTGCCGCGCACGAGGACGTGGCACATCCGTGTCGCCGGTCGCAGATCCGCGACCGGACGCGATGCCGCCGGAGGGACGACCGTGACGACGCTGTACGTGAGCCATCCCTCCGCCCTCGACCATGCGATGCCCGAGGGGCATCCGGAGCGCGCGGACCGGATCCGCGCCGTCGAGCGGGCGCTGGAGGACGAGCGCTTCGCCGGCCTCGTGCGCGGCCTCGCCCCGAAGGCGGGACCGGAGGTTCCGACCCTCGTCCATCCGGTGCCCTACGTGCAGGCGATCATCGCGGCGGCGCCCCGCGAGGGCTATGTCCAGATCGATGGCGATACGCTGCTCTCGCCGGGAACCCTCGAGGCGGCGTTCCGCGGTGTCGGTGGCGCGGTGCATGCCGTCGACGCGGTGATGGCGGGCGAATGCACCAACGCGTTCGTGGCGATGCGTCCCCCCGGCCACCACGCCGAGCGCATGACCGCGATGGGCTTCTGCGTCTTCAACAACGCGGCGATCGCCGCGCGCCACGCCCGCGAGGTGCACGGGGCGACCCGCGTCGCCGTGGTCGACTGGGACGTCCACCACGGCAACGGCACCCAGGACATCTTCTGGGACGACAAGTCCGTGATGTATGCCTCGACCCACGAGATGCCGCTGTTTCCCGGCACCGGCGCGGCCTCGGAACGCGGCAACCACGACACCATCGTGAACCTGCCGCTCCACGCGGGCGACGACGGCGCCACCTTCCGCGAGGTCTTCACCGCCGGCATCCTGCGCCGCCTCGACGCCTTCGCCCCGGACCTCGTCATCATCTCGGCGGGCTTCGACGCGCACCACCTCGACCCGCTCGCCCATCTCGAACTCACCGAGGCGGATTTCGGCTGGGCGACCCGCCGGCTGATGGAGGTCGCCGACAAGCATGCGGGGGGCCGCATCGTCTCGGTGCTGGAGGGCGGCTACAGCCTGAAGGGGCTCGGGCTCTCCGTCTCCGCGCACGTGGATGCGCTGATGGGGCGGTGAGGGTGTCCCTGGTTCACAACGAGCAGACGAAGCTGACGGCGACCTGGCTCAACGGGATCGCGATCGCGTCGATCGCTGTGGGCGGCATCGCCCCGTTCGTCGCGGCGATCCTGGGCACCTCGGGGTTCGTGCCGGCTTTCGTCACGGGGGTGACTTGGTTGACGATCGGAGCGGGCCTACATTGGATGGCGAGACGGATCTTGCGGAGGTTGATCGAATGACGGGCACGGAGATCTATGCCTTCTTCATCTCGCCGCTGCTCGTCGGAGCCGTGTGCCTGCTGATGATCTGGCTGACCGGCCGCGAGGATCGGCGCAACGCGCCGAAGCCCTGACCGGCTCGCCTCACCCCTCCAGCCGCTCGTCCCCCAGGAACTCGATCCCGAAGCCCGACAGGCCGACATAGGCCCGCGACGAGGTCGCGAGGTTGCGGATCGAACTGATGCCGAGGTCGCGCAGGATCTGCGCGCCGAGGCCGACCTCGCGCCACTGCGCCACGCGCTGGGCCTCCGAGCCCTCCTCCGGGAAGGGCTTGAGCGGCACGCCGGCCGTCCCGTCGCGCAGGTAGACCAGCACCCCCCGGCCTTCCTCGGCGAAGCGGCGCATCACCGCCTCGATCTGGCGCCCGCCCTCGATGACGTCGGCCACCACGTTGGACCGGTGCAGCCGCACAAGCACGTCGGTGCCGTCGCCAATGCGGCCATGCACGAAGGCGAATTGCTGCACGGTCTCGAACGGCGTGGTGTAGGCGTAGCCCGTCATCTCGCCGAACTCGGTCTTGACCGGGAAGCTGCCGACCCGCTCGACCAGCGTTTCGCGGGCCTGCCGGTAGGCGATGAGATCGGCCACCGAGACGCGCTTCAGGTTGTGCAGCTCCGCAAAGGCCGTGATCTGCGGCCCCTTCATCACGGTACCGTCGTCGTTGGCGAGCTCGCAGATGACGCCCACCGGGGGGAGGCCCGCGAGCTTGCACAGGTCGACCGCCGCCTCCGTGTGGCCGGAGCGCATGAGCACGCCGCCATCCTTGGCGATCAGGGGGAAGACGTGGCCGGGCCGGACGAAATCGTCCTCGCCCATGTTGCCGTTGGCCAGTGCCCGGACGGTGTTGCAGCGCTGCTCGGCGGAGATGCCGGTGGTCAGCCCGTGCTTCACGTCCACCGTGACGGTGAAGGCGGTGCCGAGCGGCGCGTCGTTGGAGGCCACCATCGGGTCGAGGCGCAGGCGCCGGGCCTCCGCGCGGGTCAGGGGCGCGCAGACGATGCCGCAGGTGTTGCGGACGATGAAGGCCATCTTCTCCGGCGTGCAGAGCGAGGCGGCGACGACGAGGTCGCCCTCGTTCTCGCGGTCGTCGTCATCGGTGACGACGACGATCTCGCCGCGGGCGTAGGCCTCGATGGCCTGCGTGACATGGGTGTGTGGCACTGGACGTCTCTGGGATGAGCGGCTCGGGAAGCGACGGGCGCGCGTGGGTTCAGACCCGCGCGCCGACCTGCCCCCGATGGCGCAGATAGTGATCGGCGAGCACGCACGCCATCATGGCCTCGGCCACCGGCACGGCGCGGATGCCGACGCAGGGGTCGTGGCGGCCCTTGGTGACGAGGTCGACGTCGCGGTTGTCGCGCGTCACGCTCATGCGGGGCGTGAGGATGGACGAGGTCGGCTTCACGGCGAATCGGCAGACGATGGGCTGGCCGGTGGAGATGCCGCCGAGCACGCCGCCGGCGTGATTGGCGAGGAAGGTCGGGCCCTCGGCGTTGCCGGAGCGCATCTCGTCGGCGTTCTCCTCGCCGCGCAAAGCGGCGGAGGCGAAGCCGTCGCCGATTTCGACGCCCTTGACCGCGTTGATCGACATCATCGCGGCGGCGAGGTCCGCGTCGAGCTTGCCGTAGATCGGCGCGCCGAGGCCGGGGGGCACGCCCTCCGCCACCACCTCGATCACCGCCCCCACCGACGAGCCGCTCTTTCGGATTTCGTCGAGGTAGGTTTCGTAGAACGTCGCGCTCTCGGGGTCGGGGCAGAAGAACGGGTTGGCGTTCACGGCCTCCCAATCCCAGCGCGACCGATCGACCGCGTGCGGCCCCATCTGCACCAGGGCGGCGCGGATGATCACGCCTTCGGGAAGGACCTTGCGGGCCACCGCCCCGGCGGCGACCCGGGCGGCGGTCTCGCGGGCCGAGGAGCGCCCGCCGCCGCGATAATCGCGGATGCCGTACTTGGCCTCGTAGGCGTAATCGGCGTGGCCCGGCCGGTAGCTGTCGCGGATCTCGGAATAATCCTTCGAGCGCTGGTCGGTGTTCTCGATCTCCAGCGCGATCGGCGTGCCGGTGGTGAGCTGGACGCCCCCCGTGCGGTCGTCGGCGAACACCCCCGACAGGATGCGCACGCTGTCGGGTTCGCGCCGCTGCGTGGTGAAGCGCGACTGGCCGGGCTTACGCCGGTCGAGTTCCGCCTGGATGTCCTCGGCCGAGAGGGCGAGCCCGGGCGGGCATCCGTCGACGACGCAGCCGAGGGCCACCCCGTGGCTTTCGCCGAAGGTGGTGACGCGAAAAAGGTGACCGAACGTGTTGTGCGACATGGCGCCTCCGCTCTAGCGCGGGTTGGCCCGGAGGGCCAGCGCGGGCGCATGCCGCGCCCGGAGCGCGCTCGTGCGCCAGGACACGCCGCGTCCCTCAGGCATCGGGCCGGGCCAGGACGCCGCCGGTGGTCGGTTCGCGGACCCCCGTGGTCGACGGGAACGTGATGGGCAGGCCCTTCAGGGAGCGCACGGCCAGATGCGCGAAGGCCTGCGCTTCGAGGTAGGCCGAGGACCAGCCGATGGCGTCGGCGGTCGTGATCTCCGCGCGCAGGTGGTAGTTCAGCAGCCGCACGAGTTCGCCGTTGCGGGCTCCGCCCCCAGCCACGATCCAGCGCGCCGGAATCTCGGGGGCGTGGTCCAGGGCGCGGGCCACCGCGCGGGCCGTGAAGGCGGTGAGCGTCGCCGCTCCGTCCTCGGTGGAGAGCTGGCCCGCGAGCTTGTGCGAGAACCAGTTGCGATCCAGCGACTTCGGTGGGCGACGCGCGAAGAACGGGTGGATCAGCAGCCAGGCCAGGAGCGGCTCGTCCGGGCGCCCGCGCGCGGCGGTGCGCCCGCCATCGTCGAGGGGGCGGCCGGTGCGCTCGCGCATCCAGTCGTCGATGAGCGCGTTGCCGGGCCCCGTGTCGAAGGCGATGACGTCGCCGTTGGCCGAGATGATGGTGGCGTTGGCGACCCCGCCGATGTTCAGGATGCCGAGCGCCCCCTCGAAGCCCGACGCGCGCGCGAGCGCCTGGTGGAACACCGGCACCAGTGGCGCGCCCTGCCCGCCGGCCAGCACGTCGGCGTGGCGCAGGTCCGAGACCACGGCGATGCCGAGGCGGCGGGCCAGGGCCGCGCCGTCGCCGATCTGAACGCTCATGCGCTGGTCCGGCCGGTGAACCACCGTCTGTCCGTGGAAGCCGATCACGTCGATGTCGGCCGGCGACAGCCCGTTGTCGGCGAGAAAGCTCTCCACCGCCTCCGCATGGGCCTGCGTGACGAAATCCTCGGCCTGCGCGAGGCAGCCCGGCCGGTCCTCGCGGGCGCTGACGCCTTCGGAATCGATCAGCGCCTGGCGCAGCAGCGCGCGGTCCTCGTCGGTGTAGCCGCGATAGCCCGTGGGCCCGAGGGGCTCGAGATAGCCGTTGTGGCTCTGGACCACCCGCACGGTCTCGCCGTCGGTCTCGATCAGGGCGACGTCGACGCCGTCGAGGGACGTGCCGCTCATCAATCCGATCGCGCGCATCATCGTCATGCCGTGCCGCCCCCGTGCCTTTCGGTGCGCGGGATGCTACGAGCCGCCACCGATGCGATTGTGTTCCGCGAGCTAGCACGCGGGCGCGGCCCTTGTCCCGCAAGGCGCCCTGCCCGCCGGCCCGCCAGACGAGACGGCTTTGCCCTCCATGTCCGCCCAGACCGACGAGACTGCCCCCGCCACCGCGCCCGCCCTGGCGTCGGACTTCCTGCGCATCCTGCAGGAGCGCGGCTTCATCCATCAATGCTCGGATCTTAGCGGGCTCGACGCGGCGCTAAAGGGCGACCGGATCACCGCCTATATCGGGTTCGACTGTACCGCCGCCTCGCTGCATGTGGGCTCGCTGGTGCAGATCATGATGCTGCACTGGCTCCAGGCCAGCGGCCATCGGCCGATCGTGCTCATGGGGGGCGGCACCACCCGCATCGGCGATCCGACGGGCCGCGACGAGGGCCGCAAGGTGCTCAGCGCCGCCGACATCGAGACCAACAAGGCCGGCATCGCGCAGGTCTTCGCCAAGTTCCTGACCTTCGGGGACGATGCCGCCCTGATGGTCGACAACGCCGAGTGGCTGTCGAACATCAACTACCTCGACTTCCTGCGGGATGTCGGGCGCCACTTTTCGATCAACCGGATGATGTCGTTCGACAGCGTGCGCCTGCGCCTGGAGCGGGAGCAGGAGCTCTCGTTCCTCGAATTCAACTACATGCTGCTGCAGGCCTACGACTACGTCGAGCTCAACCGGCGCTACGACGTCACCCTGCAGATGGGCGGCTCCGACCAGTGGGGCAACATCGTCAACGGCCTCGACCTCGGCCGCCGCATGGGCACGAAGCAGCTCTTCGCCCTGACCACGCCGCTGCTGACCACGGCGTCCGGCACCAAGATGGGCAAGACCGCCGCTGGCGCGATCTGGCTCAACGCCGAGATGCTGAGCCCCTACGATTACTGGCAGTTCTGGCGCAACACGGAGGACGCCGATGTCGGCCGCTTCCTCAAGCTGTTCACGCTGCTTCCGATGGACGAGATCGCCCGGCTCGAATCCCTGGCCGGCGCCGAGATCAACGAGGCCAAGAAGGTGCTTGCGACGCAAGCCACCGCCCTGATGCACGGCCGCGAGGCGGCCGAGGCCGCCGCCGAGACTGCGCGGAAGACCTTCGTGGAGGGCACGGTGGCGCAGGACCTGCCGAGCATCACGGTCTCGGCCGACCTGCTCGAGGACGGCCTCGGCGTGCTCTCGGCCTTCGGCCCCGATTACGCCAAGCTCCTGCCCTCCACCAGCGAAGGGCGCCGCCAGATTAAGAGCGGGGGCCTGCGCGTCAACGACGTGGCGATCACCGACGAGCGGATGGTGCTGCGCACGACCGATCTCACGGCGGACGGGGTGATCAAGCTGTCGTTCGGGCGCAAGAAGCACGTTCTGGTGCGGGTCGGCTGACGGGCCGCTCTCACGACCGCGCCTCCTACGGGAGGGGCGCCGTGGCTCGGTTCAGCGTTCCGTCTCGCCGACCGGTGCGGCGCCCACCACCCCGTCGTTTCCGCCGCCCGCGCTGAAGAGCTTGCGCAGGATGCCGGGGGCGAGCGCCGAGAGCGGGTTCACGCTGACGTCGGGCTTCGAGAGCCGGCCGGCCACGCGAAAGTTCAGGGCGAACAGGCCCTCGTTGCGCCCGCCGCCGAGCAATTGCCCGAGGATCGGCAGTTGCGAGACGACGTTGTTCAGGCCGTAGAGCGGCACGAAGGTGCCGTTGATGTCGGCGCGCTCCTTAGCCGTGTCCAGGAAGCCGTTCATCGTGAAGCCCATGGCGGCGTTTGAGATGGAGGCATCGCTGATATCGATGCGGCTCCCCGTGCGGGTGAAGATGGCCCGCAGGCGGTCGAATTCGACGTCGTTGCCGGCATTCTGCACCACGACCTTCCGGCCCTTGGCATCCGTGACCTCGCTCGTCGCCGGCCCCTGGGCGACGATGCTCGACAGCGCGGGCTCGTTGCGCAGGGCGAAGTTGCGGATCTGCACCGAGCCCGCCTGGGGGCCGTCGTTCAGCGCGCTCGTCATGATGAGCTTGCCGCCGTACATGCGCTTGTAGATGTCGGCGAACCGCAGGGTGGACCCGGCGTCCTGGGTCTCGATGGTGATGCCAGGGCCTCCGCGCTCCCCGTGCGTCACCTGGGCGTTGAAGCTCGCGCCCGTGAACTTGCCCTGCAGGCGGCCGCTGCGGATGTCGCGCCCGCGCAGGCTGACCTTCGCGCTGGCATTGGTCAGGGCCTCGCCGTTGAAGCCCGTGAGGATGCCGAGGCTGACGTCGGCCTCGATGTCCTTCGGGCTCGAATCGCGCGCCCCCTTGCCCTCCGGCCCCGTGAGGCCGCGCAGGAACGGCCGCGCATCCGCGACCGCGCCCTTCACCGTCAGGCGGTAGCCGTTGCCGTTGCGCTCGGCCTGAACGCGCATGTCGTCGCCCGCCGAGAGCTTGAGGCTGGTCAGGTCGGCGCGCTCGAAGCCGCCCTCGCCGTTCAGGCTGGCGCTGCCGCGCACCACCACCGGCGCGGCGTCCAGGGTGAGGTCGCGCAGGTCGAGCCCGCCATTCGCGCCGTCGACCAGGGTGAAGCTCATGCGCCCGGGCTTGCCGGCGGCCTTCGAGACGCCCGGTAGCAGGCCCTCGCTCGCCGCCCGGGCGAGATCCGCCTCGACGCGGATCGGCGGTTTGCCGCCGCTCGCGCGGCCGATGGGCACGTTGATGCGAACGGGAATCGTGCCCGACAACTGGGGCGCCACCGGCAGGCCCTTGCGGGCCCGCAGGGCCTCGTCGACGGCGAGCGCGACGTTGACCTCGCCGGGCTGCCCGGCCTTCGGCTGGCGCAGGTCCAGCGTGAGGGCCGAGCCCATCACCCGGCCGTCGCCCTTCATGACGAAGGCGCCCCGGTCGTAGGAGACCGTGAAGCGTCCTGCCTCCAGGCGTTCCTTTCCGAAGGCCTTGTCCACGGCGATGTCCGAGAGCGACCCGGAAATCGTCACCGGCAGGTCGGGCAGGTCGGGGATGTGCTTCAGGTTGAGCGGGAAATCGATGCGCAGGTCGGCATTGCCCTTCACCGTCGCGGGGTCGATGTCGACGCCGGTCAGGCTCTTGAACATCTTCGTCTGGAGCAGCGAGACCAGGGCGTCGGCGCCCCCGCCGAGGCGCAGGCCGATCTGCGCCGTGACGTTGTCCGGAGTGATCTTCGGGATGACGAAGGAGCCGTCCGCGATCGCCAGGGTCCGGTTGTCCGGCATCCGCAGGTCGGCGGTGACGTTACGGATGGTGGTGGTCTGGCCCGTGATGGTGCCCGTGACCCGCCCGCGCGTCAGGGGCGGCGCATCGGGCGCCACCGTCAGCGCCGCGTCCGAGACCGCGAAGTCGATGTGGACCGCGTTGTCGGGCATCGGCTCGCCGCGCGTCGCCGCGGCGAGTTCGGTCCCGCTCATGTCCACGGTGATGTCGACGCCCGTGACCTTGCCGCCGCGCAGGTTGTCCACGAGGTAGTTGCGGGCGGGCGGCGCCACGTGTTCCGGCCAGAGGCGCAGCGCCATGCGCGCCTCGGTGTCGGCGGCGACGATGCGCAGGGTCAGGCCGTCGTCGTCGGCGTTCGTGCCGAGCGTCCCGGTGATCCGCCCGTTCGCGGGGCCCGCCTTGACGGTGAAGTCGTCGATGACGACGCCGCCGGCCTTGCCGGTGAGGTGGGCCGAGACCGTATCGAGGGTGACCGGCTTGTCGGCGGGGTTGGCGCCGCGCAGCACCGCGTCTTTCCCCGCGAGCACCAGCGTCCAGGCGGAATCCGCGCCCGCCGGCGCCGAGGTCCAGGCACCGGTGAGATGGACCGCGTTTCCCGCGCCCCGATAGTCGAGGGCGTCGAGGTTCATCGCGCGGGTGGCCTCGTCCCAGCTCACCTCGGCGCTGAGGCTGTCGATGGTGACGGGGTTGAAATCCTTCTCCTCGACCAGGAAATTCCCGCCGCCGGTGCGGATCTCGGCCTTCATGGTCTCGATGCGCCCCGCATCGATGGCGACGTCGGCCTTGGCGGAGAGCTTCAGGTCGGTCTCCACCGGCAGCTTGGACTGGCCGGAGAGCAGCAGGAGATCGTTGATCGGCAGGTCGTCGAGGGTGATCGTGCCGGTGCGGCGGGTGCCGCCCGCCTCGTGCAGGTCGCCCCCGAAGCGCCACTCGCCGTGTGGACCGTCGATGCGCAGTTCGAACACGCGGGCATCGCGCACCGCATCGCGACGGAACAGGCCGTTGACGTGCTCGAACACCGCCCGCTGGCGCGCGTCGTCGTCGATCAGGGTGAGGCGCCCGTTGGTGATCCGGGCCCGGTCGAGGGCGCCGACGATGCCGGCGGAATCGAGCACCACGCCGAAGATCGATCCCACGGCGGCGGAGATCGGCGAGACGCGGCCCAGCGCCGCGTCGACGCTCGGGAGCGTATGGGGCTCGACGGCGCCGGGCTGCACCGCGTCGGAGGCCGCGAAGGCGATGCTGCCGTCGCGGTGGACGAGGGCCGTCATCTGCAGGTCGCGGAACTCGATGGCGCGGGGCTGCACCGAGAGCCGGAGGAGGTTCCAGGTGTCGAGGCTGACCAGCGCGTGCGGCGCGCGCACCACCAGCGCGCCCTCGGGGTTGCGGATATCGAGGCCCGAGACCCGCAGCGCCAGGGATTGCTCGGAATCGAGCTCGACGGCGCTGTCGCTGAGCGCGACCCGCCAGCCCGGGCCGATGCTGGCGGCGATGGCGGAGGCCACCCGCTCGGACATGCCGTCGATGCGCAGCGGACCCATGGACAGGCGGGCGACGAGGCCCCCGACGGCGAGCACGAACACGACGAGGACGGCCGCCACCAGCCAGAGCAGCGGGCGCCGCCGCCCGGCCGACCGCGCGGGTCGCGAACCTGTGGCCGTTTCCTGGTCCATCAATCCTTGTGCCGCTGGATCGGAACGTCCCCTCGGGCTATCGAGCGGCTGTCCTACGGGTTTCAGCTATCGACGCCGGTCGTTCGCCTCGGGCTGCCGGCTCCGCCTCGACGCAACTCTATTGGCACACCATCAATCGGCCGAAAGGAAGGCGATGCCCCTCGATACCGGAGATCTGGCGCCCGCGTTCACCCTGGCGGGTGCCGGCGGTGAAACAATCAGCTTGGAGGGCCTCAAGGGCCGCAAGGCCGTCCTCTACTTCTATCCCAAGGATGACACGAGCGGTTGTACCCTGGAGGCGCAGGGCTTCAACGCCCTGGCATCCGAGTTCGCGGCGGCTGACGCCATCGTGATCGGGATCTCGCCGGATTCGGTGAAGAGCCACGACAAGTTCCGGGCGAAGTACGGCCTCACCTTTCCGCTCGGCTCCGACGAGGGCAAGGCCATGCTGGAGGCCTACGGGGTCTGGGCCGAGAAGAGCATGTACGGCCGCAAGTACATGGGCGTGGAGCGCACCACGATGCTCATCGACCGCGAGGGACGCATCGCGCGGATCTGGCCCAAGGTGAAGGTGCCGGGGCACGCGGAGGAGGTGCTCGCCGCCGCGCGGGCTCTGGCCTAGGCGCGCGGACCCGGCTCGGGGCTCGGGGTGCCTTGGCGGTTCATTAACCGTGATTCGTGCAGGGTGGGTGCGTGGATCAGGTCACGCGTCCCATGCCAACTCCCCATCGTCCCCAGGCCCACAAGGCCACCCGCCCCACCGTCCCAGAGGTCTCTCGCTCGCCCCTGCGGCAGCGCCTGCTCGCCGGCGCGCTCGCGCTGGCGACACTCTGGGCCGGCGGGGCGACCTACTACCTCGTCTTCCACGACGAGGTCCTGGCGCGCTTCGTCTCGCAACAGAGCGCGATCCAGTACGATTACGAGGAGCGGATCGGCGCCCTGCGCCTGCAGCTCGACCGCGCCGCCACGGAACAGGCCGCGGCACGCGACGGCATCGCCCAGCGCATGGCCGAACTCGGCCGCCGCCAGGCCGCGATGGAAGCCCGCCAAGCGCTCCTCGCCACCCTGACGGGCGAATCCGGAGCGCTGCCGGCGCCGACGCCGACGTCCGAGGAGGCGCCAGCCGCCGAGACGCCGACCCGCGCCCTCGGCGCAAAGCCCTTCCCCACCCCATTCCCCACTCAAGACGCTCTCGAACTGCGCACCCGCGACGAGGCCCTGCCCGGCCGCCAATCGGCGCGTCTCGTCGAGACCCGCGTGGCGGCGCTGGAACGGCGCCTCGACGGCCTCGCGGAGGCGCAGACCCGTCTCCTCGACGGCATCGGCCTTCGCGCGGGTCGCGGCGTGCAGCGCCTGCGCGGCCTCGTCGCCCGCCTCGGCCTCGATCCCACGCGCTTCGAGCGGAGCCGGGAACCCGGCATCGGCGGCCCCCTCGTGCCCCTGAGCAGTGACGCCTTCGGCTTCGCGCTCCTGCAGACGCAGCGTTCTATCGCCGAGGAGACGCGGCTGCGGCACATGGCCGGGACGCTGCCCCTGCGGCGGCCCCTCTCCGGCACCATGAGCCTGTCGAGCAATTTCGGCGCCCGCCTCGATCCGTTCACGCGCGGCTACGCCATGCATACGGGCATGGACATGCGGGCGGAGACCGGCGAACCGGCCCGCGCCACGGCCGCCGGCCGGGTCACGCTCGCCGATTACAGCGGCGGCTACGGGAACATGGTCGAGGTCGATCACGGCCACGGGCTCGTCACCCGCTATGCCCATCTCTCGGCCTTCGACGTCTCGGCCGGCCAATGGGTCGAGGCCGGCGCCATCGTGGGCCGCGTCGGATCGACGGGCCGCTCGACGGGCAGCCACCTGCACTACGAGACCCGGATCGACGGCGAACCCGTCGACCCCATGCGCTTCCTGCGGGCCGCCGACGCGCTCTAGGCGCCTCGGCGATTCCGACTCTACTCGATGTCCTCGACGACGTCGGCGCCGCCATAGACGCGCTGCGCCAGGGAGGCTTCCATGAACGGGTCGAGGGCGCCGTCGAGCACCGCGTCCGGATCGGTGGACTGGGTGCCCGTGCGCAGGTCCTTCACCAGCTGGTACGGCTGCAGCACGTAGCTTCGGATCTGGTGACCCCAGCCGATGTCGGTCTTCGCGGCGGCCTCGGCGCTGGCCTTCTCTTCCCGCTTCTTCAGCTCGGCCTCGTACATGCGGGCGCGCAGCATGTTCCAGGCGGTGGCCCGGTTCTTGTGCTGCGAGCGCTCCTGCTGGCAGGCCACCACGATCCCCGTGGGAATGTGGGTGATGCGCACGGCCGAATCGGTGGTGTTGACGTGCTGGCCGCCGGCACCCGACGAGCGGTAGGTGTCGATCCGGCAGTCGGATTCCTTGATCTCGATCTCGATCCGGTCGTCG
Source organism: Methylobacterium sp. (assembly GCF_028290105.1). Classification (GTDB taxonomy): domain Bacteria; phylum Pseudomonadota; class Alphaproteobacteria; order Rhizobiales; family Beijerinckiaceae; genus Methylobacterium. Next base: position 13,571 of record NZ_JAQGKL010000224.1, read on the forward strand.
ATCACCGGATAGACCCAGACGCTGGCGAAGCTCGTGTGCCGCCGGGCGCTCGAATCGTAGGGCGAGATCCGGACCAGCCGGTGCACGCCGGATTCGGTCTTGAGCCAGCCATAGGCGTTATGGCCCTTGATCAGGAGCGTGGCGCCCTTGATGCCGGCCTCGTCGCCGTTCGACCACTCGACGATCTCGACCTTGTACTTCCGGCGCTCGGCCCAGCGGCCATACATGCGCTGGAGCATGTTGGCCCAGTCCTGGCTCTCGGTGCCACCGGCGCCCGAATGGACTTCCAGATAGGTGTCGAAGCCGTCGGCCTCGCCGGAGAGCAGCGTCTCGATCTGGCGGCGCGCGGCCTCCTTCTCGACGGCGCGCACGCCCGCCTCGCCCTCCTGGATGGTGGCCTCGTCGCCCTCCATCTCACCGAGTTCGATGAGCGTGTGGGAATCCTCGAGGTCCTGGCTCAGCTTGCGGATCGCGCCGACGGCGTCGTCGAGCTGCGTGCGCTCGCGCATCACCTTCTGGGCCGCGTCGGCGTCGTTCCAGAGCTCGGGGTTCTCGGACGCCGCGTTCAGTTCCGCGAGGCGTTTTTCGACGGTATGCCAGTCAAAGATGCCTCCTCAGCAGTCCGATCGACTGCTTGGCGGCATCCGAGAGTTGTTCGATCTCGGCGCGCATCTGGTGTTTCGGGCTCGTGTGTGGGGATCTGTGGGACGGGGTGATACCGGCCAGCCCGGACGGTGTAAACGGCTGGCGCCCGCTGCCTTGCGCCGCCATACCGAACGCGCGGGGCTTCCGGCATCCCGTGCCGCGGCCTCAGCCGCGCATGACAGCGTTCGACCGAAAACACCCGGTTCGTCCTCACGCCGCGACGCGAGGCCTTTTGCCTTGGGCGTGGTTCAGCGGGAAACGAGCGTCCTACTGGATCGCCGGACGCACGAAATCCTGCGGGCCGATCCGGGCCGGGGCGAGGACGAATTCGCGCGGGCGATGACGCTTGTTCAGCGGGCCTTCCGTGACGCCGTCGCTGTAATAATCGGTCCCGGTCAGGCCGAAGCCGCCGCCGTTCATCACGTGCGGCACCGGCACGGCACGCGGATCATCCGGGATCGGGCGGCCGCTGCTCGGGCTGGTCGGCAGCACCACGGGGCCGTGGGCGCCGAGATAGAGCATCTGCGCGCTCGCCGTGGAGACGATCCCGAATCCGAGAAGGCCGGCGGCGAGGGCGATTCGCAAAGTCAGCAGCACGAAGGAACTCCGGCGGGCAGCCTGGGTCGGTAATGACGCGCCCGGTGCGACCATGGCCGAACACGGCCGTGATGTCCGTGTCCGAAGTGCCGCAATCGCCGGGTAAGCGCGCGCTGTCCCCGGTCCACTTGAGTTACACTTGAGTCTTGGAACGACGCGCCCGGCCTCAGCCCTTCGCGCGCACCACCACGGTGGGCTCGCGCAGGAGCGGCTCGCAGGTGGTGTAGAACCCGTTCAGCACGGTCGGGCGCGAATCGCAGGCGTAGCCGACACCCGGCGCGGGCGCGGGCACCGGGTCGCGGGCGACGATGGGCTTGGGCGCGCAGGCACCGGCGGCTCCGGTCAGCGCCAGCGCGACGGCAAGGGTCAAACGACGCATACGATCCTCGGAACTCGACGTAGCGGCCGCATGTCGAGGCGCGGCGCCGCACGACCCTGCGGACGGCGCGCCGCCCTGACAAGCACATCGGGCCGATCCGGGCCGCTTTGCCGGAGCCTGTCTCCCGGCCGCAACAACCGGCCGGGGCTCGCATCAGCCCGCTTTCGAGAGCGACGCCTCGGGCAGCGTCACGACGTTGTGCAGCGTCTTGTCCGCGCTGTCGAAGAAGCGGCGGATGTTGCGCGCCGCCTGGCGAATCCGCTGCTCGTTCTCGACCAGCGCGATGCGCACGTAATTGTCGCCGTGCTCGCCGAACCCGATGCCGGGCGCCACCGCCACGTCCGACTTCTCCAGGAGGAGCTTGGAGAATTCGAGGCTGCCCAGCGCCTGGTACTTCTCCGGGATCGGCACCCAGGCGAACATCGAGGCGGAGGGCGTCGGGATCTTCCAGCCGTTCTTGCCAAAGGATTCGATCAACGCGTCGCGGCGCTTCTTGTAGATGGCGCGCATCTCGACGATGCAATCCTCCGGCCCGTTGAGGGCGGCGGTGGCCGCCACCTGGATCGGCGTGAAGGCGCCGTAATCGAGGTAGGACTTCACGCGGGTCAGCGCCGCCAGAAGGCGCTCGTTGCCCACCGCGAAGCCCATGCGCCAGCCGGCCATGGAGAAGGTCTTCGAGAGCGACGAGAACTCCACCGTGCAGTCGATGGCGCCCGGGACCTCGAGAACGGAGGGCGGCGGCTCGCCGTCGAAATAGACCTCCGCGTAGGCGAGGTCGGAGAGGATGATGATCTCGTGGCGCTTGGCGAAGGCGACGAGGTCCCGATAGAAATCGAGGCTCGCCACGTAGGCCGTCGGGTTCGAGGGATAGCAGACCACGATCGCCACGGGCTTCGGGATCGAGTGCTGCATCGCCTTCTCGACCGCCGGGAAGAAGGCCGGGGTCGGCTCGGCCGGGACGGAGCGGATGACGCCGCCCGCCATCAGGAAGCCGAAGGCGTGGATCGGGTAGCTCGGATTGGGCACCAGCACCACGTCGCCCGGCGCGGTGATCGCCTGGGCCATGTTGGCGAAGCCCTCCTTCGAGCCCAGCGTCGCCACGACCTGGGTGTCGGGGTTCAGGCTCACGCCGAAGCGGCGCTTGTAATAGTTCGCCTGGGCGCGACGCAGGCCCGCGATGCCCTTGGACGACGAGTAGCGGTCCGTGCGCGGCCGCCCGGCCGTCTCGACCAGCTTGGCGATGACGTGGCGCGGCGCATCGAGGTCCGGGTTGCCCATGCCGAGGTCGATGATGTCGGCGCCGTTGGCGCGGGCCTGGGCCTTGATCCGGTTCACCTGCTCGAACACGTAAGGGGGCAGGCGCTTGATGCGGTGGAAGTCGGTCATGGCCTTCACGGTGTCCAGAAGCACGAGGTTGGCAAGAGCACGAGGGCGGAACACGGGGCCCGGGGCCGGCGCGCGACGCTGTCATCAACCCGAGACGGAGGCGTGGTCTAGACCGGATGACCCTCGGGTGGAATCCGGCCGTCTTTTGACGGCGCCGCCCTGCGCGGGGCCATCGAAGAATTCGCACGCTCCCAGAGCATCTAGCAGTTTTGTGCCGCGACGCCGAACGATATCTGGGGCGCGCCGGTCAGGGCTTGGCGCCCTCGGCGGAGCGGCCGCGGGCCTCGTTGCGGCCTCGCGCCGCCAGGAGTTCGTCTTCCAGCGCCTTGGTGCCCTCGGCCGATTTCGCCCGGATGGGCCGCGCCGGCGCCGAGACGCCGACCGGCAGGAAGTCGTCGCCGCCGCGACGCGACTGGGCCACGAAATCCGGCGTCTTCTTCGGCGGCCCGGCCTCGCCCGTGCCGTAGGCGGCACGCATGGGGTTGAGGTCGCCGGAACAGGCGCCGAGCAGGCCGGCGAGGGCCAGGGCGGCGACAAACTGAGGGTTGTGAAGCCGGGACATGGGGAAGTCGGCCGTTTGGTTGGCATGCGCTCTGGCGGAACTGCGCGATGGCGCGTTAATTTGTCGGAAACGAGGCCCACGCGGCCACGCGGCAGGCGTCGCGGGACCGACGGACGGGCGACAAGCCGGGGAGAGACGCACGCGTGACGACCGAACGGACGACACCGCTACCCGACATCGAGGCCCTGTCCCGCAATGCGAGCCTGCTGGTCGAGGAGTTCGGGCGCGCCGCCTCCCGCTACATGAAGCCCGTGGCGGCGCCGGATGCGATGGCGGTCCAGCCCGTCGAACCGCCCGAAGAGGTCAAGGACGTGGTGCGGACGCTGGGCAGCGTCGCCGAGACTTGGCTGTCCGACCCCAAGAAGACCCTGGAGGCGCAGACCAAGCTCAGCGAGGCCTTCATCACCCTGTGGGGCTCCACCTGGCATCGCCTGCAGGGGGAGGCCGCCGACCCGGTGGCGGTGCCGGAGCCGAAGGACAATCGCTTCGCCCATGCCGAGTGGTCGACGAACCCGATCTTCGACTTCATCAAGCAGAGCTATCTCATCACCTCGCGCTGGGCGGAAGGGCTGGTCGAGGGGGCCGAGGGAATCGACGAGCACACCCGGCACAAGGCGCAATTCTACCTGCGCCAGATCTCCGGCGCGCTCTCGCCCTCGAACTTCGTGATGACGAATCCCGAATTGATCCGCCACACCCTGAAGGAGAACGGGGCCAACCTCGTGCGCGGCATGAAGATGCTCGCCGAGGACATCGAGGCCGGCAACGGGCAGTTGCGCGTGCGCCAGACCGACCCCAACGCCGGCTTCGAGGTCGGCGTCAACGTGGCGGTGACTCCCGGCGAGGTCGTGTTCCGCAATGACCTGATGGAGCTGATCCAGTACGCGCCCACCACCGAGACGGTCCTGAAGCGCCCCTTCCTCATCGTCCCGCCCTGGATCAACAAGTTCTACATCCTCGACCTCAACCCTCAGAAGAGCCTGATCGCCTGGATGGTCTCCCAGGGGCTGACGGTGTTCTGCATCTCCTGGGTCAATCCGGACGCGCGTCACGCCGACAAGGATTTCGAGAGCTACATGCGCGAGGGCATCGAGGCGGCGATCGACGCCATCGGGGTGGCCACCGGCGAGAACGAAGTCGCGGCCGCCGGCTACTGCGTCGGCGGCACCCTGCTCGCCGTGACCCTGGCGATGCAGGCCGCCACCGGCAACAAGCGCATCAAGAGCGCCACGTTCCTGACCACGCAGGTCGATTTCACCCATGCCGGCGACCTCAAGGTGTTCGCCGACGAGGAGCAGATCCGCCTGATCGAGGCGCGCATGCAGAAGCGCGGCTACCTCGAGGGCACCGGCATGGCCTCCGCCTTCAACATGCTGCGGCCCAACGACTTGATCTGGTCCTACGTGGTCAACAACTACGTCAAGGGCCAGACGCCGATGCCTTTCGACCTGCTGTACTGGAACGCCGACGCCACCCGGATGCCGGCGGCCAACCACTCGTTCTACCTGCGCAACTGCTACCTCGAGAACACCCTGGCGCAGGGCAAGATGATCCTCGGAAACGTGCGCCTCGACCTGAAGAAGGTGAAGGTGCCGATCTTCAACCTCGCCACCCGCGAGGACCACATCGCCCCCGCCCTTTCGGTCTTCGAGGGCTCCTCGAAGTTCGGCGGACCCGTGGATTACGTGCTTGCGGGCTCGGGCCACATCGCGGGCGTGGTCAACCCGCCCGCCAAGCCGAAATACGGCTTCCACACCGGCGGCCCCGCCAAGGGCCGGTTCGAGGAGTGGGTGGCCGCCGCGACGGAACACAAGGGATCCTGGTGGCCCTACTGGTTCCAGTGGCTGGAGCATCAGGCCCCCGCCCGCGTTCCCGCCCGCGTGCCCGGCGAGGGCGGCCTCGCCTCCCTCGGCCCGGCGCCCGGCACCTATGTGCGCATGAAGGCGTGAGCGGACAGCCCCCGACCGGTCCCTGGACGCTTTGCCTGGAGACCGACCCCGACCCGGCCCTGCGGGCCCACATCCTGGCGCCGCTCGTCGCCTACAACGAGAGCGTGGCGCCCGATGGGAACTGGGGCCTGCTCGCCGTGACTGTGCGCGACCCCGATGGCGCCGTCGTCGGCGGCCTCTGGGGTCGCACCGGCTACGGGATGCTGTTCGTCGAATTGCTTGCGCTGGGACCGGCGCGCGGCGAAGGCCTCGGCCGTCGGGTGATGGCGCTCGCGGAAGAAGAGGCGCGCCGGCGCGGACTCTCCGGCATCTGGCTCGACACCTGGACCTTCCAGGCGCCCGGCTTCTATGTCCGGCTCGGGTTCACCGAATGCGGCCGGATCCCGGACTATCCGCCCGGTCACGACCGGGTTTTCTACGTCAAACGGTTCTGAGGCTCGGGATTGAATCGTTTTCATCCATGCCCGTCGGGCTCCTATCCGTCGGGGCAATCATCACTTCGCGATTCGGTATCGGGACGAGGTGACGCGTGACTGCGGGTCGAACGAATGGGATGGGCCCGAGGCGCGTCGTCGTCCTCGGTGGGACCGGCACCATCGGGCGTGCCACCGTGCGGGCGCTGGTGGCGCGCGGTCACGAGGTGGTCTGCTTCGTTCGGCACAGAGCCGAGCCCCGCGATCACTCGGGGTTGCAAGATCGTGGCGCGTGGCTTCCGGGTGCGACGGTGAGGATCGTGGACCTGACCGATCCCGCGTCGCTGACGCGGGATGGGTTCCGTGGCGAGGCCTTCGACGTCCTCGTCTCGTGTCTCGCCTCGCGCACCGGATTGCCCGACGACGCCTGGGCGATCGACCATCGGGCGCATGGGAACGCCTTGCACGCCGGCAAGGCTGCCGGCGTCACGCATATGATTCTGCTCTCAGCGATCTGCGTCCAGAAGCCGATCCTCGCCTTCCAGCACGCCAAGCTCGCGTTCGAGCGGGAGCTGACCGCGTCGGGGCTCGAGTACACGATCGTCCGCGCTACCGCCTACTTCAAATCCCTGTCGGGGCAGATCGATCGCCTGAAACGTGGGAAGTCGTTCCTGATCTTCGGCGACGGAAGGCTGACCGCCTGCAAGCCCATCAGCGACGACGACCTCGGGCGCTATCTCGCCGATTGCCTCGACCGGAAGGACCGGCGCAATCGCGTACTGCCGATCGGGGGGCCGGGGGAAGCCATCACGCCGAAGGCGCAAGGCGAGCGGTTGTTCGCCCTGCTCGGGCGCGAGCCCCGTTTCACGCACGTCCCCGTGCTGATGCTGGACGTGATCATCGCGGTTCTGGCCACGCTCGGTCGGTGGGTTCCGGCGCTCGCGGCCAAGGCCGAGCTCGCGCGCATCGGGCGCTACTACGCCACCGAGTCGATGCTCGTCCTCGATCCCGCCACGGGGCGATACGATGCGGATGCGACGCCCTCGACGGGGTCGGAGACTCTGTTCGACTATTACGCGCGTCTCGTCCGGGGGGATGCCGTTGCCGAGCGCGGCGATCACGCGGTCTTCTGACCGCGCCCGAGCCGCACGCCCTCAGGACAGCGCGCGCCGAACCGCAGCGAGCGCCTTCGCTCAACCCTTGTCGCGCAGGGCCTCGATCAACAGCGCCAGGGCGGGGCCCGGCGGGCGCCGGCTCGGCGTGTAGAGGTGGTAGCCGGTGAAGGGCGGGCTCCAATCCGCCAGGACGTGCAGGAGTTCGCCGCTGTCCAGGTACGTCTGCACCTGGTCCTGGGGCAGGTACGCGATGCCGAACCCGTCCAGGGCGGCGGGGAGGATCATGGCGGTGGCGTTGAAGGTGATCTGGCCCTCGACCCGGACCTTGATGGCGCGGCCCGCTTTCTCGAACTCCCAGGCGTAGAGGCGTCCTTGCGTCGGCAGGCGCAGGTTGATGCAGCGGTGCTCGGCCAGGTCCTGCGGGCTGCGCGGCATCGACCGCCCTTTGAAATACCCGGGCGTGCCGATTGCGGCCATGCGTAGGTCGGGGCCGATGCGCACGGCCGTCATGTCCTTGGCCACCGTTCCGCCGAGGCGGATGCCCGCGTCGATGCGCTCGGCGACGATGTCGGTCAGCCCGTCGTCCACGACGGTCTCGACCGCGATGTCGGGGTGATCCGGCAGGAAGCGCCGCAGGGCGGGCCAGAGCACGGTGCGCGCCGCATGCGCGTCCGCGGTGATGCGCAGCGTTCCCGCCGGCCGGTCACGCTGGGCCGCCAAGGCGGCGAGGCCCTCCTCGATCTCCGCGAAGCGCGGGCCCACCGCGTTGAGGAGCCGCTCGCCGGCCTCCGTCGCCGAGACGCTGCGCGTGGTGCGGGAGAGCAGCCGGACGCCGAGCCGGGCCTCCAGCCCCCTGATGGTCTGGCTCAGCGCCGGCTGCGAGACACCGAGCTCGGCGGCCGCCCGCGTGAAGCTGCCGGCGTGCGCCACCGCCACGAAGGCGACGAGGTCGTTCAGGCTCTCGCGCATCATTCATAAGACCTGCTCATGAGCCCATGTTCATTCCCGCATCTAATCCGGGACGCGCCCCGGCGCTAGCTACCGTCGCAACCCGCTCCCGCGCGCCGATCGCGCCGGGGCGCCCCTCGCGACGGACCCCACGACCATGCAGATCAAGCGCGCCGGCTCGCAGCCCTCGGCCAAGGGCCCGGAGGATTGGTTCACCGGGACGGTCCGGATCGACCCCCTGTTCAGCCCCGAGGACCCGGCCCGGACGGGCGGCGCCCTCGTCACCTTCGAGCCCGGCGCCCGCACGGCCTGGCACACCCACCCACTCGGTCAGACCCTGATCGTCACCGCGGGCTTCGGCCGGGTCCAACGCGAGGGCGGCCCCGTCGAGGAGATCCGCCCCGGCGACGTGGTCTGGTTTCCGCCCGGCGAGAAGCACTGGCACGGCGCGGGGCCGACCACCGCCATGAGCCACATTGCCATTCAGGAAGCGCTGAACGGCAGCCCCGTCGACTGGATGGAGAAGGTCGACGACTGCCAGTACGGCGCCTGATGGGAACGGCCGACTGCACGGACCGGAAGATCCGACCCGGAAGATCCGACAATGACGAGAGCCGTGGCTGAAACCATGAAAGCTAAGCCATGAATCCCAACGAAGCCTGCGCGGACACAATCGCCATCGGGCGCGCGATCCCGGCGCGCGGATGGGGCGCGGTGTTCGCCCTGACGCTCTGCGTCGCGACGCTGATCGCCTCCGAGTTCATGCCCGTCAGCCTGCTGACGCCGCTCGCCGCCGACCTGCGCATGACCGAAGGCCATGCGGGGCAGGCCATCGCCGTTTCGGGCCTGTTCGCGGTCCTCACGAGCCTCGTCATCGCGTCGGCGACGCGCGGGATCGACCGCCGCACCGTCCTCTTGGCGCTTGCCGGGCTGATGATCGCCTCCGGCCTGATGGTGGCGTTTGCGCCGAATGCCGCGATCTTCATGGCCGGGCGCGCCCTCGTGGGCATCGTCATCGGCGGCTTCTGGTCGATGTCGACCGCGACGGTCATGCGTCTCGTGCCGGAGACGGAGGTTCCGCGCGCCCTGGGCCTGCTCAATGGCGGCAATGCCCTGGCGACCACGGTGGCGGCGCCGCTGGGCAGCTTCCTCGGGGCCTATATCGGCTGGCGGGGTGCCTTCTTCTGCGTCGTGCCGCTGGGCGCACTGACGCTGGCCTGGCTCTTCGTCAGCCTGCCGTCGATGCCGTCCGACCGGCGGTCCCAGAGCGGCACGGTGTTCCGGGTCCTGCGCCGGCGCCAGGTGCCGCTCGGCATGCTCGCGGTGGCACTGTTCTTCCTCGGGCAGTTCGCGCTCTACACCTACCTGCGTCCGTTCCTCGAGACGGTCCCGCGCGTCGACGTGGCGACGTTCTCCCTGATCCTGTTCGTCACCGGCGCGGCGGGGCTCGTCGGCACCTACCTCATCGGCTTCCTGCTGAAGACGCGCCTCTTCAGCCTGCTGATCGCGATGCCCCTCGCGATGGCGGCCATCGCCATCGCCCTGACGCTGGTCGGCGGCTCGACCGTGGCGTCGGCGGTGCTGCTCGCCGGATGGGGCCTCGTCGCCACGGCCGCGCCGGTGGCGTGGTGGACCTGGCTGAGCCGGGCGCTGCCCGACGAGGCCGAGGCGGGCGGCGGATTGCTGGTCGCGGTGGTGCAACTCGCCATCGCGCTCGGCGCCACCCTCGGCGGCCTCGCCTACGACGCGAGCGGCTACCGCGCGACCTTCGCGGTCAGCGCCGCCGCGCTCTGTGCCTCCGCGCTCGCCGCCACCCTCGCCTGGCGCCAGGGCCCGCGCGCCTGAACCCACCGCTCCCTGCCAGACCGACGCCGAGGAATGCCGCATGCAGATCAGCTTCGAGAACAAGGTCGCCCTCGTCACCGGCGCCGCCATGGGCGTGGGGCTGGCCACCGCCCGGATGTTCGCCGAGGCGGGCGCGTCGGTCGTCCTGTCCGACCAGAACGCGGAGGCGCTGGCGGCCGCCACGGAGGCGTTGAAGGCGGCGGGCCATCGGGTGCTCGCCGTGCGCTGCGACGTCAGCAGGGCGGAAGAGGTGGACGCGATGGTCCGGCGCACGGTCGACACCTACGGCCGGCTCGACGCGGCATTCAACAACGCCGGCATCCAGATCCCGCCCAACGCCGTCGTGGACGTGCCGGACGCGGATTACGAGCGCGTGATGGCGGTCAATCTGCGCGGCGTCTGGAACTGCATGAAGGCCGAACTCCGGCAGATGCAGGCACAGGGCAGCGGCGCCATCGTCAACTGCTCGTCCATCGGCGGTCTCGTCGGCAACCCCTACCTCGCCGCCTATCACGGCACGAAATACGGCGTCATCGGCATGACCCAGAGCGCGGCGCTCGAATACGCCGCGCAGGGCATCCGCCTCAACGCGGTCTGCCCCGGCACCATCGACACGCCGATGGTCGCCAGGATGGTGGCCGAGCGCCCCGAGGCCATGGCCGACATCATGAGGAAGCAGCCCATCGGGCGCCTCGGCCGGCCGGACGAGATCGCCTCCGCCGTGCTCTGGCTCTGCAGCGACGCGGCGAGCTTCGTCCTCGGCGTCGCCCTGCCGGTGGACGGCGGCTACACCGCGAACTGACGGGGCGTCCGATGCAACGCATGATACACGCCGCCAGGCTGTTCGCAGGCGCAGCCTTCGCCCTGGCCTTCCAGGCCGAGCCTCACGCCGGGCCCGCTCCGCCCTCCCCCACAGGCCCGAAAGCGCGTGTCGTGCCAGGTATCCAGATCCGGCTCGCCGGCACGGACGGCGAGAGCGTCGAGGCGATCCTGGAGGAGAGCGCGGCGGCCCGCGACTTCCGCGCGCTCCTGCCCCTCACGCTGACCCTGACCGACTACAACGCCACCGAGAAGATCGCCGACCTGCCACGGCGCCTGTCGATGGAGGGCGCCCCCGTGAGCATCGACCCGGAGCCGGGAGACCTCGCCTACTACGCGCCCTGGGGCAACCTCGCGATCTTCTACAAGGATTTCGGGACCTCGCGCGGGCTCGTGCGTCTGGGCCGCTTGAGCCGCATCCCCGACGCCTTCCGGCGGTCCGGCCCGGTCTCGGTGACCATCGAGGCCGTGCCGTGAGCAGGGGGCGCCTGGGACGGCGGCGCCTCGTCTGGGCGGTGTTCGCCCTCGCCTGGCTCTCCGGCTCGGGTGCCGGAGCCCTGGCGGCGGAGGCGCCCGGCGCATGGGCCGTCGATGCGGCGACGCGCGGGCCGGTCCCGATCCCGCCCGGCGAGCGGGACCTGCCGAGCGTGGTCGCCGAGCCGTGGTTCCGGGTCTCCGACGACGGGTTTCCCCTGGAGGGTCCGTCCTTCGACCGGGCCGGCGACCTCCTCTTCACCGACGCGGGCAGCGGACGCGTGCTGCGCCTGACGCCGGACAAGCGCCTGTCGGTGGTTCTGCCGGCGAACACGCTGAACCTCGGCGGCCTCGCGATCCACCGGGACGGCCGCATCTTCGCCGCCGGCACCGGCGGCTTCACGCGCGGCTCCGTCGTCTCCATGCGGCCGGACGGCTCGGATCTGCGTACTATCATCCCGCCGGAGGCAGGTTACGTCGTCAACGACCTCGTCTTCGACGCGCTCGGTGGCTTCTACTTCACGGATTTCCGCGGCACCTCCACCGATCCGAAGGGCGGCGCCTACTATGTCGCCCCCGATCTTCGCACCGTCACTGCGGTGCTGCCCCACCTGGCGCTGGCCAACGGCGTCGCGCTGAGCCCGGACGGGCGCACGCTCTGGGTCACCGAGTTCGGCCGCAACCTCTTGCACCGGGTCGATCTCGCCGACGCCACCACGCCGAGCGCGCTCGGCACCGCCATTCCCTACCACTTCACCGGTCCGCCGCCGGATTCGATGCGCATCGACGCCGACGGGAACCTCTATGTCGCCCTGTACGGGCAGGGCCGGGTGCTGGCGTTCAACCGCAACGGCATCCCGATCGGGCAGGTGCTCCTGCCGGGCCGTGACGCCGGCCACAACCTGCGCTCCACCAGCCTCGCGCTGAAACCCGGCACCGACGACCTCTTCGTCGTCACCAACGACGGCGACGGCGGACAGGGCTCGGCGATCTTCCACGCCAAGGCCTTCGCCAAGGCCCTGTCGCTCTACTCGCACCACTAACCGCCCGCCCGGCAACGCGCACGGAAAGCATCCCCATGACCAAAACCACTCCGATGCCGCAGGCCCGCCCGGAATCGCGCGTGGCCATCTGGCTGCGGCGCGGCGTGGCGGCGCTCTTTCTGGTGGTCGGACTCGGTCTGGCCGCAGGGGGCGCGATGCTCGCATGGGTCGGGGGCTCGCCCTATTACTTGCTGGCGGGCGCCGCCGTCATGGCGAGCGGCGCTCTGATCGGGCGCGGCGACCGGCGCGGCGTCACGGTCTTTGCCGCTCTTCTCGTCTGCACCACCGGCTGGGCGGTCTGGGAGGTCGGCTTCGACGGCTGGCAGCTGCTGCCCCGCCTGTTCGCCCCCTTCGCGCTCGGCCTCGCGCTGCTGCTGCCGGCCGTGGCGCGGGGTTTCCAACGGACTCCCGACGCGCCGCGCCGCATGGGTTGGCCGGCCTTTGCCGGGGCGCTCGCCCTCGCCCTGGTGGCGGGAAACGTCCTGCACGCCGCCGGCCCCGAGGCACCGGCCGAGCCCAGCCTGCGCCGTGGCCTCGCGGACCGCGTGCCGGAGCGGCTGGCGCAGCCGCTCGCCCGGATCACCCGCGAGGACTGGCCGGCCTTCGGCAACGACCAGGGCGGCACGCGTTTCAGCCCGCTGGCGGACCTGACCTCGGCGAATGTCGGCCGGCTGGAAATCGCCTGGGAGGCCGAGACCGGCCCCGACACTCCCGGCCCCGCCACGGCGCTGGAGGCGACGCCGATCATGGTCGCCGACGCCCTGTATCTCTGCGACGGCCACAACCGCGTCCTCGCCCTCGATGCCGAGACCGGGCGCGAGCGCTGGCGCCACGACATGTCGAACGGCGTGCCACCCTCCGGCAAGCCCTGCAGGGGCGTCGCCCATTACCGGATGCCGGACGCGACGGGCGCCTGCGCCGCGCGCATCATCGCGGCGAGCCAGACGCCCGAGCTGATCGCCCTCGACGCCGGGACCGGCGAGCCCTGCGCCGAATTCGGCCAAGCCGGCCGCGTCGACCTGCGCGAGGGCCTGAGCGCCTATCCCAAAGGGCAGTACTACGTCAGCTCTGCCCCGCAGATCATCCGTGGCAAGGCCGTGGTCGGCGGCGGCATCCCCGACGGCCAGTTCTGGGGCGGCCCCTCCGGCGTGATCCGCGCCTTCGATGCGCGCACCGGCGCCCTCGCCTGGGCCTTCGATGCCGGGGTGCCCGACCGGATCGGCGCGCCCCCGGCCGGCGAGACCTACACCCCGTCCTCGCCCAACAGCTGGGCGCCGATCAGCGCCGACGAAGCCCTCGGGCTCGTCTACCTGCCCATGGGCAACGCCACCCCCGACAATTTCGGCGGCCTGCGCCGGCCGTTCGACGAGGCCGTCTCCAGCGCGGTCATCGCCCTCGACGCCGAGACGGGGCGCCTGCGCTGGCGCTTCCAGGCGACGCATCACGACATTTGGGACTACGACACGCCGGCCCAGCCGACCCTCGTCGACATGGCGACCGCCAGCGGGGTCCGCCCCGCCCTGATCCAGCCGACCAAGCGCGGCGAGATCTTCGTCCTCGACCGCGAGACCGGCCAGCCGATCAAGCCCGTGACGGAGGTGCCGGCTCCGCAGGGCGACATCGGCCCGGGCGAGCGGCTCTCGGCCACCCAGCCCGCCTCCCTCGACCTGCCCGCGCTGCGCGGCGCCAGCCTTCGCGAATCCGACATGTGGGGCGCGACGCCCCTCGACCAGATGCTGTGCCGCATCCTGTTCCGGCAATCGCGCTACGAGGGGCACCTCACCCCGATCACGCTGGGCAAGCCCGTCCTGATCGATCCGGGCTCGGTCGGCGGCGTCAACTGGGGCAGCGTCTCCCTCGATGCCGAGCGCGGCATCATGGTGGCGAACTGGATGCGCCTGCCCGACCGGGTCGAACTCGTCACCCGCGCCGAGGCGAACCGGCGCAAGCTCACGCTCTCCGACGGCCAGGGCCCCGGCGGCGACGCCGCGCGCCCGATGCTGAACACACCCTACGGGGCCTATGGCGGGCTGTTCCTGTCGCCGCTCGGGGTGCCCTGCACCGCGCCGCCCTGGGGCCTCATCGCCGCCATCGACCTGTCGAGCGGGCGACTGCTCTGGTCGAAGCCCCTCGGGACCGCCCGCGACACCGGCCCCTTCGGCATCCCGTCGATGCTCCCGCTCACCGTGGGAACGCCGGTCTCCGGCGGCTCCGTCACCACACGGGGCGGCCTCGTCTTCGTCGGCGCCAGCATGGACCGCACCGTCCGGGCCCTCGATTCGGCGACGGGGCGCGAGCTCTGGCAGGCGCGGCTCCCCGGGGGCGGCAACGCCACGCCGATGACCTACCGCAGCCCGGCGAGCGGCCGGCAGTTCGTGGTGATCGCGGCCGGCGGAAAGCCGCCGCTCGCCATCAGCCTCGGCACCAAGCTCGTCGCCTACGCGCTGCCGCGCTGATCCGCGCCGCGTTCCGTCGATGGCTCGAAGGGCGGACAGTCACGCGCGGCGGCGCAGCGCCTCGGCCAGGATCGTGAAGGCCGGGGTCGGCTGGCGCCGGCTCGGATAGTACAAGTGGTAACCGGGAAAGGGCGCGCACCAATCCTCCAGCACGCGCACCAGCTTACCCTGGGCCACCGGTCCTTCGACGAGGTCCTCTGGCAGGTAGGCGAGGCCGATGCCGGACAGGGCCGCGCTGCGGATCAGGTGGAGGTTGGTGAAGGCGACCTGGCCTTCGACCCGCACGGCGAGTTCCTGCCCGTCCCTCTCGAATTCCCAGGGGAACACCCCGCCGCGCGTGGGCCGCCGCAGGTTGATGCAGCGATGCCGGGTCAGGTCTTCGGGGTGATTGGGACGGGGGCGATCCGCGAAGTACGTGGGTGCGCCGACGATGGCCATGCGCAGGGGCGGCCCGATCCGCGCCACGACCATGTCCTTCTCGACATGCTCGCCGATCCGCACGCCCGCGTCGAAGCGCTCCGCCACGATGTCGGTGAGCGACTGCTCGGTGACCACCTCGACGTGGATGTCCGGATAATCCGGCAGCAGCGTTGCCAGGACCGGCCACAGGATCGTTTCCGCCGCGTGCTCGGGGGCGGTGATGCGCAGGTTGCCCGCCGGCTTGTCCCGCATCCCCGTGAGCGCCGCGAGCTCGACCTCGATCTGCTCGAATTGCGGAGCCACGATGCGCAGCAGGCGCTCGCCCGCCTCGGTGGTCGAGACGCTGCGGGTGGAGCGGTTCAGCAACGGCTGCCCCAGGCGCGCCTCGAGGCCCTTCAGGGCGTGGCTCAGGGCCGACTGGGTGACGCCAAGCCGCGTCGCCGCCCGGGTGAAGCTCCCTTCCTGCGCCACCGTGGCGAAGGAGAGCAGGTCGGTCAGGTTCTCACGCACCGGCGATGGCCTCGGGTGGCGCGGCCGATGGCAGGATGCCGGCATCGCCGCTTCGGGAAGCGACCCTGCCACAGCGAGGCCGTGCCGTCCGCTTCGATCCTCACACCGCCACGGCGGCAACGCTCGCCGGCGGGCGGCCGCGGCGCGCGCTCACCGTATTGCCCACCGAGGCCACGACGATGCAGGCGATGGCGAGCCATTCGGTGAGGGTCAGGCGCTCGCCGAGGAGCGCGAAACCGGCGAGCGAGCCGATGGCGGGCTCGAGGCTGAGGAGCACGCCGAAGCTCTGCTTCGACAGGCGCTTCAGCGCGACCATCTCCAGCGTGTAGGGCAAGGCGCTCGACAGGGCCGCGATGCCGAGGCCGAAGGCGAGGGTTCCCGGATCGAGCAGGGCCGCGCCCGCGCTGGCGATCCCGACCGGCATCACCACCAGGGCCGCCACCGACATCCCGATGGCCACGGCCCGGCCGCCGTGGAGATGGCCGAGGCGCTGTCCGAACACGATGTAGAGCGCCCAGCACAGGGCGGCCCCGAGCGCGCAGGCGACGCCCACCGGATCGAGCGACGTCGAGAGGCCGCTCACGGGCAGCAGAAGCGACAGGCCGAGGACGGCACAGCCGATCCAGACGAAGTCGACGATCTTTCGGGATACCGCGAGGGCCAGGACCAGCGGGCCCGAGAACTCGATGGCGATGGCGAGGCCGAGGGGGATCGTCCGCAGGGACAGGTAGAACAGGAGGTTCATGGCGCCGAGCACCGAGCCATAGAGCAGCAGCGTGCGCCGGTCGGACCCGGTCAGGGTCAGGCGCCAGGGGCGCCACAGGGCGACGAGGATCACGGCCGAGAGGCCGACCCGCAGGGCGGTGGTGCCCTCGGCGCCGATCGCGGCGAAGAGGTGCTTGGCGAACGACGTACCCACGCCGAGCGACACCATGCTGCCGACGAGCGCCAGCACGGGCACGAGGCTCTCCGCGACGCCGCGCGGGGCGTCGGGAGCGTCAGGGGCGCGCGACATGCGGGGTGCCCTAATCCTGCGGCGGCAGGATCGTGCCGCGCCGCGCCTCCAGGGTCTGCCAGAGGATCAGGGCGGGCAGCCCCAGCACCACGTCGGGCACACGCTTGACCAGCGACAGGGCGAGCGCGGTGCCGGCATCGATGCCGAACAGGCCCCCCAGCAGGACGAAGCCGCCCTCCTGCACGCCGAGGCCGCTGGGGACCGGGAAGGCCGCCGACTTGATGGCCTGGCTCAGGGCCTCGATGATCAGGATCTCGGCGAGCCCGACCGAGTGGATTCCGATGCAGGCCAGGGCGATGCCGATCTCCACGGCGCCGAGCAGCCAGGCCGCCGCGTGCAGCAGGATCGAGGCGGAAAGGTTACGCCAGCGTGCGGGCATCCAGACCGCGTCGAGGGCATCGTAGACGCTGCCGCCGGGCGCCGGATCGGCGGGTTCGTGGCCGCGCAGGACGCGGCGGAACCACGCGAATCCCCGCCGGGCCGCCGCCCGCATCGCGGGGCTGCGCTGCGCCAGGACGAAGGCGGTGAGCAGGAGGGCGGTGACGGCGAGGGCGCGCAGGACCCAGATGGCGAGCCCGTGCGCCGCCTCGCCGCTGACCTGGAGCAGGAGACCGACGCCGAGAAGCGCGAAGCCGGCCTGGGTGCCGGCCTGGAACAGCATGTCGACCATGATCGAGGCCGCCGCCAGGGCGCCGGTGGCGCCCCAGAAGGTCAGGAGGCGACCGCCAACCACCTCGCCGCCCACGGACGCCACGGGGAGCAGCACGTTGATGCCCTCGCGCACGAAGCGCAGGACCACGAAGGCGCCTGACCCGGCGCGCCCGATCCCCGGAACGCCCCGGATGGTCTGGCCCCAGGCCATGCCGCACAGGAGCAGGATGACGATTCGCACGAGGACGATGCCGGCGAGCCCAAGGGCGCCGACCCGGCCGAACGCGTCCGCGATGGCGGTCAGATCGTTCGTGGCGACGAGCCAGATCCCGAGCGCGAGGCCGAGCAGTGTGCCGACGAGGGGCAATCGGCGCAGAACGGCGCGGCCGATCCCCCGCGCGGGGCTAGTGGGTTGGGCGGAGCCGGGCATCGTGTCGGTCAAGGCTCTCCCCCGTCGCGGCGGCGGGCGCCTCAGGGCACCCGTGTCCGGATCAGATCCTGCGTTAGGGCGCCTTTGGGGCCGAAATCGGGGAAGAGCGCATCGATCGTCTGCTCGGGCGTGGCGGCGGGATCGAGGAGGTGGATGCGCTGCTTGGCCAGGCTCTCGGCGGTGGCCACCGCCAGGGCCCGTTTCGGACAGGGGCCGAGGCAGCCGACCTCGACCACCCGGGGCTTGCCCACAAGACGTCCCTCGCGCTCGCGCACCTCCAAGGCGCGCTTCAGACCACGGCGCAGCGATCCCTTCTTCAAGCCCTGCCGCTTGGCGCATTTCGCGCAGACCAGCACGAGTTCGGAGAACTTGGTCCTGGCCATGCGGATTCGCGCCGGCCGGGGTGCGGTCGCGTCCTTGCTGTTCCCGCCCTTGCTGTCCATCGATCCCCCGAGTCCCGACCATGCCACCCGGCCTCCCCGAGGGGGTACGGGGAAAGCGGCGCCTTAAAAAGGGCCGAAAAACACGGGATGCGGCGGGACAACGGCAGGGTGTCGAGAGGGCTCCGAGGGCGTGACCATTTGCATCGTCGTTCGTTCCGAGCAGGATCGCACCGCGTGGCAGTGAGCGCCTGCCGGCCCTGGTCACGCCGAGCCTCGGGAATTTGAAAGACATGAAGGTCGACGAGGTCAAGCAGACGGACCGCCTGCGCGGGGTGATCGACCTTGCGCTGCGCTCCGTGCCGGATCTGCGACGCAACGCCGAGACGATCGATCCGGTCAGGCAGAGCCGGGTGCCGACGCTGCTGCGCGAGGCGCGGGAGCGGCTGGACTGGCGGCGCCTGCCGGGCATTCGCCCGCCCGCGTCCCGGCCCAAGAACATCATCGCGAGCGTGCTGAAGCAGTTCGCCGTCTTCGTGCTGGTGCCGACCGCGCTGGCGGCGGTGTATTTCTACGTCTTCGCGTCGGACCAGTACATCGCGACCGCTCAGTTCGCCGTACGCGGCAACGTCGAGCCCATGGACGACAGTCCGGGCGGCAGCTACGCGGGCCTGATCCAGAAGCACAACTCCCAGGACAGCTTCATCGTACGGGACTACGTCCAGAGCCAGACCCTGGTGTCCGAGGTCGAGAAGAGCCTGAACATCACGAAGATGTTCTCGCGCAAGGATGTCGACTTCTGGGAACGCTACGATGCCGACGATCCCATCGAGGATCTCGTCAAGTACTGGCGCAAGCGGGTCACGACGCGCATCGAGGTCATCTCCGGCATTGTCTCGCTGACCGTACGTGCCTTCACCCCGGAGGACGCGCTCGCCATCGCCAAGGAGGTGGTGGCCCGCAGCGAGAATCTGATCAACCAGATCTCCCGGCGCGCCCAGGCGGACATGCTCGTGCATGCCGAGGCGGACGCGGCCAAAGCGCAGGAGCGCCTGCGCAAGGCGCATCTGGCACTGCAGACGTTCCGCAACCGCTGGGGAATCATCGACCCCATCAAGTCCGCCGAGGCGACGCTGACGACGATCGGCACCCTGCGCAAGGATCGCTACAAGGCCGAATCCGACCTCGCGGTGCTGCGCGGCTCCAGCCTCGACGAGAAGTCCCGCAGCATCCAGACCCTGGTCACGCTGATCGCGGCCCTCGACCAGCAGATCAAGAAGCTGACCGACCAGCTCACCACCGACGGCGCCGCCGGGGCGGACGCGGCCAACAACATGACGCGGGCGCTCCTCGAATACGAAGCGCTCCAGGTCGAGCGGACCATCGCGGGAAAGCTGAACGAATCGGCCAACCTCATGGTCGACCGGGCGCGCATCGCGGCCGGCAAGCAGCAGATCTACCTCGCGACCTTCGTCGAGCCGGCGCTGCCGGGGGACAGCCTTTATCCCCTGCGCGGCCACGCCCTGATGGTTGTGTTCTTCTGCAGCCTCGTGATCTGGAGTTCGATCGCGCTGATCATCGCCGGTATCAACGACCAGCGCCTCTGATCATCGAGAAGGCCGCGCCAGCCGGCGCGGCCGATCCCGTCCCCTGCCCCCCGGGTCTTTCGTCCAGAGACATGTCCGAGTTCAGCAACCTGATCGCCCGCGCCGTGAACCCGGCGATGTCGCGCGCCGAGCGGGAGACCGTCTACGGCGTCGTGAAGCAGGCGGTCGAACGGCTCCAGGCGCGCGACGGCCTCTCGCCGGACGACCCGCGCATCGCCCTGCAACAACACCTCGTCGAGGAGACGATCCGCGACATCGAAGCCGACATCGCCCGGTTCGTGTCCCTGGAAAAGCTGGAACGCGCCCACTCGGTTCAGATGGCGGCCGAAGGCCTCGGGCCGCCAAATTCCTGAGCGGGATGCGCGCCCGGCTCAGCCGTAGGCGGCGGCCGCCCGCGCGCTGCCGGGCTCGGCCACCGACAGGCCGGCATCCACGTATTCGTTGAGCTTGTTGCGCAGGGTCCGGATCGAGATCCCGAGGATCTTGGCGGCATGGGTCCGGTTGCCGAGGCAATGGTCCAGGGTGTCGAGGATGAGGTCGCACTCGACCTGCGCCACGGTTTGGCCGACGAGGCCCCGGGTCGCGGCCTCGGCCACCCGGGCGGCGCGCTCGGCGGGGCCGGCCGAGACCGGCGCGATGCTGTCGCCCTCGGGCGTAAGGATCGCATCCGCGCCGATCTCCGAGCCCGAGGCGAGCAGCACCGCGCGGTGCAGGGTGTTCTCGAGTTCGCGCACGTTGCCGCGCCACGGGTTGGCCCGCACCAGCCCCTGCGCCTCAGCGCTGAGGGGCCGCACCGGCACCCCGTTCACCTCGGCGTATTTCCGGGCGAAATGGGCGGCGAGTTCGAGGATGTCGGCGGGGCGCTCGCGAAGCGCCGGAAGGCGCAGGTGGACCACGTTGAGCCGATAATAGAGGTCCTCGCGAAACGTGCCCTTGCGGACCTCCTCGACGAGGTTGCGGTTCGAGGTGGCGAGCACGCGGATGTCGACCTTCACCGGCGCCGTGCCGCCGACGCGGTCGATGACCCGCTCCTGGAGGGCGCGCAGCAGTTTCGACTGCAGCCGCACGTCCATCTCCGAGATCTCGTCGAGGAGCAGCGTGCCGCCATGGGCCTCCTCGAATCGGCCGATCCGCCGCGCGACCGCGCCCGTGAAGGCGCCCTTCTCGTGGCCGAACAGCTCGGATTCGAGCAGCGCCTCGGGGATCGCCGCGCAGTTCACGGAGACGAAGGGCCGGTTGGCGCGGTTCGACTTGCCGTGGACGTGGCGGGCCAGCACCTCCTTGCCGGTTCCGCTCTCGCCGGTGATGAGCACCGAGGCCTCGGAGCGCGCCACCTGCTCGGCGAGCTTGACCACCTTCTCCATGGAGGCGTCGCGCCAGACGAAGGCACGGCCGTCCTCTGAGACCGCCTGCAGCACCGCCGCGATCAGCTCCGGGTCCGGCGGCAGGGGGATGTATTCGCGCGCGCCGGCCTGGATCGCCGCCACGGCCGCCTTGGCGTCGGTGGCGACCCCGCAGGCGATGACGGGGGTGCGGATGCGCTCGTCGGCCAGTGCCGTGACGAGGTCGCGGATGGCGAGGCCGACATCCATCATGATGAGGTCGGCGCCCTTGGCCCGCAGCACCGCGAGGCCCTGCGCGAGGCTTTCCGCGTTGGTGACGGCCGCGCCCCGGTTCATGGCGATCTTGGAGGCGGTGATCAGCTCTCCGTTGAGCCGTCCGATGATGAGAAGCCGCATGGCGCCGTGTCTCCGTCAGGGCTGGGCTTCGCGCGAAGCGCGACGGCCCGAAAAAATGGTCTGGGGCTCAGTGGTCGCTCTTGATGATCTCGGTCATCGTCACGCCGAGTCGGTCCTCGACGAGCACGACCTCGCCGCGCGCCACGAGGCGGTTGTTGACGAAGATGTCGATGGCCTCGCCGACCTTGCGGTCGAGTTCCAGCACGGCGCCGGGCTGCAGGCGCAGCAGGTCGCCGATCGGCATGCGCGAGGAGCCGAGCACCGCCGAGACCATCACGGGCACGTCGAAGACCTGCTCGAGGTCGGAGGCACTCTTGGGCGTGGTCGGCGTGTCGCGAATCGACTCGGTTCCGAGCCCGTCGAAGGAGGCGTCGTTTCCGTTGAGTTGCGGCAGGCTGAAATCGTCGGACATGGGGAGCTTTTCCGGATTCGATCGATCAGGTGGGGATGCCGACGGCATCGAGAACGGCGGCCTCGATGCGGGCGCGGTCGCGCACCACACCGCCATCGGCCCATTCCATGCGGGCGTCGCCGGGGGCCAGATCCGGTTCGCCGATCACGACGAGGCGGCCCTCGAAACCGCGCTCGCGGGCGAGACGCTTCACCAGGGCCTCCGCGTCGTCGATGAGGCTCTCGTGGACCCGCACCACGAGGTGGGGCACGCCGCGAAGGTGCTGCAGAGCGGCGCGGGCTGCGTCGCCGATGGCGGCCAGGGGATGCGCGTCGAGGGCCTCGCCGGCGATCTTGCGCGCCAGCGCGACGGCGAAATCCATCGCCTCGTCCTCGCGGGCCCGGTCGCGGGCATCCGACTGGCCGATCAGGCCGGCGGCGGCGAGGCCGAGCCGGGTAATGGCATCGGACAACCGCGCCTGGATCTGCTGCTCGGCCAGGGACTGGCCCTCGCGCAGGCCGCGGGCATGGCCCTCCGCCTCGGCGCGCGCCACGGCTTCCGCCTGGGCGGCGGCTTCGCGGGCGTTCGACGGGTTGTCCGCGCGGGGGCGGAAATCGGTGTCGAACAGGAAGCGACGCGCGTTCAATAGACCAGCTCCTCCTCGCCGCTCGACTTGGCGATCATGATCTCGCCCTTCTCGGCCAGCTCCTTGGCGAGTTCCGTCATCTTGGCCTGAGCCTCGTCGACGTCCTTCAGGCGGATGGGCCCGAGGGATTCCATCTCGTCGGTGATGTTCTTGGCCGCGCGGGTGGACATGTTCCGGAGGAAGAACCCGCGCACGCGCTCGTCGGCGCCCTTCAGGGCCCGGCACAGGGTCTCGTTGTCGATCTTGCGCAGGAGGGTCTGCACGCTGCCGGCATCGAGCTTGAGGAGGTCCTCGAAGGTGAACATGAGCTGGCGGATCTTCTTGGCCGAGCCCCGGTTGGCCTGGTCCAGGGCCGTGAGGAAGCGCCCTTCCGTCTGGCGGTCCAAGGCGTTGAAGACGTCGGCCATGAGTTCGTGCGCGTCGCGCCGGGTGGTCTGCGCGATGGTCGAGACGAACTCGACGCGCAGGGTCTCCTCAATGTGTCGCAGGGCCTCCTTCTGCACGGTCTCCATCCGCAGCATCCGGTTGAGGACGTCGATGGCGAAGTCCTCCGGCAGGATGGTGAGCACCTTGGCGGCGTAGTCGGAGCGGACCTTGGAGAGCACCACCGCCACGGTCTGCGGGTACTCGTTGCGCAGGAACGAAGCCAGGATCTCGGGGTCGATCTGGGTCAGGCTCGCCCAGACGCGCTTGCCGGAGGCGCCCTTGATCTCCGCCATGATCGCCGAGACCTGGTCGGTGGGGAAGATCTTGAGGAGGAGCGACTCTGTCCGCTCGAAATTCGACGTGATGCCGCCGCCCGTCGACAGGCGGGAGACGAAATCGACGATCAGCCGCTCGACGGTCTCGGCTTCCAGGGAGCCGAGCTGCACCATGGCGTGCGAGACGAGCTTGACCTCGTCCTCGTCGAGCATCTGCCAGATCGGAGCGCCCTCGCTCTCGCCGAGCAGCAGCAGCAGGGCAGCGGCACGCTGCGCGCCGGTCATGGCGCCGAAGGCGCCGTTGCTGCCTTTTGCGAGTTCCGCCTGAATGTTCAGTCCGGAGGACATGGCTCTAGCGCCTTACGCGGTTTGGACGGGGACGGGCGGGCATCAGTTCTCGTGAATCCAGTTGCGGAGCACTTCGACGGTCTCGCTCGGGCTGGCGCGGACCATGTCGACCACGCGCTGGACCGTTTCGGCCTGGACCTTGCCGTTGAGCTGGGCGAAGTCGACGAGGCGTGCGGTCGGGTTGTCGGGCGGCACCAGCATCGCCTCGGCGCCCGCCGTGGCCCCGGCCGGGCCGGCCCCCGAGACCAGGGCGATCTGGATCGGCTCGGAGGTCAGCACCTTCTTGAGCAGCGGACGCACCACCGCCATCAGGACGATCAGCGTCAGCATGGTGAGCACGGCGAGTTCCACGATCCGCATCACCTCCTCCTTCGAGGGGGCGAGCATCGACTGGATCAGGCTCGGCTCGACGAATTCGGCCTGGGCGGGCATCTCGGCAAAGCGCAGGTTGACCACTTCGACCTGGTCGCCGCGCCCCTTGTCGAAGCCGATGGCGGTGCGCACCAGGGCGGCGATGCGGTCGACCTCCGCCGCCGGGCGGGCCTGGTAGACCGGCTTGCCGTCCGGACCCGGCACGTAGGCGCCGTCGACGACCACCGCCACCGAGAGGCGCTTGACCCGACCGCCCTCGGCGACCTCGGTCTTCGTCACCCGGGAGATCTCGTAGTTGGTGGTCTCCTCGTTCTTGTTCGTCGTGTCCTTCTGGGTCGGGGTCTGGCCCGGCTGGTTGGCGCCGGGCAATTCGTTGCCGATGCTGACCGCACCCTCGGTGCCGCCGGTCAGGGAATTCTCGCTGCGGGTCTGGGTGGAGCGCACCACCCGGCTCTCCGGATCGTAGCTCTCGGAGCGGCTCTCGATGCGGTTGAGGTCGAGCTCGGCGCTGACCTGGACGCGGGCGCGTCCCGAGCCGACGATGCCGGCGACGATCTCCTCGATCTGCGAGCGCAGGCGTCGCTCGATGCCGACCTGCTTCTCCTCCATGCCGGCGCCGGTCTCGGCCTCGGCGCCGCGCGCGCCGTCGGCCAGCAGGCGTCCGCGCTCGTCCACGATGGAGACCCGCTCGGGCTTCAGGCCCTCGACGGCGGACGCCGTCAGGTGTCGGATGGCCCGCACCTGCGAGGGATCGAGATCGCCCATCAGCTTGAGCACGATGGCGGCGCTCGGGGTCTCGCGGTCGCGCTCGAACAGGCGGCGCTCCGGGATCACGAGGTGGACGCGCGCGGCCTGGACCCGGCCGATGGCCCGGATCGAGCGGGAAAGCTCGCCTTCGAGCGCCCGGAGGTGGTTCACGTTCTGGACGAAGTTGGTGGAGGAAAAGGCGTCGCCCTTGTCGAAGATCTCGTAGCCGACGCCGGCCGCGCTCGGCAGGCCCTTGCCGGCCAGGTCCATGCGCAGGCGCGGGAGGTCGGCGCGCGGGGCCATGATGGTCTGGCCCGCGTCGCCCTTGGTCTCGTACTTGATGCCGCGCGCGTCGAGATCGCGGATCACGGAGGAGGAATCCGACATCGACAGGTCGGCGAACAGGACGCCCATGTCGGGCTTCGAGACGCGCAGGATCACGAAGGCGAAGAACCCGATCAGCGTCATCGTGACGGCGGCCATGGCGGCCAGACGCGCCGGGCCCAACTTGGTCACGAGATCGAGGACCGGTTTCACGAAACGACGCACCCACCCGAGCCGCGGCGACGGACCCTCCGCGCTCGCTCGGCAAAATTTGCCCGGGTCGTGGTTAGCGTGACGTTAACAAATCCACACGAGACCGGATGGAAGACGTCTCGACAGGGGCGCGAAACGCGAAAGCCGCGCCCAGGCGACCGGGCGCGGCTTTCGATGCGAAGAGGGACCATCCGGGACACGGGGTCGGCCCGGCGGCCGTCGTCTCAGTGTCGGTAGTGCTGGATGCGCGTGGTGCGCAGGCCGGCCAGACCGTGCTGATCGATGGAGAACTGCCAGCTCAGGAATTCCTCGGTGGTGAGGGTGTATCGCTGGCAGGCTTCCTCCAGGCTGAGCAATCCGCCCCTGACGGCGGCGACCACTTCGGCCTTGCGACGGATCACCCATCGCCGCGTGGTGGTCGGCGGAAGATCCGCAATGGTTAACGGACTTCCATCAGGCCCGATCACGTACTTCACTCTCGGGCGGCTTGGTTCGGTCATGATACGCTCTACAACTCGACTGACCTGTCGAAGTTGGAAGCTAGTTGTATCCACTTAAGATATCTTGAAGCGGATCGATCGGATTGGATTCGCCCTGTTCGTCATGTGGACAACCCTGTGCCGATGTCCTGAACGGTGGAGACTGGGACCCGCGATGTGCCGAGCAGAAGCACCGGTTCCGATCCGCTGAGATCGACCCCGTTCACCGTCCCGCTGACCTTGGTGTCGACGGCGATCTTGGTGCCGGTGGCGTCCACCGCGTCGACCTTGATCGAATAGGTGCCGTTGGCGGAGGTGAAGCCGCTGGAGGAGCGCCCGTCCCAGGCGAAGCTCTGCGCGCCGGCGGCGAGCGCCTTGGTCTGGGTGGCCACGACGTTGCCCTTGGCGTCGCTGATCGTCAGCGTCGCCTGGGTGGCGGCCCGGGCCGGCGTCAGCGTCCAGGTGGCCGAGCCGTCCTTCAGGGCTGTGGACTTGCCGTCCGCCGTGATCGTCTGGCCGATGAAGCCGGTGGCGGAGGCGGCACTCGACGATTTGGCGTTGGTCAGGATCGAATCGAGGCGGTCGTTCGACTTCAGCTGCTGCTCGACGCCCGCATATTGCACCAGCTGCTGCGTGAACTGGTTGGTGTCCATCGGGTCGAGGGGGTTCTGGTTCTTGAGCTGCGTCGTCAGCAGGGTCAGGAACTGCGTGAAGTTGCCCGCGATCTCCTTGGAAGAGGAACTGGCGGACGCCGCACTGGCTGTTGCCGTACTCGTGAGGCTGGTGATGCCGGAGGCCATGGGATCGGTTCCTCAGATGCGGATGTCGAGGCCGCGTCCGCCATAGAGGCGCAGCGGCACGGCGGACGGAATTGGCTGGGTGTCGGTGAGGGTGTCGCGGCGGGCCTGGCCCTGGGCTCCGGATTCCTGCCGCCCCGAGCCCGCGCCGGATTGTCCGTCACCGCGCAGGCTGAGGCTGATGCTGCCGTCTGGGGCATCGAGGCCGGCCTGGGACAAAGCCTGCTGCAGGCTGCCGGCATCCCGCTGGAGCAGCGCCAGGGTCTCGGGCCGGTCCACCACCAGGGTCGCCTGGACTGCGCCGGTGTCCTTGTCGATCGCCAGGTTGACCTCGATGCGGCCGAGCTCCTTCGGGTCGAGGCGGATCTCGAACGTGTTCGTGCCCGCGAGCGAGCGCAGGCCGATGGTCATCGGCACCGCCCCGAGGGGCACCGGCGCGGGAGCGGGGGCGGCGGGGCTGGCCGTGGCCGCCTCGGAGGCCCTCGCCGTGGGCGTGGCCGGGGCGTGCAGATCGGGAGGGGACGCCCCATCCGCGACGGGTGCGAGGGCGGCGGCGAACTCCCCGTCGCGTTTTTCGCCGCCGGCTTTCACGCCCGCACCTTCGCCCGGCCCGGAGACGTCACCGGGGCCGGTGCCCGCGTGGACGTGTAGCGCGAGGGCGGCTCCCGCGACGGCCTGGGCCTCTCCGGCGCCACCGGCGTCAGCGGCGAGGGCGGGCGTGGTCTTGCCAGCCGTCGCCCCGGCGGCCGGTCCTGTGGGCAAAGGCGGCGTGGCACCCTGGAGAATCGTCAGCGGGACGACCGAGACCGGCGTTCCGGCCAGATCGGTCTCGCTCGCTTTCGCCGCGTCGTCCGAGCCATCTGCGTCCTGCGAGCCTTCAGCGTCCTTCGACGTCTGCTCCTCGACGGATGGCGCGGCGGCCTGCGCCTCGGTACGTCCCGACGGGTCGGTGTCCGGCTGCGGCTCCTTCGCGATGGGATTCGCTTCCGGCGGCTGGCTCGCGGATGCGGGTGTAGCGTCCTGGCGAGGGCCTGCGGGGGGCCGGGTGTCGCGCACGTCCGATGCGACCCGACGCGACGCGGCTTCCTGCGCCGTGGTGGCAGGCCGGGGGG
>NZ_JAQGKL010000285.1 GCF_028290105.1 Methylobacterium sp.
GGAACGGATCCTTTGGGGATGGCGACCGTCGACGCCCGTCCATGGGGTCGCCCTCACATGAGCGCGACGACGGGCGTGCCACCCTTCACCAGCGCCGAACGGTTCGGACACGACGCGCTCGGCCCGATCATGGCCGAGTTCAGTCTCCGCCTCTGGCTGGCTTTGCGCTTCTTCCCGCATCGGGAGGATGCGACCGTGCTCTTCTGTGCCCGAGGGGGGCTTCGCCTCAAGCAGGTCTACGAGCGTTTCCTGGCCCGCACCGGGTTGCCGTCCCCGATCCGGGCCGAGACGCTGATGGTCTCCCGACTGGTAGCCGCGCGAACCTGCGTGACGGAGCCCGGCGAGGCTCTCCTGTCCGAACTTGGGCGGGAATTCGCCGGACGCCCGATGGCGGAAGTCGCCTTCGCCTTGGCGCAGCGTCCCGGCGTGCAGCTCTCCGCGCATTGGGACGCGCCGTTCGAGGCCGGACGGTTCGTTCGGCTTCTGAGGGGGGCCGATTCCGGAGCCGACTTGATCCGGCAGGCGGTCGCGGATCAGGATGCCTTGTTTCGCCGGCACCTCCAGGCGCGCACCGGCGGCCGTGAGCATGTCATCCTCTGTGACACGGGCCTCTACGGCAGCACGGTCCGGCTCCTGCGCGATGGAATTCCGGACCGGCACTGGCTCTGCCTGCAATTCGCGCGGAGCAACTACAAGCGCCTCGCCACCCCGCACTTCGACTGCACCCTCGGCCTCTCCGTCCAGAGCGACACTTACAAGCCTTGGGACAGGCGGACCGCGGCCCTACGGTTCTGGCAATTGATCGAGGCCGTGCTGGAACCGAACCTTCCGAGTGTCCGAACCTTCGCAAATCCCGGTCCGAACGAAGAGCCGCGTTCGAACCTCGAGATCCCGGATTGGCAGGCGCGCCTCGGCGAGGACGACCACGGCCTCTTCACGGGGCTTCTCGCCTATCTCGACCGCCTCGATGGAACGGCCCTTGCACGGATCGAGGACGAGGCCGTGCTCGGATGGCGGCGCCTGCGACGGGCGGTCGTCTGGCCCGGCCCGGACGATATTGCCACCTTGAGCCTGCCCGACCGGTCGCGCGATTTCGGCCGCAGCGAGCGGGTGACGCAGTTCGCATCTGGCTCCTCCGTGCGGGCACGCCGCGCGATGACCATCCGTGACAGCCTCTGGCGCGAGGGAGCCATCATGCGGATGTTCCCGCGCACAGGCTGCGCCGGACTGCTCGCGATCGAGTTGGTCCAGACCGGCCGCGCCCTGCGGGCGGCCACCCGAGGACGGTTGGGCGGGGCGGCGGTTCGCGGCGGTGCGCCGTCATGAGGATCCTTCATCTGTCGAATCATTGCCACGAGATCGGCAACGGCATCATGAACGTCGCCGTAGACGTCGCCTGCCGCCAGGTCGCGCAGGGTCATACGGTGGCCATGGCGAGCGCCGGCGGCTCCTACGTGAGGCTGTTGGCCGAGAACGGCGTCGGACATTTCCAGCTGCGCCAAACTTGGCAGGCGCCGTGGACGCTGCCGCGCTCCGCCCTCCGGCTGCACGCCCTCATCCGTACCTGGAAGCCGGACGTGGTCCACGCCCATATGATGACCGGCGCGCTTCTCGGTCGCGGCGTCCGCTTCGGGGCGGCTTGGCGGCTGGTGACGACGGTGCACAACGAGTGGCAGCCCAGCGCGGTGTTGATGGGCGTGGGCGACCGGGTCATCGCCGTCAGCGCGGCCGTCGCGACCCGGATGGCCGCGCGGCGGGTCGCCCCGGGGAAGATCGATGTCGTCCGCAACGGCCCGCTGAACTCACCGCGCCGGCTGCCGGGCGATGGGGCGGTGGCGAGTCTCACCCATCCGGCGATCCTGACCGTTGCCGGTCTCTACCTTCGAAAAGGAATCGCCGATCTGATCGCCGCCTTCGGTACGCTGGCAGAACGCCATCCGACGGCGACGCTCTACGTGGTCGGGGACGGTCCGGACCGCGCGACATTCGAAGCGCAGGCGCGTGCCGCCGGACTGGGCGGACGCATCCACTTCACCGGGTTCCTGGCGGATCCGCGACCTTATTTCCGGGGCGCCGACATCTTCGTTCTCGCCTCGCTCAGCGAACCGTTCGGTCTCGTCGTCGCGGAGGCCCGCGAGATGGGCTGCGCGGTGGTCGCGAGCGATGTCGGGGGGATCCCGGAGGTCCTTGAGGATGGACGTGCCGGTCTCCTCGTCCCACCGGGGAATCCTGCGGCTCTGGGGCGGACGCTTGCCGGGCTGCTCGACGACCCATCCACCCTGATCCGGTGGCAGGCGGCGGCCCGCCGGGGGCTTGACTGGCTCGACGTGGGACGCGTCGCCGAGGAAACTGTTCAGGTCTACCAGCGCGCCATCGACTTCCATCGCTGGCGAGGGCAGCTCCCCCTGGCGAGGCGCAATGCTGCGGTCCCCCATGTCGACGCATCCGTGGATTAGGCCATGTCAGCGCGCTTCGCCCGGAACTCGTTTTTCGCCACGCTGGCTGGAGTCGCGACCGCGCTCGGCAGCTTCCTCAGCATGGTCATCGTTGCGCGCCTCCTGGGGCCTACCCAGACCGGAATCATCGCCTATGCCCTCTGGGTCGCGACCCTTGCCGTCACCGTTGCGGATTTCGGCATCTTCCAGTCCCTCACCCGATACATGCCAGAACTCACATCCGGTGACGACGAGGATGCCGCGCGGGGATTTGCCGCCTATCTGCTGCGCCCATTCCTCGCCTTCGCGGTCCTGGGAGCCGCGGCCTTCGCGTGGCGCGGCTTCGAGGCCGACGGACCGGACCCGAACGCGCTGGCACGGATCTGGTGGCTGATCGGCCTCCTGTTCACGACGCAACTCCTCGCGAGCTTCGGCATCGGCATGCTCCGTGGCCTCCAGCGGTTCGATGCCGCCGCGAAGCTGACGTTAGGCTCGCTCGTG
>NZ_JAQGKL010000288.1 GCF_028290105.1 Methylobacterium sp.
ACGGAGGGCGAACCGCTCATGCTGCGGGGAAGCCGGGAGCTGATCGGGCAGGCCCTGGCCAACCTCGTCGACAACGCGGTCAAGTATGGCGGGCCGGGTGGGGAGATCCGGGTCACGGCCGCGCGGAGCGGGGAGAGCCTGCGTCTCAGCGTCTCCGATTCCGGGCCCGGCATCCCCAGCGAGGCCCGGGGCCGGGTCCTCGACCGATTCGTGCGCCTGGAGGAGGCCCGGTCCCGGCCGGGCTTCGGCCTTGGGCTGAGCCTCGTCAACGCGGTGGTCCGCCTGCACCAGGGCACGCTCGGCCTGGAAGATCGGGCCAGCGACGGGAATGCCCCCGGGCTCGTCGTCGTGCTAACCCTGCCGATGGGCGCGCCGGGGGAATAGGGCATGATGCAGGGCGGCGGCACGCGAACCGGGAGTCTTCGGGCGCGCCTCCGCGCCGCGCCCGTCCTCTCCGACCCCGAGGCTGCGGCGGCACGGCTGAACGACGCGGGCCCCACCCTGGGCGAGGTGGCGCGGGACGAGGGGGTCCACGCCCTGCTCCTGGGCCTCGCCGACCATTCTCCCTTCCTCTGGCATTTGGTGGCGCGTGAGCCGGAACGCCTCGTCCGCCTCCTCGAAACCGAACCCGAGGCGGCTCATGCCGCGATCGTCGCCCGGCAGCGGATGGCAGGGCGGGAGGCCGACCCTGCGAGGGTCGCCACGATCCTGCGGCGCAACCGGGCCGAGCACGCGCTCCTCGTGGCGCTTGCCGATATCGGGGGGCTCTGGCCGCTCCCAACGGTGACGGCGGCGCTCTCGGACTTCGCCGATGCCTCGGTTCTCGCCGCCGCCGACGCGATGCTGCTTCAGGCGGCGGGAGCAGGGCGTTTCCTGCCCCGCGATCCGGACGATCCGCAGGCCGGCTCCGGCCTCATCGTGCTGGCCCTCGGCAAGCACGGGGCGGGGGAGCTCAATTATTCGAGCGATATCGACCTCGTGGTGTTCTTCGATCCCGAGGTCGCGCCGCTCAAAGCCGATCTCCCGGCGACGCCGTTCTTCACCAAGCTGGCGCAGGGCATGGCCAAGCTCCTCGAGGAGCGGACCGCCGACGGCTACGTCCACCGCGTCGATTACCGCCTGCGGCCGGACCCCGGCTCGACGCCGGCGGCCCTCTCGCTGAACGCAGCCTACGTCTACTACGAGAACCTCGGGCAGAACTGGGAGCGGGCGGCCTACATCAAGGCGCGGGCCATCGCGGGCGATATTCCGGCGGGCGAGGCGTTCCTGGCCAACCTGCGCCCCTTCGTCTGGCGCAAGTACTTCGATTTCGCCTCCATCGCCGACGTCCACGCCATGAAGCGCCAGATCCACGCCGTGCGCGGCCACGACACGATCGCGGTGGCGGGCCACGACATCAAGCTCGGGCGCGGCGGAATCCGCGAGATCGAGTTCTTCGTCCAGACCCAGCAACTGGTCTTCGGGGGGCGCCGGCCCGAGCTGCGCGGGCGGCGCACCGTGGCGATGCTCGATGGCCTGACGCGGGATGGCTGGATCGACGGGACCGCCCGCGACGAGCTGACGGCGGCTTACGATTTCCTGCGCACCGTCGAGCACCGCCTGCAGATGCTGCGCGACGAGCAGACCCAGCGCCTGCCCCGCGAGCCCGACGACCTCGAACGCTTTGCGCGCTTTGCGGGATTTGCGACGCGGGAGGCGTTCGAGGCGGCGCTGCTCCACCATGCCCGACGCGTGCAGAACCATTACGCGCTTCTGTTCGAGGCGGAGCCGGACCTCTCGTCGGATGTCGGCGACCTCGTCTTCAGCGGCGCGGAGAACGACCCCGCCACCCTGGCGACCCTGCGGGCCCTCGGCTTCCAGGAGCCCGAGCGCGCGGTCGAGACGGTGCGCGGCTGGCATTTCGGCCGGCGCCCCGCCGTGCGAACGCCCCGCGCCCGCGAAGTGCTGACCGAACTGGTTCCCGCCCTGATGCAGGCGCTCGGCGGCACGGCGCATCCGGACGCGGCGCTCGACACCCTCGACCGGGCCTTCGCGCGGATGCCGGCGGCCCTCGAACTTCTCACCATCCTGCGCTCCAACGAGCGGCTGCGCCTGCTCTTTGCCGACCTCCTCGGCACGGCGCCGCGTCTCGCCGAGACCGTAGCCTTCAGCCCGCACGTGCTCGATACGGTGATCGACCGCGACTTCGCCGACACCGCCACGGATGCCCCCGGGCTGGCCGCGCAGTTTCAGGCCCGCCTCGGGCGGCCGAGCGACCACGAGGATTTCCTCGACCGGAGCCGGGACGCCGCGCGCCAACTGCGCTTTCTCACCGGCGCGCGCCTGCTCTCCGGCATCCTCTCCCCGGTCGAAGCCGGGCGCGCCTTCGCGGGTATCGCCGACGCGGTGATCGCCGCCGCCCTGGCCCAGGTGTCGGAGGCGTTCTTCGCCGAGCACGGCCCGGTGCCGAACGGGCGCTTCGCGATCCTCGGCCTGGGGCGCCTGGGCTCGCGGCAGCTCACGGCGGATTCCGACCTCGACCTCGTGCTGGTCTACGATTTCGACCCGGCCGACCGCATGAGCACCGGCCCGAAACCCCTCGACGCGGCCGTGGCCTACAATCGGCTGGCCCAGCGCGTCGTGGCGGCGCTGACCGTGCCGACCCGGCGCGGGCATCTCTACGAGGTCGACCTGCGCTTGCGCCCCGGCGGCGGGCAGGGTCCGGTGGCGGTGCAGTGGCGGGGGTTTCGCACGTACCACGCGGGCGAGGCCGAGCTCTGGGAGCACATGGCCCTGACCCGGGCGCGGGTGATCGGCGGGGACCCCGGCCTCGGCGACGCGCTCGAGAGCGAGATCCGCGCGATCGTGAGCCGGCCGCGCGAATCCGCCGAAGTCTATCGGGCGGTCCGCTCCATGCGCGAATTGGTGGAGCGCGAGAAGGGGCATCGCGGCCCCCTCGATCTCAAGCTCGCCCCGGGCGGCCTCCTCGATCTCGATTTCCTGGCGCAGGCCCTGGTGCTGGCGCAGGCCCATCGCTGGCCCGACCTCGTCGGGCGGGAGGCGGGTGCGGTGTTCGTCCGCGCCGCCGAGGAGGGGCTCCTCTCCGCGGCCGATGCGGACCGCCTGGGCCAGGCCTATCGCGCGTTCGACGACGTGCTGCATTGGCAGCGGCTGATGGTGGAGGGCGAGCCGTCCGAGGCCTCGCCCGTCGCCCTGTCGCGCCTCGCCGTCGCCATGGGGGCACCGGATGCCGGGCGGCTGGTGGCGCAGCTCGACGAGCAGCGCGGCACGGTTCGGGCGCTGTTCGATCGTGTGTTGAGGCCGTAGCGCACCGGTTCGGCCGACAGGCGACCCCGCAGCCAGCGGGATCAGACCCGCTCCGGCTCCGGTGCCGCCTGGCGGGGCGTCGCCCCGGCGGCGTCGCGCAGGGATGCGACGGTCTCGTGGGCGGCCTCGATGGAGAGGGCCTGCAGGTGCTCCGGGGTCGGGATCGGCATGCGCACCATCACGATGGTCCCGAGGCCCTCCTGCGAGCGGATGCGCAGGGCGCCGCCATGCAGTTCCGCCATGGAGCGCGCGATCGCGAGGCCGAGCCCAGAGCCCTTGTGGCTGCGGGTGAGGTTGGTCTCGACCTGCTGGAACGGTGTCCCGAGGCGGCGCAGGGCCGATTTCGGAATGCCGATGCCGGTATCCTCCACGAAGATGTTGACGTCGTTGCCGGCCGGCCGGGCCTTGACGATGATCCTACCATCGCCCGAGGGCGTGAACTTCACGGCGTTCTGCAGGAGGTTCGTCAGGATCTGGTGCAGGGCGCGCTCGTCCGCCAGCACCGACAGGCCCTCGACCACGTCCACGTGGATGCTGAGCGATTTCGCCCGCGCCGCCTCGCCGACGAGCTTCAGGGAGCCCTCGATGGCGGTGGCCACCGCGATCTCGCGGGGGACGAGCCGCACCTTCTGGGCCTCGATGCGCGACATGTTGAGGATGTCGTCGATGACCGAGAGCAGGTAATCGCCGCTCGACCGGATGTCGCGGCAGTAATCGGTGTAGCGGGGCGAGCCGAGGGTCCCGTAGACCTCGCTCTCCATGAGTTCGGCAAACCCCATGATGGCGTTGAGCGGCGTGCGCAGCTCGTGGCTCATGTTGGCGAGGAACTCGGATTTCGCCTGGTTGGCGCCCTCGGCCTGGGCCTTCTGGTCGAGGTAGCGTTCGGCGAGATCCGCGAGTTGCTGGGTCTGGAGTTCGAGGGTGCGGCGCGAGCGCTTGAGGTCGCGCACGGTCTCGATCAGCTCGCGCTCCGACTGGACGAGCTGTTCCTGGTGGCGCTTCAGGCTGGTGATGTCGGTGCCGACCGAGACGTAGCCGCCGTCCTTGGTGCGCCGTTCGCTGATCTGCAGCCAGCGCCCGTCGGTCAATTCGGCCTCGAAGGTCCGCGCGGTGGCGCCGCTCGGCTCCAGGTCGCGCAATTCGCGCCGCACCGGCGGGAGCACGCCCCGGCCCATGATCTCGGCGTAGCGCTTGCCGGGAATCGCGTCCTCGGGGCTGAGCGCATGGAGGTGACGGAACTTCGAATTGCACAGGACGAGGCGGTTGCCGGTGTCCCACAGGACGAAGGCCTCCGAGATCGCCTCGACGGCATCGCGCAGGCGCATGTCGGCGGTGGCGTTGTGCTCCGCGAGGGTCCGCTGCTCGGTGACGTCGAGGGCGATGCCGACGAGGTGGCGCCCGCCATCCGCCACGTCGGGCACGATCTCGGCGCGCATGCGCATCCAGACCCAGTTGCCCGAGGCGCCGCGCACCCGAAACTCGTGATCCACGGTGGATTGGCTGGCCGCCAGATGCCGGGCGAGGCTGTAGAGGTCGCCGTCGTCGGGATGCACGAGGGCGTTGACGTCGCCGAACGACAGGAACTCGCGCTCGCGGTGATAGCCGAGGAGCGCATACATCGAATCCGACCAGTAGATCCGCCCGCGCGGGATGTCCCAATCCCACAGGCCGCAGCGGCCACGGCCGAGGGCGGTGTCGAGGCGCTGCTTGATCTGCTCGCAGACCCGGTCGACGGCGTAGGTCCGGCGGGTCTGGAGGGCATAGGCGATGCCGGTGCCGATGATCACGAGGGCGGCGGCGCCGAGCAGGATCGCCTGGTTGCGCATCCGCGTCGCCCAGCCGGCGGTGATCTCGGAGAGGGGCTGCAGCACGGCGACCTGGCCGCGTCCGGCCGGAAGGTTGCGCAGGGCCGCGATCACCACCGAGCCGTCGGGGAGGGTGACGGGCATCACACCGGCGCGCTCGGCCAGGATGCTGAGAGCCTGCATGTCCCCCAGATGCTCGGTCAGCGTGCGTCGCGAGCCCGGGAGCGGCGGGTTCGCGGCGACGATGACGTCGTCCGGCGAGACCAGCAGAACCCGGCGGCCCGCGCGCAGCAGGCCGGGCGGCAGGAGCTCACCGAGGTTGCGATGCGCGTCCGCCGCCTTCGCGTCATCCGCGATCTCGACGCCCGAGAAGGCGGCGGCGGCGAGGCGCGTCACGGCCTCCACGTCGGTGATCGCGGAGCGGATCACATCCTCGCGCTGCGCCTGCAGCAGCAGGGTCGCCACGGTGCCGAGGCAGATCAGGAACGTGGCGAAAAGGGCGGGCAGGGCATAGCGCAGCCACGTCTCTGCGCGAACGAACCGGACATGTGCGGCGTGCTGCGGCCGATGGATACCCAGGATGGTATCGGCGCGCGCGGAGAGGGAAGCGGAATCCGCCTCCAGCATGGTTGAACTCCGCAAATCGAATGAAATCGGCGGGAGCGCGCCTGGGAACGTCGCGCTCCGAATCGAATACGATTCAACATTCCCACAGGGTGTTTGTCCACGCGTTTTTTCGCGCGCTGCTTGACTCCAAACCCGAATCGAAGACTCGAAAAATCAGTCGGATTTGCTGGAAAACCTGATTCTCTTCAGGGCTTTGCCGGGCCGGCGAGGGTCCGTTCGAGGATGTCTCCCACGTCCCGCGACAGACCCGGCACCACACGAATTTCCAGGAGTGTTGATTTTGCACGATCGCGCCGTTTCGGCTCGAGATTCCGCCACGATCCGAACGCCGTGAGCAGGCGGGCCGCGACCTGCGGGTTCGTCCGGTCCAGGGCCAGAATCCTCTCCGCCACAAGGGCATAGCCGGCGCCATCGGGGCGGTTGAACTGGGTCGGATTGCCCATGCTGAAGCTGCCGATGAGGGCCCGGACGCGGTTCGGATTGGTCATCGAGAAGGCCGGATGGCGCTGGAGCCGCCGGATGCGCTCGAGCGTTCCGGCCTCCGGGATGCCGGCCTGGATCGCCAGCCACTTGTCGAGCACGAGGGGTTCGAGTCGGTAGGTCTCGGCGAATCGTTCGAGCGCATTCTCGCGAGCCCGCCCCGGGATCTGGGCCAGGACCGACAGGGCCGCGAGCCGGTCGGTCATCGTAGTGGCTTCGTCGATCTGGGCGCTCGCCAGTGCGGTCGCCGCCGCCGGGTCCGCCGCCGCGATCAGGTCGAGGG
>NZ_JAQGKL010000299.1 GCF_028290105.1 Methylobacterium sp.
CGACGCCTTCTCGCTCTACCTGACCCTCGCCACCGTGTTCATCGCGCAGGCGACCAACACGCCGCTCTCCTTCGGCCATCTGCTCCTGATTCTCGGCATCGCGCTCCTCACCTCGAAGGGCGCGCACGGCATTCCGGGCTCGGCCATCGTCGTGCTGGCCGCAACCCTCTCGGCTGTGCCGGACATCCCGGTGATCGGCCTTGTGCTGGTCCTGTCGATCGACTGGTTCGCCGGCATCGCCCGGGCGCTCGGCAACCTGATCGGCAATTGCGTGGCGACGGTGGTGATCGCGGCCTGGGAGGGGGATATCGACCGGGCGCAGGCGCATCGTGTCCTCGACGGCGATGTCGCCATCGACACGACGGCGGCGCTCGATTCGCCCATCCCGGCCGCCCGGGCCGCCTGACGCGGCCATGCCCCGCAACACCGGAGACCCGCCATGAGCGCCTCGGCCTACAACCCGCCCTGCGGCGGCCTCCCGCCCCAGACCGCGCTGATGACAGGCCGGGCGGTGTTCACCGAAGCCTATGCGGTCATTCCCAAGGGTGTGATGAGCGACATCGTCACGAGCGTACTGCCCTTCTGGGAGAACGCCAGGGCCTGGATGCTGTCACGTCCGCTCTCGGGGTTCTCCGAGACCTTCGCGCAATACCTGATGGAGGTCGCCCCGGGCGGCGGCAGCGATCGGCCCGAGCCCGACCCGGAGGCGGAGGGCGTCCTGTTCGTGGTGGAGGGCGCGCCGACCCTCTCCCTGGACGGGCAGGCCCACACGCTACGGCCCGGCTCCTACGCCTACCTCGCGCCCGGGGCCGCCTGGTCCCTGCGCAACACGAGCACGGTGGCGGCGCGCTTCCACTGGGTCCGCAAGGCCTACGAGCGGGTGCAAGGCCTCGACGCGCCGGGTTCCTTCGTGTGCCACGAATCCGATGTCGAGCCCGTCCCCATGCCGGGTACGGACGGGGCCTGGGCCACGACCCGGTTCGTCGCCTCCGACGACGTGCGCCACGACATGCACGTCAACATCGTCGCCATGCGGCCGGGGGCCTCGATCCCGTTCGAGGAGACCCACGTGATGGAGCACGGCCTGTTCGTGCTGGAGGGCAAGGCGGTCTACCGGCTGAACCGCGACTGGGTCGAGGTCGAGGCCGGCGACTTCATGTGGCTGCGCGCCTTCTGCCCGCAAGCCTGCTACGCGGGCGGCCCGGGCCTCTTCCGCTACCTGCTCTACAAGGACGTGAACCGTCACGCCGCCCTGAAAGTCCGGGGCGCAGCCCGGTGAGCGGGCGCCATATCGCGGCCCGGCCCCTGACGGCGGCGGCCTTCGCGCCGTTCGGCGCGGTGATCGACCGGGATCAGGTCGCGCCGCGCCCGATGAACGCCGGCAAGGCGCGCCGCTTCCACGATCTTGCCGAGATCGGCGTGATCGGAGATGGCGCCCGCGTCGTCATCGGCCTCGTCGAGGCCGCCCCCTATGCGCTGCCCCTCGCGGTGAACCTGGTCGAGCGCCATCCCCTCGGAGGACAGGCCTTCGTGCCGCTCGACGCCGACCCGTTCCTCGTCGTGGTCTGCCCCGACGAGGAGGGACGGCCCGGAACGCCCCAGGCCTTCGTGACGGCACCGGGACAGGGCGTGAGCTACGCCATCGGAACCTGGCACGGCGTGCTCACCCCGCTCAAGGGCCCGCAAAGCTTCGTGGTGATCGATCGCGGCGGTCCGGGCTCGAACCTGGAGGAGCACGTCTTCGACGAGCCCTGGACCATCGGCCTGGCCACGGACGCGGTCGATTAGCCGTCGTCGCCATGGGCCGAAACGTGCCCTGTGACCATCAGGGTCGGGCCACCGAATCCTCCGGAAACGACGGACAACCTCGATCCGTCAGGCGGCCACCCGCAGTTCGCTGATGTCTATCTCGAACGTCCGCACACAGTTGCGTCCGCGCGATTTGGCTTCGTAGAGGGCGCGATCCGCGCGTTCGATCGTGTGGTCGATGTCCTGGTCGGCCTGCTCCGCCTCGGCGATACCGATGCTGATCGTCGCCATGAGGCGATTGCTGTCGGGTTCGAACACGGTGCTGGCCACGGTCTGCCGAATCCGCTCCGCGATGATGGCCGCTCCGGCCGCATCGGTTTCGCGCAGCAGGACGACGAACTCCTCGCCGCCGAAGCGCGCCACCTTGTCCGTCGTCCGGATCGCCTCGCTGATGATGGCGCCGATCTGACAGATCACCACGTCGCCCGCCGCGTGGCCGTAGAGGTCGTTGACGCGCTTGAAGTGATCGATGTCGATCATCAGCACGGAGATCGCGCGGCGATAGCGCTTGAAGTAGCGCATCGCATCCATGGCCAGCGGCAGGAACGCCCGCCGGTTGAGCAGTCCCGTGAGACCGTCCGTATCCGCGAGGAGTTGCATCGCGTGGAGGTCCGCGCCGAGACGGCGGACACGGTCCTGCGCGGCGTGCACCGCTTTGGACGCCTCCACCTCGACGTCGCGCGCCTCCGCCTCGGCGGTGCCGATGCGCCGCAACAGGGACCGCACCGCCGCGGAAAGTTGCAGCACCTCGGGGGAGCCATGGACCCGCTTCGTCATCGTGGCATTCGGCTCGCGCCCAATCCGATCGACGGCGTCGGTGAGCTGCGCCAGCGGACGGCTCAGGCGGGTCGCGACCAGGAAGATGCCCAGCACGCCGAGTGCGCCCGCGCCGAGGCCCAGGAGTAGGATGAGGCTGGTCAGCCGGTTGGCCGTGGCGAGCGCCGTGTCGACCGGCTGGAGGGCGACCACGATCCATCCGAGCCCCGGATAGTCGCCACGCCCATGGGTGGCGGATGCGGTCGCGAGGCGGTCGCCGTCGGCGCCGCGGGCGATGAAGGGCCCGGCCGCCAGGTCCTCGGCCGCGTAGGGGG
>NZ_JAQGKL010000309.1 GCF_028290105.1 Methylobacterium sp.
ATGCAGGCGCAGGGCGCCAAGGGCCGCCGCGAATTCGCCATCGAGATCCGGCCGCCCGAGGACGGTCGGTCCCAGGGTTTCATCCTGATGCCCCTCGGGTTGGCGATCGAGCCCGGCATCTCCTTCAAGCTGGACGAGGCCGTTCTCGGCAAGGGCGCCCCGTTCCTCTCCTGCGGCCAGGAAGGCTGCATCGTGCCGGTGAGCCTGCCGACACTCGCCACCGACACCATGAGGACCGCCAAGAACCTGCTGGTCTCGGCCATGAAGCCCGACGCCAAGGACCCGACGGTGATCACCGTCCCGCTGGCGGGGTTCGGCAACGCGATGACGCGCGCCGCCGCCCTGACGCGATGAGCCTACGGACCAGGCGCGCGTTCGGTACCGCCCCGGCACGCTTGGGTTCGCCCCACGATCGAGCCGGAGCAAACCGGCCGTCAGACACCAGGATGTGAGGAAAAGCGCCATGATCAGACAGATCGCGACCGCCGTGGTCCTTGGGGGATTCCTGCTCGGCCCGGCCTGCGCGCAGGACACGCCGCCCGAGGGACCTCCGCCCGGCGGGCCGACCGGCCCGGAGACGAAGGCCGAGCGCCAGAAGAACAACGCGGCCAAGCTCGCCGGTCTGCTCGCCTTCGTGAAAACCCATTGTGCGGACCTGCGCCCCAACGACGATCGCTTCCGCGGCGTGGTGACCGGCCTCGGGGTCTCCTACGACGACCTGCAATCCGGCGACCTCGACCTGCGCACGCGCGCCTACGCGGAGATCTACGCCAAGGACATCGCGGCCAATTGCACCCGCGCGGCCGAGAATTTCGGACCCGGCGGCCGCACGATCCCGGATCTCGTCGCCAAACGTTAGCGGTTCGGACAAGGCGAGCCATGCCTTTAAGCGCCCGTTAGCCTCGATACGGGAGAGTGCCCGGACAGTGTGGCGTAAGGCGAAAGGTCATCCCGTCGGGTGACGTTTTCGCCCCTCGGGTGTGGCGTATTCTGCGATGGCTCTGCGTGCCGGTCTCGCGACACGACGGCGTCGGCCCTGGGCCGATCTGGTCGCGGCGTCGGCACTCGCCCTGGCCCTGCTCGGCAGCGGGGAAGCACGGGCCGCGCGGCTGACCGCGATCAAGGGGGCCCAGGCCGACCGCTACGGCCGGATCGTTCTCAATTTCGACAGCCCGGTCTCGGTCAAGGCGCGGGTCTCCGGAACCGTGCTGGTCCTCGGCTTCTCCGAAAAATCCGGTGCCGCGCCCGAGCGGATCGCCTCCGAGATGCCGGATTACGTCTCGGTGGTCCGGCGCGATCCCGATGGCCTGGGCCTTCGGCTCGCCTTGCAGCGGCCGTACCGCGTCAACGTCCAGGAAGCGGGCGAGACCGTCTTCATCGATCTCCTGCCACCGGACTGGGCCGGCCTGCCGCCCCCTCTGCCGCCGGATGTGGTGGCGGAGCTATTCCGGCGCACGCGCGCCGCCGAGGCGGCGCTGAAGGCGGCAAAACCCCCGGTGGAGCCGAAATTCCTCCGCCTCGAACTCGCGCAATTGCCGACGCTGACGCGGCTGAGCCTGCGCCTGCCCGCTTCGGCGCAATCCACGTTCGACACGGTCGGCCCCGCGACGCGGGTCACGCTGGCAGGTGCCTGGCGGATCGACGATGTCGCCACGCGTGGCCGCCAGAAACCCGCGATCGAGACTCTGCAGGTCGAGGAGGACGCGGCCGGAGCCCGTCTCCTCGTGACGCCCGCCGCCGGATACGAGATCCGCACCTTTCGCGACGAGGACGGCGTGACGGTCGATGTCGCACGCGTCGCCGAAACGCCCAAGACCGCCGCCGTCGCCGCCGAAGCCGCCGAGCCGGAGGGCAAGAGCGTCGAGGGCAAAACCGTCGACGCCAAATCCGTCGGCGCCAAATCCGGCGACGCCAAGCTGCCTGAGCGCAAGACCGTCGAGGTCCCGGCGCCGGAGACCCGTGCCACCCCGCCGGTCCAGCAGGCGGTTCAGCGCCCGGCCGGACCCGGCCTCGTCTTCCCGTTCCGCCGCATGCCACCCGCCGCCCTGTTCGAGCGGGCGGGCATCGCCCACCTCGTCTTCGAGACCCCCGAGCCGGTGGCCGCCGGCGCCGGCGACCCG
The DNA here is from genome assembly GCF_028290105.1 of Methylobacterium sp. Lineage (GTDB taxonomy): Bacteria > Pseudomonadota > Alphaproteobacteria > Rhizobiales > Beijerinckiaceae > Methylobacterium. Next base: position 2,121 of record NZ_JAQGKL010000309.1, read on the forward strand.
ATGCTGACACCCCTCTCAGCCCCTGTGCGGAGCGGGCGCGTCGTGACCCTGCGCTTCGCCGTGCCCCGCGACCGCCTGTTCGACCTCGTGCCCGTGGGACCGCCGGAGGCCCCGACGGGCTGGGAACTCGTGGCCGGCGAAAATCTCGCCGCCAGCGAACCCCTGGCGGCGCTGCGCACCACCGATCCGGCGGGCCGCATCGGCGTCAGCGTGCGTCTTCCCAACCCGGGCGCCGCCTCCTGGCTCGACCTCGACGGCGAGCGCATCGGCGTGGTCACGGGCTACGGTCCGAAGCCCGCCGGCATCCCGAAGCGGCAGGTCTTCGTAGATTTCGAACTCCTGACGAGCCGGCAGGGCGTGGCGGTCCTGGCCCAGGCCGACGACCTGCTCGTCCGGCCCGACCTCGACGGCGTGGCGATCGGCCGGGAAGCCGGCATGGCGGTCTCGGGCGTCGCCCGCACGTCCGAAGCGCCGCTCGCGGCTCTGAGCGACCTCGCCGTCGACCGGGGCCCCTGGGAAGCCTCGCAGCGCGGCGACACCCGCGAATTGCTGCGCGAGCAGTTCGCGGCGGCGGCCGACGCGCCGCGCGCCGCGCGGGGCCCCCTTCGGCTGGTGCTCGCGCGCAGCCTGCTCGCGAACCGGCTCTCGATCGAGGCGCTGGGCGTGGTGAAGGCAGCGGCCGGCGACGACCCGGTGCTTGCCGGACAGCGCGATGCGCCGATCCTCACGGCCATCGGCAACGCCCTGATCGGCCGGATCGGGGATGCCCGGGCGGAACTCGCCACCGCCATCCTGAGGAACGACCCGGAGGCCCGCCTGTGGCAGGGCTATCTCGACGCCTCCGAAGGGCGCTGGGCGGCAGCCGACGCGGCGTTTCGCGCCACCGGCGCCATCCTCGAGCGCTATCCCGAAGATCTGCAGGCCCTGCTGCGCACCGCCGCCGCCGAGGCCGCCATCGAGACCGGCGACTGGGACGCCGCGAACCGGCAGATCATCGCCGCCGCCCGCTCCGCCGACCGCCCGACCCAGGAGCGCCTCGCGCTGCTGCGCGCCCGCATCGACGAGGTCACCGGCCAGACGGTCGCGGCCCTCGACGCCTATGAGCGCCTGAGCGAAAGCGGCGAAGCCCCCATCGCCGCCGCGGCCCGCCTGCGGGCCACGGTCCTGGGTCACGCCGCCGGCAAGATCCCCGTGATGGAGGCGATCGAGCGGCTGGAGGTCCTGGCCCTGTCCTGGCACGGGGGCGAGATCGAGCCCCGGGTGATCGCCAACCTCGCCAAGCTCTACGTGGAGGCCGGGCGCTGGCGCCAGGCCCTCGTCATGGCCCGGCGCGCGGATGCCACCGGCGGCGACACGCCCACCGCGCGCGAGGTCCACGACATGGGCCAGGCCCTGTTCGACGATCTCTTTCTCGGCGAGCGCAGCGCCAAGCTGCCCGGAGTCGAGGCGCTGGCCCTCTACTTCGACTTCAAGGATTTCGCCCCCATCGGCCGGCGCGGCGACGAGATCGTCCGGCGCCTCGCCGATCGGCTGGTGGAACTCGACCTCCTCGATTCCGCAGGCGAGTTGCTGCAGCATCAGGTCGATCATCGCCTGAAGGGGGCGAGCCGGGCCAGTGTGGCCGCACGCCTCGCCGCGATCCGCCTCATGGACGAGCAGCCCCTGCGGGCGCTGCAGAGCCTCGATGCCACCTACCTTCCCGAATTGCCCGAGGATCTGCGCCGGGCACGGGCGCTCCTGCGGGCGCGCGCGCTGTCCGATCTCTCGCGCACGGACCTCGCCCTGGAGACGATCGAGGGCGAGACCGGCGCCGACGCGGCCCGTTTGCGCGCCGACATCCTCTGGACCGGGCGGCGCTGGCGCGAGGCCGGCGAGGCGCACGAGGCCCTGGTCGGCGATGCCTGGCGCCGGCGCGCGCCCCTCGACGACGCCGCGCGGACCGACATCCTGCGCACGGCCATCGCCTACGGGCTGGCCGGCGAGACGCTCGGCCTGGAGCGCCTGCGCGCGAAGTTCGCCGGCCCGATGGCCGAGAGCGTGGATGCCCGCACCTTCGCGCTCCTGACCCAGGCAAACGCGGTGCGCAGTCCGGGCTTCCGCGAGATCGCCCAGAAGGCCACCAGCGCCGAGACCCTGCAGGCCTTCCTGTCGGAGTACCGCAAGCGCTACCCTGAGAGTTCCGTCCCGGCGCCGGCCAAGCGGGACGCGGAGACCCGCGCCGAAGCGCAGGGCGGCCCGACGCCTCCCGGCTGAGCCACGATCTGCTCGTTCCGTGGGCAAGCTGCGCTGCGATGAACCAACACCGGAACGGTTTCCGCCTGCGGCTTAAAAGCTTGCGGGAATGCGCAGATTCACGCTGGCTGAACCGCAACAAAACGGGTGCGGCGACGTTCTGAGTCCAATCGCACCCGACATCACGGCGACGTGTTCCGATCGCCGCAGCAGAGGCCCCGTCATGCTCTCGGATTCCCTCGACACGAAGGCCGGCAAGACCCATCTCGACATCTACGACAGCCAGCAGCGCAGCAGCATGGCCTCGCGCTTCGGCGTCTCCGAGGATCGCCTGAAGCGCGCCGTGCGCCTCGTCGGCACCCGGATCTCGACGCTGAAGAGCTACCTCGAGCGCTGAGAGCAGCGCGTTTCAGTAGACCCTAAAGGGCGCTCCGATCGGGCGCCCTTTTTCGTTCCCGCTGCCGGACGCGAAGCTCGAACGCTCCGTCGAGCCGACTCAGGTGCCGTAGCTCTGCACCAGGGAGCCGGCCACCAGCGTCCACCCGTCGACCAGGACGAAGAAGATCAGCTTGAACGGCAGCGCTACCGTGGCGGGCGGCACCATCATCATGCCCACCGCCATCAGGATCGAAGCCACCACGAGGTCGATGATCAGGAACGGGATGAAGAGCAGGAAGCCGATCTCGAAGGCGCGGCGCAGTTCCGAGATCATGAAGGCCGGCGTCAGCACTTCGAGGCCAACCGCCTCCGGCCCAGCCGGGACGGGGGCCTTCGCCATGTCGAGGAAGAGCTTGAGATCCTTCTCGCGCACGTTGCGCAACATGAAAGTCTTGAACGGGGCCGAGGCGCGCTCGAAGGCGACGCTCTGCGTGATCTGGCCGGCGATCAGCGGTTCGATCCCGGTCCGGTAGGCTTCCTTGCCCACCGGCGCCATCACGAAGGCGGTCAGAAACAGGGCGAGGCTGGTGATCACGGCGTTGGGGGGTGCGCTCTGCGTCCCCATCGCGGAGCGCAGGATCGACAGCACGACGATGATCCGCGTGAAGGACGTCGCCATCACCAGCACCGAAGGTGCCAGCGCCAGGACGGTGATCAGCGCGACCAGTTGCAGCGCCCGCTCGGTGGTGCCGCCCGTGCCGAGATCGACCGAAAGGCTCTGCGCCCAAGCCGCCCCGTCGGTCAGGGCCCAACCGATCCCCGACAGGACCGCGAGGCGGACGCGCCGACGCCGCCAAAGCGGCAAGCAGGGTGGGGCTTCGGTCATATCGTTTCCGGGCAATGCAGCGCGGCACCGCCGCGCGCCCCTCATAGCACCGGGACATCGCCGCGCATCCCCACGCGACGGGTCCATCGCCCCGAAGCCTCGCGTCGGGCTCTAGGACTTGCGGTCGAGTGGGCGCCCGAGCAACCGCGCGAACTCCGCCTCGATCTCCTCCACCGAGAAAGGGTTCGGGGCGGCGGCGGGCTTCGGGGCCGGCTTCGGCGTGGGTACGGGCTCCGGTGCGGCGGGCTGAGGCGCCAGGAAGGGCGGAGGCTCGCTCTCGACGGCGGGTGGCAGGTCGACCTGAGGAACGTCGGCGACCGCCGACCGGACGACGGGCTCGGGAGTGAACGCTTCGACGAAAACCGGCTCCGTCGGCACGGGTTCGGCGTCGCGCAGGGCTTTGGCTGGGCGGAGGTCGGCCTCGTCGACGAACAGGGCCTCATCGGTTCCGACTGCCTCGGCCGTCGGAGCCGGAACGGGCTCCTGCGTCGCGGCAGCCATCGCGGCCGCGACCGGATCGACGGGATGCGTCTCGTCGGACGCCGGTGCTGACACGTCGTCGAGCGGTGCCGCTTGAGGTTCGCCCGTGGGGGCGGTGGGACCGATCTCCGGCTCGGCCGCGCTCGGGCCGGGCTCCGGCGCTTGCGGCTCGGCTTGGACGGGAACGGCGGGGCGCACGGCGGCGGACGGCCTGCGCAGGGCTTCCTCCAGCTGACGCGCCATGTCGGACAGGATCGCCGCGTCGATCGCACGCGTGGCCGGAGCCGAGACCACGGAGGCCGGGAGCGGCGCATCCACGAGCGGCGTGGCCGAGGGCTCGGGGGCACGGCCGCGGTCGGTCAGCGCCGCCGGGACGAGATTGACCAGGGAAGGCGGAGCGCGACGGATCACGCGCGCGAAGGGCGATTCCTTGGCCGGCCGCGCTTCGCTCTGCTGCGGCGGTCGGATCTCGTCGCGGGGGGGAAGGTCGAGCGGCGGGGCATCGACGGGGGCTGCCGGCTCGGATGCGACGACGGGCACTTGCGGCGAAGCGGGTGCCGTGAAGCTCGGCTCGAAATAAGCTGCGGCGGGGGCGAGTGCCGGCCCGGAATATTGCGGGATCGGTTCGGGCGGATATTGCACCGGCACCTGCGGGACCGGGTTCGCGGCCGGCGCCGGCTCCGGCGGCTCGTCGTAGGCCGTCTCATCGGTCGGCAGGCGCGCATTGATGCCGCGCGTGATGTTGCGCTCCACCACAACATCGTTCGGGCCGCCGACGAGCAGCAGGTGCTCGACGTTGTCGCGACGCAGGAGGATCAGCTGCCGCTGGCGGTCCAACTCGTAGATGTCGACGATGCCGAGGCGGGGCTGGCGCCCACGCGGCGGCGTCTTGTTCGAGAGCCCCCGACCCTGCCCGGTGAAGCGGCGGAGAAGAAAGACGCCCCCCGCGAGAACCAGGAAGATGACGACGAAGATGATGGCGAACTGGAGGGAGAACGAGCCATCCGAGCTGAATAACGATGACAAGACCGGGGGCTCTCGCTTTTAGGGGCTCGTGGCCCAACGCAACACTTGTGTACCCAATATCATGTCGGGCGGGGTGCGGGGCAACATCGTTAAGACTTCGTTAACAGGTCGTTTGGAGACCGCGATGCGGCGCGCTTTCGGCATGCCGCCGCCTCGTGCGCGCGCACTCCGGACGGGCTCGCGACCCGCGTGGCGCCGGGCTCGGGGCCGGCGTGGAGATGCCCCGCCCGCCAGGCATGGGGGCGGGCGGGGCATGGCCGTGTCCACACGACCGGGCCGATACGCAACGTGGCCTGAGATCATCCTGGCGTGGACGCGGTTAGCGGCACCTCAAAGCCAAGACGTCGAACGGTCTCGAAACGGGACCCGGGCGTACCGCAGGCGCGTTGGCGCAGGACGCATGAACGGAGACCGGACCCGTGGCCCCTAAGGATCAGCAGCCCGACACCCCATCGCACGACGATCACCTGCGCGACGCGGTGGCGCTCGCCCGTGAGAACGCCCGCACGGGTGGCAGGCCCTACGGCGCCGTGATCGTCCGTGACGGAGTGGTCATGGCTCGGTCCGTGAACACGATCACGCGCACCAACGACCCCACCGACCACGCCGAGATGGTGGCGATCCGCGAGGTCAGCCGCGCCTTGGGCAGTCCGAAGCTCGAGGGCTGCATCGTCTACGCCAGCGGGCGTCCCTGTCCGATGTGCCACGCCGCCATGCGCCTGTCCGGCATCAAACAGGCCTACTTCGCCTTCAGCGCCGAGGAGGCGGAGGGCTACGGACTCCTGAGCGCCGGCATCTACGCCGAGCTTTGCCAGCCCCTGTCCGAGCAGCCCATGCGGGTCGTGCATCGCCCCGTCGCGGAGTCCGATCATCCCTATGCGGTGTGGCGTGAGCGCCAGGCAGCAGCCAAGGCAGGACCGACCTCATGACCGTGCCCCGCTCGATGTCCGCACTCGCCGTCGGCCTCCTCGTCGTGGTGGCCGTCATCCTCGCCGTGCTCTGGAGCCGGAACGCGGTGCGCCATCCGAGCGCCGATGCGCGCGGAGACGGCACGACGCCGGCCTGCGCGCCCCTCAACCCGAGTGCGCCTCCGCCTCCGGAATGCCCACAGGCGCAACCGCCGACGCAACGCACCCCCTGAGCCCGGAATGGTCCGACGCCGTTCAGGACCTTAACCCGGTGTTAACCATGGGGGCGGCAGATTTTGCCGGTCCCACCGGGCAGATTCTTCCGGGCGAGGGGAGGGTCCAGCACCATGTCCGTCACCGACCTTCCCATCCTCGGCATGCTGCGCACGCGCATGCAATGGCACCAGACCCGCCAGAAGCTCCTGGCCGAGAACGTCGCCAACGCCGATCTGCCCGGCTTCAAGCCGCGCGACCTCGCCAGTCCCAATCTCGGCAAGCCCGGGGCCGGCCTCGCGCAGCCACTGGGTTCCGCGCCGACGGGTGGCGGCCTTGCCGTGACCAACGCCGCGCATATCAGCTTGGCGGGAGGCCCCGAGGGTCCGGGGGCCAACCCGCGCAAGGTGACGGAATTCGAAATCCGGCCGAGCGGAAACGGCGTCAATCTCGAAGAAGAGATGATGAAGGCCGGCGACAATCAATCGGATTACCAGCTTGCGGCCTCGCTCTACCAGAAGAGCCTCGACGCCCTGAAGATCGCCATCGGAAAGCGCTGAGCCTTTGATGTCGGATAACCGGATGGAGTGCGAGCCGTGGACTTCCTGAAATCCCTGACCACCGCCGCCTCGGGGCTGAAGGCCCAGACGAGCCGGATGCGGATCATCGCGGAGAACATCGCCAACGCGGATTCCGCGCCTCCCAGCCCAGGAGCCGACCCCTACCGGCGCAAGATCCCGACCTTCAGCCAGCAGGTCGACCGCGAGACCGGCGCGTCGCTGATCGAGACGGGCCGGGTCCGCCGCGACACCGCTCCGTTCCGCACGAAGTTCGACCCTGGCAACCCCAACGCCAACGCGAAGGGCGAGGTCGCGATGCCCAACGTCAACGGGCTGATCGAGAACATGGACATGCGCGAGGCCCAGCGCTCCTACGAGGCCAACCTTAACATGGTCACGGCGACCCGCCGGATGATCTCCAGGACCCTCGATATCCTCAAGGCCTGATCGCCGACCGCCCGACTTCGACAGCATGACTTCGACCGCATGACTTCGACCGTATGACTTCGACCGCCCGCCGCCCGAAAGCCCGCCGCCATGACGACCAATGCCTTTGCCGCCGGCGCCTACGCGGCGATCCAGAACATCGGCGCCAAGGGCGCGCCCAAGATCGCGCCGGCCGCCGGCGCCACCGGCACCAACTTCTCCGCACTGCTGTCCTCGACCCTCGAATCGGTCGGTGACGCGGGGCGCCGGGCCGATTCGCAGGCGATGGCGGTGGCGGGCGGCAAGGCCAACGTGGTCGACGTGGTCACGGCGGTGGCCGAGAGCGAGACCGCTCTGCAGACCCTCGTCGCAGTGCGCGACCGCGTGATCTCGGCCTACGAGGAAATCATGCGGATGCAGATCTAGCCCGCTCCGCTCGCCGCCATCCCGGCACCAAACCCTTCAGCCCCCCCGCGAGATGTTTGTTTTCCCATGACCGGTCTCGCCATCATCGACGTCGCCCGCGACGGCATCTTCGTCTTCCTCAAGGTCGCCGGGCCGATCATGCTCGTGGCGCTCGTCGTCGGCCTCGTCGTCTCCCTGGTCCAGGCGCTCACCCAGATCCAGGAGCAGACCCTGATCTACGTGCCCAAGATCGTCGCGGTGTTCGCGACCCTGCTCCTGATGCTGCCCTTCATGGGCGACGCCCTAGGCAGCTACATGACCCGCATCGCCGCCCGCATCGTCTCAGGCGGCTGAAAGCCTGCTATGACGGGCCATGAACGATGACGGGCCATGAACCTGCTCCTGCCGGGCATCGCGGCGGCCTTCCTCCTCACCTTCGCGCGGATCGGCACGCTCGTGATGCTGATGCCGGGCATCGGCGAGCAGCTGGTCTCGCCGCGCCTGCGCCTCGCCTTCGCGCTGCTGCTGACGCTGATCCTGTTCCCGATGGTGCGCCCGCTCCTGCCGACGGACGGGGGCGCCATCGCCGGGCCGGGGCTGATCGCGCTGCTGATCGGCGAATTGCTGGTGGGGCTCGTCCTCGGGCTGACGGTGCGGATGGTGCTGGCGGCACTCCAGACCGCCGGCATGATCATCTCGCAGCAGCTCGGCCTGTCCTACGCCATGACGGTGGATCCGACGCAGGGCGGCCAGCAATCGGCGATCGGCAATTTCCTGGCACTCCTCGGCGTCACCCTCATCGTGGCCACCGACCTGCACCACGTGGCGCTCGATGCGATCGGACGCAGCTACGTGCTTCTGCCCCCGGACGGGGTGCCGGGCATGGGGGAGGCGGCGAGCCTCGCCCTGAAGGCGATCGCGCGCGGCTTCGCCCTCGGGGTGCAGATCTCGGCGCCCTTCATCGCCTTCGGCATCCTGTTCAACGTGGGCCTCGGCGTCCTGGCGCGGCTGATGCCGCAGATGCAGGTCTTCTTCGTCGCGGTGCCGGCCTCGGTCCTCATCGGCATGCTGCTGCTGCTGGGCAGCCTCGGTGTCATGATGGGCGTCTTCCTGGACGATATCGGGCGCTATCTCGCGGATCTCGCAGGGCGCTGAGCCCCATTTCGAAGGCCTGACCCCGTGGCGGACGATTCGGACCCGGAAGACAAGACCGAAGACCCGAGCCCGCGGCGGATCGAGAAGGCCATCGAGCAGGGCAACGTCCCCAACAGCCCCGAGATCAACACCTTCTTCATCCTGGCCGCCTTCACGATGGCCCTATTGCTGGCCTCGGGCAGCATCGCCAAGGACCTCGTGGCGAGCCTGCGCGGCTTCCTGATGAACGCGCATCAGGTTCCGTCCGACCCGGCGGCCTATACGGGGATGGGCATCCGCATGCTGCTCATCTGCGCCCAGGCCCTCGTGGTGCCGGTTGGGCTGGTGGTGGTGGCCGGGCTCGCGGCGGGCCTGGTGCAGCACCCCTTGGTGTTCAGCACCGAGGCGCTCGGCCCGAAATGGGAGCGGGTCTCGCCGATGGCCGGCGCCAAGCGCATCTTCGGCATGGAGGCGCTGTTCCAGTTCCTGAAGGGCCTGGCCAAGCTCGGCATGGTCGGCATCGTCGGCGGAACCATCCTGTGGGGCGAGCGCGACCGGATGGAGGTGTTCGCCCGCCTCGACCCGGCCGCCACCCTGGCGGCGATCCTCGGCCTCGCGCTCAAGCTGATGGCCGGCATGCTCTGCGTCTTCATCGCCATCGCGCTCGGCGACGCCCTGTACCAGCGCTTCCGCTGGCACAAGCGCCTGCGCATGTCGAAGGAGGAGGTCAAGCAGGAGCACAAGGAGAGCGAGGGCAGCCCCGAGGTCAAGGGCCGCATGAAGCAGCTTCGCGCGCAGCGGGTGAAGAAGCGCATGATGGCCGCCGTGCCCACCGCCACCGTGATCGTCACCAACCCGACCCACTACGCGGTCGCCCTGCGCTACGAGGCCGGCATGGCGGCCCCGATCTGTGTCGCCAAGGGCGTCGACAGCCTGGCGCTGAAGATCCGCGCCGTCGCCAAGGACCACGACGTGCCGATCCTGGAGAATCCGCCTCTGGCGCGCGCGCTCCACGCCACCGTGGAGATCGACGCCGAGATCCCGGCGGAGCATTACCGGGCGGTGGCCGAGGTCATCGGCTACGTGATGCGCCTGCGCCGGCGGGCCGCGTGAGGATTCGCGCTTCGGCACGGGAGGCCTTATGCACCTTCTTTCGCGCGATTTTTCGGCAACTTGCACCGCTTGGCGCTTGCCGCCGGCCCGAGCAGGGCGCTAACCGGAACGGCTTCTGGAGTGGATCGACGGCGGATGGTTGAGTTCAGCGGACCGGGAAAGCCCGCGTCGAACGCGATCGATCGGTCCGAGCGGCCCGGGCGCGTGGGCCTGCTCCTCGTCCTGGCGGGGCTCCTCGTCGGCGCGGCGGTCGGCCTGTCGTTCGTGGCCAACGAGCAGGCGCAGCCGCTCATCCTGGGCCTGCTGGCGCTGCTCGCCATGGCGGGCGTGTTCTGCCTCTTCGCGCTCGCCATCGGGGCGATCCAGCTGGCCGGGCAGACGGCGCGCGACGACATCACCAAGGCGATCGTCGACGCCTCGCCCGAAGGGGCGATCGTGGTGGAGGAGGGCGGCCGCCTGATCTACGCCAACGAATCCTACCTGCGCATCGCGGGCGGCGAGACCTTCGCCAGCCTGCGTCCGGTGGAGCGGGTCTTCGTCGGCTCGCCCGAGGTCTCCGAGGCGGTCTACCGCCTGGCGCAGGCGTCGCGCGACGGCCTCGGCCATGCCGAGGAGATCCGCATGGCGCCGCCCCCGGCGGGCGGCAACGACCGCGCCTTCGCGTGGTACCGCATCGCGGTGCGTCCCATCGAGCGGCCGCGCCGCCCCGCCACCCTGTGGTCGGTGAGCGACATCACGCACGAACGCGAGCGCCAGGAGAACGTCTTCCAGGAGCTCCAGCACGCCATCGATTACCTCGACCACGCGCCCGCCGGCTTCCTGTCGATCGATCCGACGGGTTCGATCGTCTACATGAACGCCACGCTGGCGGCTTGGCTCGGCTACGACCTCGCCACCGTCGGCTCCGGCGGCCTGCGCCTCGCCGACATCGCGCCGGGCGCCGACGTGCTCACCGCGTCCGAGGGCATGCCGGGGGAGGTCCGCACCGACCGGTTCGACCTCGACCTGCGCCGCCGCAACGGCCATCCGCTTCCGGCCCGGCTCTATCATCGCGTCGCCTTCGGGCAGGACGGACGGCCCGGCCCCTCGCGTACCTTCGTGCTCAACCGCTCGGCCGGGGCCGAGAGCGACGAGCCGCAGCGGGTCGCGGAGGTGCGCCTCGCGCGCTTCCTCAACAACAGCCCCATCGCCATCGCCACCCTCAACCATGTCGGGCACATCGCCCGGGCCAACGCTTCCTTCGCGCGGCTGTTCGGCGGGTTGCCGCGCCAGGCGCTGCCGGATGGCCGCAACGACCTGCAGAGCGAGCCCACGATGTGGGACTCGATCGCCGAGCGCGACCGCGCCGCCCTGGAAGCGGCACTCGCCAAGGCCGCCGCTGGCCTCGTCGAGGTGGCGCCCATCGAGATCGCGCTGGCCGGCCCGGGCACGCGCTCGGCCCGCGTCTGGCTCAGCCCGGCCGGCGGCGAGGCGGGCAGCGGACGCGACGGGGAGGGCGCCGAGCAGAACGACCGCGAGCGCGTGATCCTCTACGCGCTCGACACCACCGCCCAGCGCCAGCTCGAGCAGCAGGTGGCGCAAGCGCAGAAGATGGATACGGTGGGCCAGCTCGCCGGCGGCATCGCGCACGACTTCAACAACGTCCTGCAGGCGATCATCGGCTACTCGGATTTGCTGCTCGCCAGCCACCGGCCGACCGATCCGGCCTTCCAGGACATTATGCAGATCAAGCAGAACGCCAACCGGGCCGCGAGCCTGGTGCGCCAACTGCTGGCCTTCTCCCGGCGCCAGACCCTGCGCCCGGAGGTGATGAGCGTCGGCGAGGCGCTCTCCGACCTGACCCTGCTGCTGAAGCGCCTGCTCGGCGAGCGGGTCGACCTCGACCTGAAGCACGGGCGCGACATCTGGCCGATCAAGGCCGACGTGAACCAGTTCGAACAGGTCATCGTGAACCTGGCCGTGAACGCCCGCGACGCGATGCCGGAGGGCGGCCGCCTCCTGATCCGCACCGCCAACGTCACCCACGACGCCGTGCCGAGCGAGAACCGCCTCGGCATGCCCCCTGGCGACCACGTTCTGATCGAGGTGCTCGACACGGGCCAGGGCATCCCGCCCGACGTGATGGAGAAGATCTTCGAACCGTTCTTCACCACCAAGGAGATCGGCAAGGGTACGGGGCTCGGCCTCTCGACGGTGTTCGGTATCGTCAAGCAGAGCGGCGGCACCATCGACGTGCGCTCGACGGTGGGCGAGGGCACCGCCTTCCGGATCTACTTTCCGCGCCACGAGCCCGCCGCCGAGCCGGCCCCGGAGCCCGAGGCGGAGCCGGCGTTGCCTGCGCCACGGACTTCCGCCGCCGTCGCGGCGAGCCGCCTCAAGGGCGCCCCGGATCGAGGCAAGCCCGGCGACGACAAGCCCGCGCCGCGCAAGGCCGTGCCGGATCATACCGGCCAGGGCGTGATCCTGCTGGTGGAGGACGAGGACCCGGTGCGCGCCGTCAACAGCCGCGCCCTCTCGGCCCGGGGCTACACGGTGCTGGAAGCCGCCTCGGGCGTGGATGCCCTTCGCATCTTCGGCGAGACCAGCCAGACCATCGATCTCGTCGTGTCCGACGTGGTCATGCCCGAGATGGACGGGCCGACCCTGCTGCGCGAACTGCGCAAGCAATCCCCCGACCTGAAGGTGATCTTCGTCTCGGGCTACGCCGAGGACGCCTTCCGCAAGAACCTGCCCGATGGCGAGGAATTTAATTTCCTGCCCAAGCCCTTCAGCCTGAAGCAGCTCGTGGAGACGGTGAAGGAGATCATCGCGCGCTGACGAGGGCGGGGCCCGGAAATCCGGTGCGACGCACCGGAAATCGGCGTCGCCGCTCGTGTTCGATGAGAACAAAACAGGTACATAATCGGCATCCGGGGCGCATTGAGCCTTGCTCCTCCCCCATGCATAAGGATGACGACGAATGGCCCAGCCCGCGCTGAAAGTTGTGGAATCCCCGATGGTGGACAAGGACAAGGCGAAGGCGATCGACGCCGCGCTGTCGCAGATCGAGCGGGCCTTTGGTAAGGGCTCGATCATGCGCCTGGGCAAGAACGCTCAGGTGGCGGAGGTGGAGGTGATCTCCACCGGTTCGATCGGCCTCGACATCGCGCTCGGCGTCGGCGGCCTGCCGCGCGGCCGCGTCATCGAGATCTACGGCCCGGAATCCTCCGGCAAGACCACGCTTGCCCTGCACACCATCGCCGAAGCCCAGAAGAAGGGCGGCGTTTGCGCCTTCGTCGATGCCGAGCACGCCCTCGATCCGATCTATGCGCGCAAGCTCGGCGTGCAGCTCGACGACCTCCTGATCTCGCAGCCCGATACGGGCGAGCAGGCCCTGGAGATCACCGACACGCTGGTGCGTTCGGGCGCCATCGACGTGCTGGTGGTGGATTCGGTGGCGGCCCTGACGCCGCGCGCCGAGATCGAGGGCGAGATGGGCGACAGCCAGCCCGGTCTCCAGGCACGCCTGATGAGCCAGGCCCTGCGCAAGCTCACGGGCTCGATCTCGCGCTCGAAGTGCATGGTCATCTTCATCAACCAGATCCGCATGAAGATCGGCGTGATGTACGGCTCCCCCGAGACCACGACGGGCGGCAACGCCCAGAAGTTCTACGCCTCGGTGCGCCTCGACATCCGCCGCGTCTCGACCCTGAAGGATCGCGACGAGGCCATCGGCAACCAGGTCCGCGTCAAGGTCGTCAAGAACAAGGTCGCGCCGCCCTTCAAGCAGGTCGAGTTCGACATCATGTTCGGCGAGGGCGTTTCGAAGGTCGGCGAGTTGATCGACCTCGGGGTGAAGGCCGGCATCGTCGAGAAGTCGGGTGCCTGGTTCTCGTATGCGAGCCAGCGCCTCGGCCAGGGCCGCGAGAACTCTAAGGGGTTCCTGCGCGACAACCCGGAGATCGCGGACAAGATCGAAGCCTCGATCCGCCAGAATTCCGGGCTCGTCGCGGAGAAGATCCTCGAGAACGCCAAGCCCACCGCCGACGACCTCGACGAGGGTGAGGCCTGAGGGCAGGTCGCTCCGCCGCACGCCGGTGGAGTGACCGTCTTTCCCATGAGAAAAGCCGCCGGGCGCCGAGCCCGGCGGCTTTTTTGTTGGGCCCAACAGGATGCGTCCTATCCCGGGGGCAGCACGTCGATCTGGATCGAACCATAATAGGCCGCGAGGTTCGCGATCTCGGCGTCGGTCAGCGGCTTGGCCACCACGTTCATGATCTCGTTGCGCCGGGTGCCGTCGCGGTACTCGGTCAGCGCCTTGACGAGGTAGGGCTCGACCTGACCGGCGAGGTTGGGCGCCTCCGGCAGCTTCGAGAGGCCGTCGAGGCCGTGGCAGGTCTGACAGGCGACCGCCGCCTTGCGGCCGGCCTTCGCATCGCCGGCCCAGCCCGGGCCGGAGGCAAGGGACGCCGTCAACAGGGCGGCCGTCCAGATCAGCCGCCCCACCCGCGAGGATGGTCGGCCGAATCGGACTTCACGCGGTGACGAGGACACGTGTTGCATCGGAACTCCGATGTTCGCGGACAGACCGCGGGGGCTGAGCCTCCCGCGGCGAGAGGAAGATGAATCACTTCGCTTCGTAGGAGATCCGATAGATCGCGCCGGCCGTGTCGTCGGCGACGAGGAGCGAGCCGTCGAGCATGACCGCGACGTCCGCCGGCCGGCCGAGATACTCGCCGTCCGCCGTCAGCCAGCCCTCGGCGAAGGGCTTCGGGGTGCCGGCCTTGCCCTCCTTGTCGACGGGCACGAACATGATGCGGGCACCGATGGGCTGGGTGCGGTTCCAGGAACCATGCTCGGCGGTGAAGATCCCGCCGCGGTAGGATTCGGGGAACTGGCGCCCGGTGTAGAAGGTCATACCGAGGTCGGCGGCGTGCGGCGGCAATTCGGCCTGCGGGAAGACCGCCTCCTTAGGCGGCGTCTCGTCCATGTACTCGACGGTCCGGACATGGCCGCCGCCGAACCACGGGAAACCGAAGGTCTCGCCGGCCTTGGCGATGCGGTTGAGCTCGCCGGGCGGCGTGTCGTCACCCATGCCGTCGACCTGGTTGTCGGTGAACCACAGGGCCTTG
>NZ_JAQGKL010000310.1 GCF_028290105.1 Methylobacterium sp.
ATGGCGGTGGCCGCGCTGGCGCTGGGCCCGATCCCCCGCCGGGTCTTCCTCACGATCGGCCGGCAGGAGGTCGCGGCCTTCGCCGCCGCGCCGCAGCACGATTACGTGGTGCGCGCCATCGAGGCCATCGACCTCGCGGTGCCGCGCTTCACGGCGATCCAGGCGCGCGGCCCCTTCGACGCGGCGGCCGAGGCCGCGTTCCTGGCCGAGCGCGAGATCGAGGTGCTGGTGAGCAAGAATTCGGGCGGGGACGCCACCGCCGGCAAGATCGCCGCCGCGCGGGGCCTCGGGCTGCCGGTGGTGATGGTGTCCCGGCCGGCCAAGCCGGACGTGCCGAGCGTGCCCGATGCGGCGGCGGCGTTGGCCTGGATCTGCGCGCTCTAGACCGCCGCCACGGCGGGCGGGCCTCCACGCGGCCACGGGCGCAGGCCGGCGCGTCACGCCGGCACGCTGCGGGGCGTGTAGACGAAGGGCGTCGCATCCCCACGCGGGATCAGCCGGGTGGCCGAGGCCCCGATGATGACCATGGTGGCCATGTCGGCCGTCGCGTCGCGGGCCTCGTCGAGGGTGAGCACCCGGATCGCCTCGTCGGGGCGGGAGACGGCGCGGGCGAAGATGACCGGCGTGTCGCCCCGCCGGATCTCGGCGGCGAGCCCGAGGGCATGACCGAGCTGCCAGGGCCGCGCGGAGGAGATCGGGTTGTAGAGGGACACCACGAAATCCGCCCGCAGCACCGCTTCCAGCCGGGCGGTGATGACCTCCCACGGCTTGAGGTTGTCGGAGAGCGACATCGCGCAGAAATCACCCCCCAGCGGCGCGCCGAGTCGGGCGGCCGCCGCCAGCATGGCGGTGATGCCGGGCTCTACGGTGATGGGCAGGTGCCGCCAGGCCGGCTCGCCCGCGTCCACCGCCTCGAAGACCGCCGCCGCCATGGCGAAGACGCCGGGATCGCCGCCCGATACCACGGCCACGTGACGGCCGGAGGCGGCGAGTTCGAGGGCGTGGCGGGCGCGGTCCACCTCGACCCGGTTGTCGCTGGCATGGCGCACCAGCCCCGGCCGCTCGGGCACGCGGGCGACGTAGGGGATGTAGCCGATCAGATCCTGCGCGTTGGCAAGCGCCTCCTGCGCCGCGCGGGTGAGCAGGCGCGGGTCGCCGGGGCCCAGGCCTACGACCGTGACGGAGCCCACCACCGTGACGGAGCCGCTCACGGGCGCCGGCCCTCGCCGGGCAGGAGCACCATGGAGAAGTAGGGCGCGACGTCGTCGGGCTTGTCCTTGAGCGGGATCACCCGCTCGCCTGCCATGGTGCCGCGCTCGACATAGACCGCGCGCTCCAGCACGCCGGCCTCGGCCAGGGCCGCCCGGACCTTGGGCAGGTGGCGCCCGAGCTTCATCAGCACGGCGGCGTCGGTGTGGCGCAGCCGCTCCACCAGGGCGGCGTGCGGCAGGGTGGCGGGCAGCACGGTGAGCACGTCGTCGCCCCAGGTGATCGGGGTGCCGGCCCGCGTCCAGCAGCCGGACATGCCGGTGACGCCGGGCACCACCTCCACGGGGAAGCGGTCCTTCAAGCGCCGCCACAGGTGCATGAACGAGCCGTAGAAGAACGGATCGCCCTCGCTGAGGATCGCGACGTCGCGGCCTGCGCCGAGATGGTCGGCCAGACGCCCCGCCGCATCGTCGTAGAAGGCGGCGAGTGCCGCGACGTAGTCCGGGTGATCGGGGTGCAGTTCGGTGGTGTAGGGGTAGACCAGCGGGTGTTCGCGCGCGGGCTCCGGCGCCAGCACCGCGTCAGCGATGGTGCGGGCGTTGCCGCGCCGGCCCTTCTTGCAGAAATGCACGAGCACGGGCGCGCGCTCCAGCACCCGCATGGCGCGGATGGTAAGGTAATCCGGCTCGCCCGGGCCCATGCCGACGCCGAACAGGGTGCCGGTGGTCGCCACGCGCGGGATCGCCGTCCGTTCCGCCGGTTCGGGGGGAAGCCGCTCGCTCGAATCCATCACTCGATCTCTTGCGCGAGCGCGTTGACGGCCGCCGCCGTCATGGCGCTGCCGCCGCGCCGTCCATGCACCACGATGAAGGGCACCCGGCCGTCGCGCGCCAGGGCCTCCTTCGATTCGGCGGCCCCGACGAAGCCGACGGGGATGCCGATCACCGCCGCCGGAGGCGCGACACCCTCGTCGAGCAGTTCGAGGAGCCGGAACAGCGAGGTCGGGGCGTTGCCCACCGCGACCACGCTGCCGGGCAGGTGCTCGCGCCAGAGTTCCATGGCGGCGGCCGAGCGGGTGGTGGCCATGGAAGCGGCCATGTCGGGCACGCGCGGATCGCTGAGCGTGCAGATCACCCGGTTGGCGGCGGGGAGCCGCGCCCGGGTGACACCGTCGGCCACCATGCGCACATCGCACAGGATCGGCGCGCCCGCCTTCAGGGCGGCCTCGCCGGCGGACGCGAAATCCTCCGAGGCCTCCACGTCCTTGGGCAGGTCGGTCATGCCGCAGGCATGGATCATCCGCACCACCACCCGCTCGGCCGTGCCGTGGAACCGGGCGAGGTCGGCCTCGGCCCGGATCATCGCGAAGGAGCGGGCGTAGATCGCCCCTCCGTTGCGCAGGTAGTCGAGGCGGGAACTCATGACGTGGGGGGTCCTGACGGGCGCTCTGAGAAGATCTGGGCGAGGGAAGCGCCCGAATCGGCACTCCTTACGCGCTCCAGCGCGGCCTCGAAAGGGAGGCGCATCGCCGGCAACGCATCGGGGCGTCCCTCGAGCACCACGTCGTAATCGCCGTTACGGCCGACGAGCGTGAGGTCGGCCGCCGCCGGATGGGCACAGCCCTTGGGGCAGCCCGAGACATGGGCGCGCAGGCCCCGCGCCGCGAAGGGCCGGAACGCCTCCGCGAGGCGGGCGGCGTCGGTCAAGGTCGGCGTCGAGCCGGAGGCACAGGCCGGCGCGCCGGGGCAGGCGGCGATTGCCCCGCGCGGATCGTCGTCCCGCGTCAGGAAGCCGGCGTCCGCGAGGATCTGCCGGGCGGCGTCCGCCGCTTGCCGGTCGGGCGCGACCAGCAGGAACCCGCGCGTCGGCGTGAGGCGAAAGGTCTCCGGGCCGAGGGCGTCCGCCGCGTCCGCGAGGATGTCGAGGGCGTCGGCCGTGCAGCGGCCGAAGGGAGCCTCCACCAGCAGGGCGACGCGGGCGTCGCTCAAGAGCTGAAGACCGGGACGCGGAGCGGAGGCCTCGACCGGAGGCGTGGCGGGGCGCAGACCGAGGCTGCCGAGGTCCGCGCGGGCATCCACGCGGAGATCGCGCATCCGGCGCTGGCCGCTCTCGGCCAGCAGGCGCAGGGCCGCCGCCACGACGGTCGAGCGATCGGCGCCCGGGACCTGCCACCAGGTCTCGTCGCCCGCCAGGTGTAACGTCAGCTCCTCCGTCGAGGCGACAAGATGAATGTCCGCCTCCGCGCTCCCGAGCCGGATGCCGGGGGAGGCCGCCTCCACGGCGACCAGGGTCTTCGGCGGCAGGCGCGGAACCGCCAGGCCGATCGCCTCGATCGTATGGGCGAGCGCCGGGACATCGACGAGCCCCGCCTCCAAGCCGGCCAGGGGCGTCGTCAGGGTGAGCCGCTGGGGGCCGCCATCCGCGCGCACGTCGCCGAGGCCGACCGCCGCGAGCGCGTCCGCGAGTCCACAACGGGTCGCGTCCGTGACGCCGCGAACCTGAAGGTTGGCGCGCGCCGTCACGTCGATGTGGCCGTTACCGTAGCGGCGGGCGCCGGCCGCCACGGCGCGGGCCCGATCCGGGGTCAGCCGCCCGAGCGGCGGGTGGATGCGGGCGAGAAGCCCGTCGCCGGTGGGCATCGGACGCGCGAGGCTCGGGCACCAGCCGCGCCGGGCCGGCGCCTCCGGCGGGACCCGGCGGGGCGCGTTCACTCCGCCGCCTCGCGCAGCAATTCGTCGGCGGCGAGCGCATTCCGGCGGGTCCGCCAGAGGCCGCGCAGGCGCGCCTCGTCGAAGCGTTCCAAGATGGCGCGGGCGGCGTCCGGGTTGGCGGCCCGGAGGGTCTCGAAGGTGTCGAGATCGGCGATCATCGCACCGTAGAGCCGGTCGAGGTCGGAATCGGAAACGGCGTCGGTGGTTGCGGCCAGCACGAAGACCGCGTCGATGCCCTGCGCCAGTTCCTGCGCGCCGCGATAGCCGTGCCGGAGCTGGGCCGCGATCCAGCGCGGATGGGCCAGACGCCCCCGGATCAGCCGGGCCGCGTCCTCCCGGGCCGTGCGGGCCTTCGGGGCCTCGGGCACCGCCACGTCGAGGCTGTAGAGGGCGGGGCTCGCCCCCGTCAGCGCCGCGGCTGCCGAGAACCCGCCCATCGCCTCCACGGCGGCATCCCCGTCGAGGAGGTCGCGCTCCGCGACGTCGAAGGCGTGCACGTAGGCATCGGCCTGGCCCACCCGCGCGGCGAAGCCCGCATCGGCTTCGTCTGTGGCTCCGCCATAGGCATAGGCGGTGGCGTCGAGATAGGCGCGGCCGAGGTCGTCGCGTGTGTCCCAGGCGCCGTCGAGGGCGAGGCCGCCCGCACCGGCGCCGTAGCGGCCGGGGGCGGCGCCGTAGACGCGGGCCGGCGATTCGCCCCGGCGCCGGGCGGCGGCGAGGGGGTTCTCGTCGTCCTCCTCGCTGCGGCCGGCCACCGCCTCGGCGGCGCGGGCGATGAGCGACAGCGTCTCCGGAAACGTATCGCGGAACGCGCCGGAGACGCGCACCGTCACGTCGATGCGCGGCCGGTCGAGGAGGGCGAGCGGCAGCACCTCGAAGCCGGTGACGCGGGTGGAGGCGTGGTCCCAGGTCGGGCGCACCCCCATCAGCGCCAGCGCGTGGGCGACGTCTTCGCCCCCCGTGCGCAGGGTCGGCGAGGCCCAGAGGTCCATGACGATGCGGGCGGGGTATTCGCCCTCGTCCTGGAGGTAACGCAGCACCACCGCTTCTGCGGCCTTGGCGCCGAGGGTGGTCGCGGCCCGCGTCGGCAGGGCGCGCGGGTCGAGGGTGGCGAGGTTGCGGCCCGTGGGCATCACGTCGGTGCGTCCACGCGAGGGCGATCCGGCGGGGCCTGGGGGTACGAAGCGCCCGTCGAGGGCGGCGAGCAGCCCGTCGCGCTCGGCCGCCGCGCAGGCCGCGACCGCGTCAGGCGCATCCGGGGCGGCGCGGCCGAACACGTGCAGCCCGTCGCGGGTGACGACCTCGCCGAGATCGCACAGATGCGCGTCGAGGGCGGCGAGCGCGTCCGGCATGGGGGTCGCCGCGTCGATCCCGGCGCCGTCGAGCAACCCGGCGGAGGCCGCCTCGTCGAGGATGGATTTCGCCAGGATCGCGGCGCGGCGCGGGTCGAGCACGCTGGCGGCGGAATATTCCTCCACGAGCTCGCGCAGTCGCGCCGCGTCGGGGTCGAGGCCCGAGGCCTCGGTCCGGGGCGTGAGGTGCCCCAGGGCGATGCCGCCGAGGCGCCGCTTGAGGGGGGCGGCCTCGCCGGGATCGTCGACGATGAAGGGATAGACCACCGGCAGGGCGCCGATGGCCCGGGCCGGCCAGCACCCGGGCGAGAGCGCCACGGCCTTGCCGGGCAGCCACTCGGTGGTGCCGTGGGTGCCGAGATGGATCAGCGCGTCGAAGTTCCGGCGCAGGCCGAGGTGAAAGGCGAGGTAGGCATGGGTCGGCACCGCGTCGGGGTCGTGATAGCCGGTCTTGCGGTCCGCCGACCGGCCGCGATCGGGCTGCAGGAACAGCGACAGGCGGCCCGGCGCGTCGCCCCCGCCAGGCTGATTCGCGTTCACCACGGGGAAGCGGAAGGCGCCGTCGACGCAGAGCGGATCGGCCTCGGGCGTTCCCCAGGCGTCAGCGAGGGCCGCCCGCGCGGTCTCCGGCAGCGTCGCCTGCCAGGCCTCGTAGGCGGCCAGCTGCACGACGAAATCGCGCGGCCCGTGGGTCAGGACGCGCATCAGCCCGCCCGGCCCGGGCAGGTCCCCGGCCGCGTATCCGGCGTCAGCGAGATCGGACGCGATGGCGCGGGCGCTCTCGGGCGTGTCGAGGCCGACGGCGAAGCCCGCCCGGCC
>NZ_JAQGKL010000020.1 GCF_028290105.1 Methylobacterium sp.
GGTGCCGGTCTACGCCCTCGTCCGCCTGCCCGCCGACGTCGGCGCCTGGAAGCGCAAGCTCGCGCGCATCCTCGTCGGCCTCGCCCAGGCCGATTCCGCCGTGGCGACGCTCACCGGCAAGGTGGGCGACAGCATCAGCCAGCGCCTCGCCGGCACCGCCCCGGCTTCGCACCCGGCCTTCGGCCGCTTCAGCGCCGCCGAGACCCGCGCGCTCACGGAAGCGGGCCGCATGATCGAGGCGCTCAAGGCGAGCAACTGGGATGTCGGGACGCCCGCCTACCAAGCGGCCGCCGACGCGATGAAGGACATGCTCACGGCCGCCAAGGAAATCGCCGGCTGAGGCGCGTTCCCGAGCCGCCGCGCTCTTGTGCGGCGGCCGGCTTCGGGCATCGTCTCCGGCGAGACTTCGCGGAGACGCCCCTTGCCCCAATCCCACGATGCCGAGACGCCGCCGGACCGCTTCAACGGCGCGCGGCATTGCCTCGCCGAGAACGCCCGGCTGCGGCCCGACAAGGTCGCGCTCGTCATGGCGGGGGCCGGCGACGACGTCCGTACCCTGACCTTTGCCGAGGCCGACCGGGCCGTGCGGGGCATCGCGGCCGGACTCAAGGACCTCGGCCTCGCGCCGGGCGCGCGGGTGATGATCCGCATGGGCAACGAGGCGGATTACGTCCTCGTCTATTTCGGCGCGCTGGCCGCCGGCCTCGTGGCGCTGCCGTCCTCGCCGCAACTGACCCCGCCCGAGGCCGCCTTCCTCATGGAGAATGCCGGGGCCTCGGTGGTGGTCGTCGGTGAAGGCCACGCCGTCGACAGGGCAAGCCTCGGCGGGCGCATCCTGCTCGGTCCCGCCGAGATCGCCGCGATGAAGGCCGGCCCGGCGATTGCCGACTATGCCGACACCGGCGCCGACGACCCCGCCACGCTGATCTACACCTCCGGGACCACGAGCCGCCCGAAGGGGGTGCTGCACGCGCACCGTTCGATCTGGGGCCGGCGCCCCATGCACGCGCACTGGCTCGGGCTCGGCGAGACCGACGTGATGCTGCATGCCGGCACCATGAACTGGACCTACACCCTCGGGGTCGGCATCACCGACCCCTGGGCCTGCGGCGCCTCCGCCGTTCTCTACGACGGCCCACGCGATCCGGGCGTCTGGCCGGCGCTGATCGCCCGCCACCGCGCGACCCTGTTCGCGGCGGTGCCGGGCCTCTACCGCCAGATCCTCAAATACGCCGACCTCGCGGCGCACGATCTCGGGTCGCTGCGCCACGGCGTGACGGCGGGCGAAGCGCTCTCGCCGGAACTCCTCGCGACCTGGAAGCGCACGACCGGCAAGCCCCTCTACGAGGCGCTCGGCATGAGCGAGATCTCGACCTACGTGTCGAGCGGACCGACCATCCCGGTCCGCGCCGGCTCTCCCGGCAAGCCGCAGCCCGGGCGCCGGGTGGCGGTCCTGCCCGTCGACGGACCGCCCGTGCCCCTCCCCGCCGGTGAGATCGGCCTGCTGGCAGTGCACCGTTCCGAGCCCGGGCTGATGCTCGGCTACTGGAACCGCCCGGAGGAAGAGGCCGCGGTGATGCGCGGCGACTGGTTCACGGGCGGCGACCTCGCCAGCCTCGATGCCGAGGGATACCTCACCTTCCACGGCCGCAACGACGACCTGATGAACGCCCTCGGCTACCGGGTCTCGCCCAACGAGGTCGAGGGCGTTCTGAGCCAGCATCCCGAAGTCGCCGAGGTCGGTGTCGCCGAACTCGCCGTGCGCCCCGACCTCACGGTCATCGCCGCCTTCGTCGTCCGGACACTGGGCGCGACGACGGGCGAAGACGCCCTGATCGCCTGGTGCCGCGAGCGCCTCGCCGCCTACAAGTGCCCCCGCGCCGTGCGCTTCCTCGACGCCCTGCCCCGGACCCCGAACGGCAAGGTCCAGCGCAAGCGCCTCGGCGCGGTCTGAGGCTTCTCCTCCCCTCGAATGTTCCCGACCCGGCTCGCCCCCACAATCTGGCGACCAGGGCGAAACGTCGCTTGACCCGCCCAGCACGAAATTCTAGATCGACGGCCTGCGGAGACGTGGCCGAGCGGCTGAAGGCACTCGTTTGCTAAATGAGCATACCCCGAAAGGGGTATCGAGGGTTCGAATCCCTCCGTCTCCGCCAGATACCCATAAGCCACTGAAAGAACTGGTTTTTCCTCGGTCATCTCGGGCCAACCGGCGACGCTGTGTCACCTTGGCTGCTTCGGTGTGAGGCGGTGGGTGCAGAGGGCTCAGTACCTCCAGTGTCGTCGCGGACGTTGGTTCAGCCGAGTGCGAGTGCCGGCTCACCTCGTGCCCGCTATCGGCTGGGTGTGACCTGTATCGCGTACCCGCCAAAGTGAGGCGTCTATTGCCGCTGCGGAAGGGGGAGGAGGTCAGCCTTCCTCCCACCGGTCACCGCTTAGGTAAAGCTGGTGTTTCAGTTCAGGTCTTCAGGTCGAGACGTGCCAGGGCGCACTGGAATGACCACCGCATTCGGAATCCCGATCAGGAACGCGGCGTCGGGCACCGGCGGGGATGGCGGCCCCATCGAAGGCTCGCGCAAGCGGGCCCGGAGCGCGCGGAGGAGGCGTCCGATCATGCGGCGGAGCCCGTCGTCGCGAGATCGCCGTAGAAGCGCGCGGCGACATCCGGGTGCGAGCGCAGGCGGCCCTTGAGGTAGTTGCGCCCGACGTCGCGGAAGAGCGGGTTGTCGGGGTCGCTCGCGGGTCCGCGCGCCTCCGCCCCGAGATCGGGCGGCAGGTCGAGGA
The DNA here is from genome assembly GCF_028290105.1 of Methylobacterium sp. GTDB lineage: Bacteria > Pseudomonadota > Alphaproteobacteria > Rhizobiales > Beijerinckiaceae > Methylobacterium. The sequence continues at coordinate 2,785 of NZ_JAQGKL010000020.1, forward strand.
GCGGCACGGTGGCGTCGAGGCGGGCGCCGAGGAAGAACGCGACCGAGAGCCGGTCGCGGCCGGCGGGCGGGGTCACGACGCGGTGCACCGTGGCGCGAAGGTAGCCGTTCGAGGCGAGCTCCAACAACTCGCCGATGTTGACGACGAAGCTGTCGGTGATGGGTTCGGCCGCGATCCAGCCGTCCGGCCCCTCGACCTCGAGGCCGCTCTGGCCGTCCTGCACGAGGAGCGTGAGGAAGCCGCTGTCCTTGTGGGCGCCCACCCCCTGCTCGCCCCCGGTGGCCTCGCGGCCGGGATAGCGGATGATCTTGATGTGCTGGTTCGGCGCGCCCGCGTAGATCGGCTCGAACACGTCCTCTTTCTGGCCCAGCGCCAGCGCGAAGGCGCGCAGCAGGCGAATGCCGAGCGCGGTCACGGCCGCCTGCCAGCGCAGCAGGCCGACGCGTAAGTCGGGCTGGCCGGCCGGCCACTGGTTCGGGCCCTGAAGCCGGTTCCAGGGGGGCGACGTTCCGGTCCGGGGCAGAGCCTCGCGCTCGGCCCCGATGTCGAACTGCTCGCGCCAGTCCGGTGCGCCCCGGGTGATCTCGCGCCCGGCGGCGGTGTAGCCCCGGAAATGGGGCGAGCGCACCATCGCCACGGCCTGCTTCTCGGGCAGCGGCAGGGCGAAGAAGCGCCGTGCCAGCGCCTGGACGTCCGCGATCTCGGCCGGAGCGATGCCGTGGCCGGCGAGGTGGAAGAAGCCGACATCGCGGGCGGCGGCCCGCAGATCCGCCAGGAACGCCGCCCGCTCGGCGGAGCCCGCGTCGAGGCGGCCGAGGTGGAGATGCGGGATGCCGCGGGCCGGCACCCTCAGGCGGCCTTCGCGAAGCTGCCGACGGCCGCCAGCGCCTGGTCGAGATCGGCCAGGATGTCGTCGATGTGCTCCAGCCCGATGGAGAGGCGGACATAGCCGTCCGAGACGCCGGTGGCGCGCTGGTCGGCGGGGGAGAGCTGCGCGTGCGTCGTGGTGGCCGGATGGATGGCGAGGCTGCGGGCGTCGCCGATATTGGCGACGTGATAGAACAGGCCGAGGGCCTCGATGAAGCGCCGGCCCGCCTCGCGCCCTGCGGCGAGCTCGAAGCCGACGAGGCCGCCATAGCCGCCCTTCAGGTACTTCACCGCGCGCTCGCGCGCCTTGCCGGTGAGGTGCGAGGGGTGGATCACCCGCTCGATCTCGGGCCGGCCGGAGAGGTAGTCCGCGACCGCCTGCGCGTTGCGGCTGTGGCGCTCGATGCGCAGGGCCAGGGTCTCGATGCCCTGGAGGGTCAGGAAGGCGTTGAGCGGCGACACCGAGGGGCCGAGATCGCGCAGCAGGCGGACGCGGGCGCGCAGGATGTAGGCGATGGGGCCGAGCGGCTTGGCGGCTTCCGTCCAGACCGCGCCGTGGTAGCTGGCATCCGGCGTGTTGAGCGCGGGCTGGCGGCCGGGCGTCGCGGTCCAGTCGAAATGTCCGCCGTCGATGATCGCCCCGCCGATGGCGATGCCGTGGCCGCCGAGATACTTCGTGGTCGAATAGACCACGATGGCCGCGCCGAAATCGAAGGGCCGGGCCAGCAGGGGGGCGGCCGTGTTGTCGACGATCAGCGGGATGCCGAGCGGGCGGCCGATCTCGGCCACCTCCGCGATGGGGAAGACCGCGAGCTTCGGGTTGGCCAGGGTCTCGCCGTAATAGGCCCGCGTGCGATCGTCCGTGGCGGTGCGGAAATTCTCCGGGTCGGCCGGATCGACGAAGCGCACCTCGATGCCCTGCTCGGCCAGCGTGTTGGCAAACAGGTTCCAGGTGCCGCCGTAGAGGTCGGTGGAGGCGACGATGTTGTCGCCGACGCGGGCGAGGTTCTGCACCGCCAGGGCGGAGGCCGCCTGGCCCGAGGCGACCGCGAGCGCCGCCGCCCCGCCTTCGAGGGCGGCGAGGCGCTGCTCCAGAACGTCCACGGTGGGGTTGGTGACGCGGGTGTAGAGGGGCCCGAGTTCCTTCAGGGCGAACAGGTTCTCGGCATGCGCCGTGTCGCGGAACTGGAACGAGGTGGTCTGGTGGATCGGCACCGCCACCGAGCCGGTGGCCGGATCGGCACGCCAGCCGGCGTGCAGCGCGAGGGTCTCGGGGTGCTGCGATGCGATCGGGTTCGACATGGGGCCTCCGTGAGGGCGCGCGGGCATGGGGGATCGATCGCCGCATCCGGGTGGTGCGGCGTGGGAGCTTCGGCGGTCACCTTGCGTTTCGGGAAGTCGTTATTCCGGGACGCGAGGGTCGATGCTGTATTTTGTCTATGCTTCGATCATGAAGCGATGGACTGATCTGTCAACGAGAATGATCTTTTCAGTCGCGCGCCAATGCCGTGACAATCTTCGCTTTCGTCGCTCCGCAACAAAGAATGTGTTCCGTCAGGCCTGTGCCAAGTGGGACGCGATCGATTCGGCGAGGCCGACGGAGGCGTCGCGGATGTCGGGCACGGCAATGCACTCCCACAGGACGCCCCGCAGGAGCGGACCGACCGCCCAGAGCGGCGCGTCACCGCCCGGGGCGATCGTGCGACCCTCCGGCGTCGCGTCGAGGCCGAGACCGAAGGGGCCGGGCCGGACGAGGCCGCGCGCCATGAGATTGCGCACCAGCGGGTCCTGCGTCTCGGCGAGCCGGCTGAACCCCGTCGCGTCGAGGATGGCCTGCGCGTCGATCCGCAGGGTCTCGCGGTGCCCGCGCGGCTGGATCTCGACCCGCGCCCCGTCGGCCCCGTCCTCCACCGAGCGGATGCGGCCCGCGAGGACGACGAGGCTGCCGCGCGCCACCTCCTCGGCGATGGCCTGCGCCGCCGGGGGCGCGGTGCGGTGGCGGTGCACGTCCCAGTAGGGACGCAGGTGGCGCAGGAAGCGCGCCTGCTCCGGGCGGGGCAGCCCGGCCCAGAGGTCGTCGGTGATGGGGCGCAGGGCATCGACCACGCTGCGCCAATCGGCGCCCGCCTCCCGCGCGGACGCGATTTCGGCGCGGCCCCAGGCGAGAAGCTTTCGCACCGACGCGCGGGTTTCGGAATCGAGGTCCGGGCGGGGCCAGATCGGCACGGCGGCGTGCGGCTTCGGCACCAGGCCACGGCGGGACACCGCGACGATGCGGCCGACAAACCCCTGCCGGCGCAGGGTCGCGACGGAATCCATCATGGTCAACCCGGTGCCGACGATCAGCACGTCGCGTCCGGAATCGAGGCTGGCGAGGCCGTCGGGGTTCCAGGGGTCGCGCTGGTGGCGGCTGCGCGCGGCGACGGGGCCGGCGAGGTTGCCCATGGCGAGCACCGCGCCCGCGATCGGGATGCGTCCGCCGCCTGCGCGGTGGGCGACGAAGCCGCCGGGTGCCGGCTCCAGGTCGATGATCGCCTCCCGCACGAGGGTGAGGCGGTCCTGCCTCTCCTCGGCGAGACGGGCCAGCCGTTCGGAGAGGTAGCGCCCGAAGAGGCCACGCGCCGCGAAGGTGCCCGCCTCGGTGACGCGGATTCCGGCGCGCTCGTCCGCGTCGAAGTCGCTGCGCGCCAGCCATTCGGCGAAATCGGCGGCGTGGTCGGGCTCCGCGCTCATATGCGAGGCCCGCAGGTTGAGCAGGTGGTCCGGGTTGGCTGTGGAATAGGCAAGGCCCCGCCCGAAGGCGTGGGCCCGCTCGCACAGCAGGACGGAGTGCCGGGCGGGCAGCGCGCGCAGCAACCGCGTCGCCACGGCGAGGCCGCTGAAGCCGCCGCCGACGATGACGATGGGCCGTGGCCGTTCGGTCGAACTCATCGTGGCGAACTCATCGTGCGAAAGTCCCGGGGGCGGTTGCGTCGCGAGGCTCATAGGGTTGTTCGGTATAGAGAACAAGGCGACCGTTCGACGGCCGCGAATTGGCCTGCCGACAAGGATTTGAAATCCAACCGAAGGGTTTCGAGGTCTCTTGTCGGGTAAAGCGTAGGATCTTCCGCGTTTGCCGCATCAAAGAGAATGACAGCCTCGTCGCCAGCGTTCTGAAAAAAGAACGTTCCCGTTGACTCGGCGACGCTCCGGCGGGACGATGCGGGCCTTCGCCGGACCGCCCCCGACAGGGTCATGCCGGCATCTCCGTTCGTCTCGCCCGAGTGCTCTGAACCCGACGATGAACCCTGAATTCTCCTCGCGCGAGACGGTCCTCGACCTCGCCCGGCGTTTCGCCGAGCGGGCGGGCGAGCACGACCGCGCGGGGCGCTTTGCGCACGACAACATCGCCGATCTGCGCGCGGCGGGCCTGATGGGCCTGACCGTGCCGTGCCGCCTCGGGGGCGCGGGCGCAGGACTCGCATTATCGGCGGAGGTCGTCGGCACGCTGGCGCAGGGCGACCCGTCCACCGCCCTGGTGCTGGCGATGCACCTGATCCAACACGGGCTGATCCACGACGCCGGGATCTGGCCGGCGGCGGTCGCCGATCGCGTCGGAGACGCGGCCGTGCGCGAGGGCGCGCTGATCAATGCGCTGCGGGTCGAGCCCGAACTCGGGACGCCGGCCCGGGGCGGCGTGCCCGCGACCGTGGCGCGGGCGTCGTCCGGCGGTTGGCGCCTCACGGGGCGCAAGATCTTCTCCACGGGGAGCCCGGCGCTGGCATACGGCGTCGTCTTCGCGTCGACCGACGAGGCGAGCCCACGGGTCGGCAACATCCTCGTGCCGATGAACGCGCCGGGCGTGCGCATCGTCGAGACCTGGGATCACCTCGGCCTGCGCGCCAGCGGCAGCCACGACGTGATCTTCGAGGA
>NZ_JAQGKL010000065.1 GCF_028290105.1 Methylobacterium sp.
GTCCTTCAGGGTGTCGACGAGGTAGCCGGCGACCGAGCCGTTGCCGGTGCCCGCATGGATGATCGCCTTGGCGCCGCCCGACACGGCGGTGGTGTAAGGCTCCGGGTGCATGTTGCCCGAGCCGTACACGATGGCGACCTCCGGCAGGCTGTCGATGGCGTCGATGTCGAATTCGGAGGCTGTGCCGTGGCGCTTGACCGGCGCGCGGAACCAGTAGGTCTTGCCCTCGACCACCATGCCGAGCGGCCCCCACTGGCTGAAGAAGGCCGAGGGCTTGATGTTGACGCGCTTCGTCGCGTCGCGCCCGGCCTGGATCTCGTCGTTCATGGTGAGGAGCACGCCCTTGGCGCGCGCATCCTTGGCGCCCGCCACCACTACGGCATCGAGGAGGTTCAGCGCACCGTCGGCCGAGATCGCCGTCGAGGGGCGCATCGAGGCCACCATCACGATGGGCTTGTCGGTCTTCACCACGAGGTCGAGGAAATAGGCCGTCTCCTCCACCGTGTCGGTGCCGTGGGTGATGACCACGCCGTCGACGTCGTCGCGCTTGACGAGCGCGGAGACCTGCTTGGCGAGCTGGATCAATTGCGCGTTGGTGAAGCTCTCGGAGGCGATCTGGAAGGCCTGCTCGCCGCGGACCTCCGCCACCCCCGCGATCGCCGGCACGGCGGCGATGAGCTTGTCCACCGGCACCTTGGCGGCCTGGTAGGTGGCGCTGTTGGCCGCATCCGCGCCCGCGCCCGCGATGGTGCCGCCGGTCGCCACGATGACGACGCGCGGCTTGGCCGGGGCGACCGGCGCGGTCGCCGTCTCGCCGGGCCTGGCCGGGGCCGGTCCTTCCAGCGCGATCGCCGGAAGTGCGGTGCCGGCCATTAGGGCCATCAGGGCGATCGGCAGGGTAGCGCGCATGGTCGAGTCTCGGGTCGTTTCGGGAGGGGCATTGTGGCCCGAGCGGCCGGTCAGGCACAGCCGAAAAACACGCCGGCCCGCGCTCAATCCCGAAGCACGCGCGACAGATCGCCCGCTCCGTCATGGGCCTCCCGGCCAAGCGAGCCGGGAGGCGTTGGGTCGTGGGGCGCCTTCACGGCGCGTCGCCTCAGTTCAGGGCCGCGGCCTCGCGCGTCACCGCCGCCTTGGCGCGGGAGACGGAGACGGTGTCGCCGGTGCGGGCGATCTCCACCGACTGGGCCTCGGCGCCGAGTTCGCGCGGGGTCGAGAGCGTGACGCTCTGGCCATTGGTGAGCACCGTCTCGAAGCGGATCGCCCCGGCGGTCTCGGTGCGGGCGAGGGTCACCACGACCCGATAGCCCTTGGGCTCGGCGGTGTAGTAGGCGACGCCCGCGATGTCGCCGAGGCTGACGCTGCCGCCGTCGCGGGGCTTGATCGTCTCGGCCCGGGCGGCGCCCGCGAAGGTGGCGAGGACGATGGCGGTGGCGATGAGGGTGGTGCGAACGGTCATGATCGTGAATCTCTGCTCTGGGGCGACGGGCCCGATGCCCTTGCTTGTGAGGCGAATATGCTGTGCGGTGCAGCATGGATCAAACAGAACGAATCGATAATGACTATTGACCATGTCGATCTCGCGCGGGTCGACCTGAACCTGCTCGTGGCCCTCGACGCCCTGCTCGCCGAGCGCAGCGTCACCCGGGCGGCCGCCCATATCGGCATCGGTCAGTCGGCGATGAGCAGCAGCCTCGCCCGCCTGCGCGCCCTGTTCTCCGACGAGCTTCTGACCCGCGCACCCGAGGGCATGCGCCCGACGCCACGGGCCCTCGCGCTCGCCGGGCCGGTCCGGACCCTGCTGCGGCAGGTGCAGGCGCTGGTGCGGCGCGATGCCGAGTTCGATCCGCGCACGGTGACGCGCACCTTCACCATCGGCCTGCCGGACAGCGCCGAGGTGCTGATCGTCCCGCGTCTGCTGGCCCATCTGCGGGCGGAGGCGCCGGGCATCAGCCTGCTCCTGCGCTCCATCGACCGCATCCGCATCCTGCAGGAACTCGACGCCGACCGGGTCGACCTCGGCATCGGCCTCTTCTCGGAGGGGCAGACCCACCACAAGCAGCGCCTGCTCTACCGCGACCGCTATGTCTGCATGTTCAACCCCGACCTCGTCGGCCTGACGCCGCCGATCTCGCTCGACGATTACCTGCGCTTCCCCCACGTGCTCACCAGCCTGAAGGAAACCGCGCACGGGGTGGTGGACGACGCCCTGGCCAAGCTCGGCCGCAGCCGGACGCTGGCGGTGACGACGCCGCGCTTCCTGGCGGTGCCGTTCCTGGTGCGAAGCGCCCCCGTGCTGACCACGATGCACGCGCGGCTCGCCACCTACTTTGCCGGGACGCTCGGCCTCACCGTGAGCCCGGCCCCGGTGGAACTCGAGGACGTGGCGATCTCGATGCTGTGGCATGCTTCCTACGACGACGACCCCGCCCACCGCTGGCTGCGCCGGACGCTCCTCGCGCTCGTGGAAGAGCCTGCCGGTACGATCTGACGCCCGCATGCGGACACGCAGGCAGGCGAGCGAGATAATCCTGTGCGATCTTCAACCCTGCGTGAGGGAACGCACAGGCGAGGCGCGATCGAAGGCGAAAGTCCTTACCGTTCATCAACCGTTCGGTGATTCTCTCCCACGGTGACGCTTCTGATTTGCCAGAGTCTTTCAACGTCTTTCTTCGGGATCAAGGGAACGGAGCTATGAAGAATTCGCTGGTCGCGGCCCTCGTCGCCGCCTCGGTCGCCGTCGTGGCGACCCCAAGCGCCCAGGCGCGCGACGGCATCGGCCCGGGTGGCGCTGCCGCCCTCGGCGTGCTCGGCGGCCTCGCCATCGGCGGCGCCATCGCCTCGTCGCAGAACGACGGCGGCTACTATCCCGGCCGCCCGGTCTACCGCGCCCCGCGCCCGGTCTATGTCGAGGAAGAGGTCTGCCACATGGAGCGTCGCGGCTACGTCGACGCCTATGGCTACGAGCACGTCCGCCGCGTCCGCGTCTGCGAATAAGGCGGCTTCGGCGGGGCACCCCCGAGGTGCTCCGCTCGCTCCACGAAACAGGAAGGGCCCCGCTGGTGAGGCGGGGCCCTTCTTGCTTTCAGGCGGGACGAGGCCCCGCCCGTCTCACCACTTGTAGCCGAGGCTGGCGATGATCCGGCGTTGCGTGCCGTAGAAGCAGGCGTTGGCCGAGGAGCAGGACGCGACGAAGCGGCGGTCACCGGCATTCTGCACGTTCACCGCCGCGCGCCAGCCGTCCCGCTCGTAATGCACCGCCGCATCGAAGGTGACGTATTCGGGCACCGTCAGGGTGTTGGCGACATCCGCATAGGAACGGCCGACATAATTCACGCCGCCGCCGAAGCCGAAGCCCCGGAAGTCGCCGGTGGGGATCGTGTAATCGGCCCACAGCGAGGCGAAGGTTTCGGGGATGCCCACCGGCGTCTTGCCGAGATCGAGGGTGGTGCCCTCGATCGTGCGCAGGCCGTAGAGCGTGTAGGACGCCACCACGTTCAGGCCCTCGGCGAGGGTCGCGACCGCGGAGGCCTCGAAGCCGCGCGAACGCACCGCGCCGATCTGCAGGTTGTTGAAGATGGAATTCGGGTCCGGCGTCAGGACGTTGGAGCGCACGAGATCGAAGGCCGCCACGGTGAACAGGGTGTTCCAGCCGACCGGCTGGAACTTGGCGCCGATCTCGACCTGCTCGCCGCGATCGGATTTGAACGGCCGGTTGCTGGAGTCCGCACCCGCGGTCGGATTGAACGAGGTGCCGTAGGTCACGTAGGGCGCCAACCCGTTGTCGAAGTTGTAGATCAGCCCGAGCCGGCCCGTGAACGCGCTCTCGTTCTGGCTCGTGGAGAGCGACGCATCGAGCTTGTTCTGCAGGTCGTTGGTCACGAAGTCCTGGCGGCCGCCGATCAGGAAGGTGAGGCGCTCGGTCAGCGCCACCTGATCCTGCGCATAGAGGCCGACCTGCTGCAGTTGCTGGTTCAGCACCCGGTAGGAGGCCGGCGTCGAGCTGAACTGCCCGTAGCGGGGCGACAGGATGTTGAGGGAGGGGACCGGCACGTCCGGCGGGAACGGCGTCGAGGCTTGGTTGTCCGACAGGCTGTAGCGCTTGTAATCGACGCCCATCAGCAGCTTATGGCCGAAGTACCCGTCGTTGAACCGCGCTTCGGCCTGATTGTCGACGGCGAACAGGCCGGCATGCGGCGTGGTCAGGAAGCCGTAGCGGGCGAGTTCCGTCTCGGCGGCATTGGCGTAGCCGTTGCCGACGTAGCGTGAATCCCGCACCTCCGTGAACGAATACCGGAAGTTCTGTCGCACCGTCCAGACATCGTCGAAATGATGCTCGAACTCGTAGCCGAGATTAGCTTGGTTGCGGGTGTAGCGGTCCACCAGCGGGTCGCTGGCGTTCAGGCTGCGCGAAATGCGCAGGCCCGACGCGTTCGGCCGGACCGTTCCCGAATAGGGCAGGAACTGGCCCGCGCCGCCGGTCTCGTCGCGCTGGAAGCTGGTCAGCACCGTGAAGGTCGTGGCCCCGTCCGGCTTGTAGGTGAAGCTCGGGGCGATGTAGTAGCGGTCCTCCGGCGCGAACTGCACCTGCGCGTCGCTGTTCTGCAGCCGCCCGGTGAGGCGATAGAACCAGTGGCCCTCGGCATCGGCCGGGCCGCCGAGGTCGAAGGCGGCATAGCGCTGGTTGAAGGAGCCGCCGCCGAGCTCGAGGTAGCGCAGGGGCTCCGCCGTCGGGCGCTTCGAGACGATGTTGACGAGGCCGCCCACCGGGCTGCCGCCGAACAGGGTGGCGGCGGGCCCGCGCAGCACCTCGATGCGCTCGGCGCCGAACGGATCGATGCGAAAATTGGCGAACGCGGTCTGGAAGAGCTGGAGCCCGTCCCGGAACAGACCCGTGTCGGTGGCCGAGAAACCGCGGATCAGGAACCAGTCCAGGCGCGTGTCGGGGCCGAACTGGTTGGCGTAGACGCCCGGCGTGTAGCGCAGCGCCTCCGCCACCGTCTGCGAGCGCTGGGCCTCGATCTGCTGCGCGCCGATCACGCTGATCGATTGCGGCGTGCGGATGATCGGCGTGTCGGTCTTCGTCGCGGTGGCGCTGCGCGTCGCGACGTAGCCGTCGACGGGGCCCCGCGCGGTCTCCGGCGCCCGCGTGCCGGGCGCGGCCACGGCACCATTGCCGTTGCGCCGCGCGGTGCCCTCGACGCTCAGCGTCTCCAGGGTCACCGCGCTCTGCTGCGCCCGCCCCGGTGCCGTGAGCGCGGCCAGCGAGAGCCCTGCCAGGGCCCAGCGGGCGAGGGACGTCCGAGACACCCGAGATGCGGACATGATGGGAGATCCTTGCGAGGACGCAGCACGACGGGCTCGCCGAAGGGGCGAGGGGCGGCGCGAGGCGCAGTTTGGAATGACTGTAAACTATTGTAATATAATGCTTTTCTGAGTCCGGGCTACCGCCAGTCTCAGGGCTTGGCAAGGGTGGCTGCTGTCACGCAGGGCCGTCGTTGCCGCGAAAGCACAGTCATGGGAGGCAAGGATCCAGGCCGTCCGTCAGGCTTGTGCGCCCGTGCGATGCCGGTCCGCAGCGAGGGATTTCGGCGTAGGCGCGCTCGCACGCCGCCATCGTCGCCACCGGCGCGGCAACGCCCGGGCCATGCCGGCACTGGGCATGAACGTCCGGCACCCCGCTTGATCGAAGCGTGCGATCGCGCGGGTGTGGCTCAGAGCGGCTGGTAGGTGTGCTCGTCGGCCGGGAAAGCGCCGGAGCGGACCTCCTCGGCATAGTCCTTCACGGCGGCCTCGATCTGGCCCCGCAGGGTGCCGAAGCGTTTCACGAATTTCGGCACGCGGTCGCTCAGGCCGAGCATGTCCTCGAGGACGAGGATCTGTCCGTCGCAGGCCATGGTGGCGCCGATCCCGATGGTCGGCGCGGTGATGTCGGGGCAGGTGGCGATGGCCCGGGCCACCGGCTCGACGATGCCCTCCATGACGATGGCGAAGGCACCCGCGTCGTTGATGGCGCGGGCATCCGCCATCAGGCGGCGTTCCCCGTCGGCCTCGCGGCCCTGCACCTTGAAGCCCCCCATGGTGTTCACCGACTGGGGGGTGAGGCCGATATGGCCCATCACCGGCACGCCGCGCTCCACCAGGAAGGCCACGGTCTCGGCAAAGCGCGCGCCCCCCTCCATCTTGATCGCCCCGGCCCCCGTCTCCTTGAGCACGCGGGCGGCGTTGAGGAAGGCCTGCTGCGGGCTCGCCTCGTAGGAGCCGAAGGGCATGTCCACCACGATGAGCGCCCGCGATGTCCCGCGCATCACGGCCTGCGCCTGGACGATCATCATCTCCAGGGTGACCGGCAGGGTCGATTCCATGCCGTGCATCAGCATGCCGAGGGAATCGCCCACGAGGATGAAGTCGCAATGGGGGTCGAGAATGCCGGCGGTATGGGCGTGGTAGGCGGTCAGCGCGATGATCTTCGCGCCAGCGGCCTTGCGCTTGGCCAGATCGATCGCGCGGATACGGCGGGACTGCACGGCTTGCGACATCGAACTCCACCCGGCCGGCGCGGTCGGCGGGAACGCGCCGGACCGTCTGCTGGTGGGGTCTCTATACACCAATGCCGCGGGGACCGCGCGGGCCCGCATGACGGTCCCGAGCCATTGTCGCCCCCTGCGCGGCGATTGCTGACGGCAAGTTGTGCGAAGTGATCACGTGCACAAGCGCAGATCCGTACGGCAAAAACATTTGCCTTCGCAAGATCGCCCACAGGCCGCGATAGAAGCGATGGCGTCGCTTCTTCGTGCTCTCTGGTGGGCGTTCCCTCCCTAGACTTCGGGGCGCCTATCGCTGCCTTTATTCTGCCACAACTGGCCGGGAGTCAACAGCGCCCGGATCGTGCGTCGGGAGCCGTCCAGGCGAAGGGCTCAGCGCTGAGCTTCGCCGCCGGTCCGCCCTGCGCTCCAGGCCGCATCCTCGGGGATCACCGTGGTGGGGTGGCGCTCCTGCCAGCCCTCGATGCCGTCGGGGAACCAGTGCACGCGGGTGTAGCCCTGGAGCACCAGCCGTTTGGCGGCGTTCCAGCTGCCCCAGCACTCGGGGTGGCAGAAAGCCACGATGGTCCGCTGCTTGTCGCCGCCGGTCAGCTCCGCGACGCGCTTGTGGAACAGGGCCTCGCGGGCGGCATCGAGGGGAGCGGCCCCCGCATTGGCCATCCAGACCGCCCCCGGAACCGAGCGGTGGGCGGGCAGCCAGGGCCGGTCGGCGGGAAAACCCGCCGGGCGCCGGTCGGCCATGGAGACGTCGAGGAGAACCGGCTTGTCCCGCGCCAGCAGGGCATCGAGGCCGTCGACATCGATCACGGTGGCGCCCGACAGGGTTGCGGGGGTGTAGCCCCGCTGCGGCCCGGTCCAGATCCCGTCGGGTTCGGGCACGTTGACGGGCGAATCCGCCGGGCTCTGCATGGCGGGGTTCGCTGCCGCACCAGCGGTTGCCACCCCGAGGACGAGGGCGGCGCAGGCGGCGATCCGGGCGAGGCGCTGCATCGGACGCGTGATCCGCTCAGTTGGTGGCGCTCGGGGCGGTGAAGCTGTGCTCCCAGCGGCCGTTCTGGTTGTCCGAGGCCGTGACCTTGATCGGGCCCCGCCCGCCGGGCTGGAGCGCGAAGTTGATGACGGGGTTCGAGGCGATCGAGATGTCGCCGTCGAGGGTCAGGACGGTCTGGTCTCCGCGGGTGACCGCCACCTTGTTGATGTAGCGGGCGGGCGTGTATTCGCGGGTGACCTGGTTCATCTGCATGCCGCTGAAGTTCGGGTGGCGGATCATCAGCGTCGCCTCGACGGGGCCACCGGCTTGGCTCTCGGCGAACTTCATCTTCATGTCGCCCACGCCCTTCATCGCCTCCTCGTCGCTCATGCCCATGGGTGCCGAGCAGCCGCCGGAGGCCTTCACGAACTTCGTCGTCTCGAAGAGTTGGCCGTCCTTGGTTTCCACCACCGCGTGGATGTTGGTGTAGTTGTTCACCCGCACCCGCAGCTTGATCTCGCCGGCATCCGCACCGGGCCCGAAGGCGATGTGCGCGGCGTAGGGCGACGGGTTGTCGTCGATGATGAGGTGGACGCCCGCGATCCGATCCTTCTCCGGCATGGTGAGGGTGATCGGCACCAGGGAGGCATCGAGGGCGCGCACCGGCGCATCGACCTTCACGAGGCTGTCCGTCGTGGCGATCGGGCGGGTGCCGAAGATCGACGTCTGGATCTCCTTCCAGCGGGCGAGACGCTCGGATTCGTCGTCCGAGGCCCCGGCGGCATGAACCGCGCCCGCCGTCATCACGGCCCCGGCGGTCGCCAGCGGCAGGGTGAGCGTCAGCGCCGCCAGGATGGAGCGGATGAGGACGGGTTTGGCGAGCGATGCGGTCACGGCGTTTCTCCTGGCTGATGTTTTGTTGGACTGATTGTCGTTGTTGTCGCGAAGTCTAGCACATCCTCCGGCGCCGGTCGGGGCCGGCCCGTCATTCCCACTCCAGTTCCTTGAAAGCCTGGGTCACGTTGCGGCCGTGATAGGTGTCGAACAGGGCCCACCGGTCCCGCTCGGCGCGGCCCACCGTCTGCACGGCCTTCTCGATGGGCGTGTCGGCCGCGATGGCCGTGCGGGTCTCGTCGCGCAGGGTCGTGAGATAGCGGGTGAGGTCGTCGAGGGCCGGCACGAGGTCGACCAGGGTCGGCCCGTGACCCGGCACCGCCTTGGCCGCGCCCATGGCCTTCAGCTTCTCCGCCTCCATGAGCCAGCCGTTGAGGCTGCCGTCGAGCGACGGGATGCGGGTGACGAACAGGAGGTCGGCGGGAAACAGGATGCCGCTGGCGGAGTCCCGCATCGAGAGGTCGCAGGTCGTGTGCGCCGCGCCGTGGGCGGTGAAACGCAGGATCCGTCCGCCGAGATCGACCTCCGCTTCGGTCCCGACCTCCAGGGTGGGATAGACCACGCGGCCGGCCTTCTCGGGCCCCAGGATCTCGGCCAGGCGGGCGCGATAGTATTCGCCGCGCGCATCGAGGGCGGGCCGCAGCGCGCTGTGGCCCACATAGACCGGCTTGTCCTCGGCGAACGCCGCCGCGCCGAAGCAATGGTCTGGGTGGACATGGGTGAGCACCACGTGGCTGACCGGCTTGTCCGTGCGCCTGGCGATCTCGGCGCGCAGCCAGGCGCCGTCCGCGAGGCTGCCTCCGGATTCGGTGACGAGGACCGAGCGGTCGCCGACGATGAAGCCGATATTGGCGATGGCGTCGTTGTTCTCGGCGGTCGCCTCGGCGTCGGGGCCGCGCCGGATGAAGATACCCGGGCCCACCTCGGCGAGGTCGAAGCCTTCCGCCGAGCGCCCGAGCGTCGGCAGGCAGCACAGGCACAAGCCCCCGAACAGGGCGCCGCGTCGCGTCGCGCCGGACCACCGCGTTCCGGCTCGAGCCGCATCAGCCCGCATGAGTGTCCTCCGGTCTTCTTTCTACCAAGTAGTAGGTAGATTTTGGGCGCCGTCAACGCCATAAGTCGGTCTGTCCGGGGCCGTGCGATCACGGTCCCGCGTGGACGAGGCGCTGGTCGGAGACGATTCCGGACGATGAGGGACACCCGCACCGAACTCCTGCTGCAGGCCGAGATCCTGGTGCGCCGGGGGGGCTACGCGGGCTTCAGCTATGCCGATCTCGCCGAGGCGGTGCAGATCCGCAAGGCGAGCATCCATCACCATTTCCGGACCAAGGCCGACCTCGCCCACGCCCTCGTGGCGGCCTACGATGCCCGCTACGACGCGGCGCTCGCCGGGATCCTGGCGGGCGAGCCGGATGCGATTTCGCGGATCGCGGCCTACGGACGGCTCTATCTCGGTGGGGTCGAGGCGGGGCTCGGATGCCTCTGCGCCGTCCTGGCGATCGAGGGCGAGGCGCTACCCGAATCATTACGCGCCGACATCGCCCGGTTCTTCGAAAAGCACATCGCCTGGCTGGAGGCGGTGCTGGCGGACGGGATCGCCTCCGGGTGCGTGCGGCCGTCCGTGAAGCCGGCGGCCAGCGCCCGCATGGTGGTGGCGACCCTGGAGGGTGCGCTCCTGATGGAGCGCCTGCTCGCGGGACCGATGGGCTTTCGCGGAACGCTCGATGCCCTCTGCGCGGGCCTGGCGCCCGCCGGGCTTTCATCGCGGGGCGATGACACAATATAACAGCGGGCAGCGACGCCCTCCGCGCCATCCTTGAAGAGCCCCCATGTCCGACAGCCCGAACCCGACCGCGAAGATCCCCGTCACCGTGCTCACCGGCTATCTCGGCGCGGGCAAGACCACGCTCCTCAACCGCATCCTCACCGAGAACCACGGCAAGCGCTACGCGGTGATCGTCAACGAGTTCGGCGAGATCGGCATCGACAACGACCTCATCATCGGCGCCGACGAAGAGGTGTTCGAGATGAACAACGGCTGCGTCTGCTGCACCGTGCGCGGCGACCTCATCCGGATCATGGACGGCCTGGTGAAGCGGCGCGGCAAGTTCGACGCGATCATCGTCGAGACCACGGGGCTCGCCGATCCCGCCCCCGTCGCCCAGACCTTCTTCATCGACGAAGATGTCGGGGCCGCCGCCCGCCTCGACGCCGTCGTGACGGTGGCCGACGCCAAGTGGCTCTCGGACCGCCTCAAGGATGCGCCCGAGGCCAAGAACCAGATCGCCTTCGCGGACGTGATCCTGCTCAACAAGGCCGACCTCGTCTCGCAGGACGATCTGGCCCGGGTCGAGGGCCTGATCCGTGGGATCAATCCCTACGCCAAGGTCCACCGCACCGAGCGCTGCGCCGTGCCCCTCGATGCGGTGCTGGAGCGCAACGCCTTCGATCTCGGGCGAATCCTCGACATCGAGCCCGACTTCCTGGAGGAAGGGCACCATCATCACCACGACGACGAGATGCAGTCCGTCTCTGCCAAGATCGACGGGCCCGTCGACCCCGAGAAGTTCATGCCGTGGATCTCGACCCTGACCCAGGTCCAGGGACCCGACATCCTGCGCTGCAAGGGCATCGTCGCCTTCCCGAACGAGCCGCAGCGCTTCGTCTTCCAGGGGGTCCACCAGATCCTCGACGGCGACCTGCAGGGCCCGTGGAAGGACGACGAGGCCCGTGTCTCCCGGGTGGTGTTCATCGGGCGCAAGCTCGATCCGGAGGCGATCCGCGCCGGGTTCGAGGATTGCAGGGCCGCGTGACGCGCAAAGTCGCCTCAGCGAGGCAAGGGCGAACCGAGCGAGACTAAGGGCGAACCGGGCGCACCTATCGGCGTTGTCCGGGCGCCCATCCCTTCCGGACAACGCCCATGCGCCTCGGTCTCGCATCGTCCGCCCTGCTTCTGTCCGTCGTCCTCCCGTTCTAGGGCGCCGGTCCGGCGCAGGCCGGGAATTCAGCCAAGGACTTCGTGTACGGGCAGGGGCGCTTCAACCGATCCTGCCCGCCCCCGCTGAAATTCGCGGCCGGGGCCTGCGTGCGGCGCTGCCCGGCCGGCTACCGGGATACCGGCCGCACCTGCCGCTTCAAGAACATGAATCGTTGAGGCCTCCGCCGGTCCGAGGCGACGACCCCGACGTGGTGAACGCAACACTTGGTTTACCATTCCGGCACAGGATCGAATCCGTGCCGGCGTGACGCTGCCGGCCGCGTTCGGCTGCTCATTTCGGGCGCCGCGAGGTTCCGGAGAGCGCTGATCCCATGATGTCCCGCGCGGAACGCACGCCCCTGACGGATTGGTGGTGGACCGTCGATCGCGGCCTGCTCGCCGGCCTCGGCGCGCTCATGGTGGCGGGCCTCGTCTTCCTCATGGGCGGCGGGCCCCCCGTCGCCGAGAAGATCGGCCTGCCGACCTTCCACTTCCTCAACCGGCAGGCGCTCTATCTCGCGCCGACGATCCTCATCATCGTCGCGGTGTCCTTCCTGTCCCTGCGCCACATCCGGCGGGTGGCCCTCTTCACCTGGATGGCGGGCGTCGCCCTGTGCATCCACGCCGGCAAGTTCGGGCCGGAAATCAAGGGCGCGCATCGCTGGATCCAGTTCGGCGCCATCGGCATCCAGCCCTCGGAATTCGTGAAGCCCGCCTTCGTGGTGGTGGCCGCCTGGGCCTTCTCGGAGGGCGCGCAGCGGCGCGACATGCCGGGCGGCCTCCTGGCCATGCTGCTTCTGCCGGTCACGATCGTTCCCCTGCTTCTCCAGCCGGATTTCGGTCAGACCATGCTCATCACCATCGTGTGGTGCTCGTTGTTCTTCGTGGCCGGCCTGCACTGGTTCTGGGTCGCGGGCCTCGGCGCCGGCGGTCTCATCGGCGTCGCGGCGGCCTATCGCTTCCTGCACCACGTGCGTGAGCGCATCGACCGCTTCCTCGACAGCGATTCCGGCGACAACTTCCAGGGTTTCTGGGCCCAGCAATCCTTCAATTCCGGCGGCTGGCTCGGAACCGGGCCCGGCGAGGGCGTCGCCAAGCGCCACCTGCCCGACGCGCATACCGACTTCATCTTCTCCGTCACCGGCGAGGAGTTCGGCACCCTGGTCTGCCTCGGCCTGGTCCTGCTGTTCGCCTACATCGTCATGCGTGGCCTGAAACTCGCGCGCCGCACCGACGACACCTTTTCGCGGCTGGCGATCACGGGTCTCACCACCCTGTTCGGGCTCCAGGCCTGCATCAACATGGCGGTGAACGTGCGTCTGATGCCCGCCAAGGGCATGACGCTGCCCTTCGTCTCCTACGGCGGCTCCTCGCTGATCTCCCTGGCCCTCGGCATGGGCTTCCTCGTGGCCTTGACCCGCAAGCGCCCCCGGACCACCACCCTCGCCCAGAAGCCGCCGGGGACCGCCCCGGCGACCATCGCCGGAGTGATGCGTTGACCGTCGCGACAGCCACGATCCTGCTCTGTGCCGGTGGCACGGGCGGGCACCTGTTTCCGGCCGAGAGCCTCGCCCACGTCCTGCGCGCGCGGGGCGTGCGGGTGGCGCTGGCCACCGATGCCCGCGTGGATTCCATCGCCACCGGCTTTCCGGCCTCCGAGATCGTCACCATCGCGTCGGCCACGCCCTCCGGCCGCTCCCTGATCAAGCGCGGCACCGCGCTCCTTACCCTCGGGCGCGGCTTCGGGGTCGCGGCCCGCGAGATCAAGCGCATCAATCCGGCGGCCATCGTGGGCTTCGGAGGCTACCCCACGGTGCCGCCGATGCTGGCCGGGCAGATCCTGCGCGTGCCCACCATCCTGCACGAGCAGAACGCCGTGATGGGCCGAGCCAACGCCTTCCTGGCGCGTGGCGCCCGGGCCATCGCCACGGGGTTCCGCGACGTGCGGGGCGTGCCGGTCAAGGCGCTCGCCCCGCGCACCCATACCGGCAACCCCCTGCGCCCGGCGGTGCTGGACGCCGCGAAGACCGCCTATCCCATCCTCGGGCCCGGCGACCCCCTTCACCTCCTCGTGTTCGGCGGCAGCCAGGGCGCCCGCGTCATGGGCGAGGTGGTGCCCACCGCGATCGCCAACCTGCCGGCGGACCTGCGCGCCCGCCTCCATCTCGTGCAGCAGGTGCGGGCCGAGGACCTGACGCAGGTCCAGAACCACTCTCTCGGCCTGGGGCTCGCCGGCTTCGAGGCCGCGCCCTTCTTCAAGGACCTGCCGGCGCGCATGGCCGCGGCGCATCTCGTCATCGGGCGCTCGGGCGCCTCGACGGTCTCGGAACTCGCCGCCATCGGCCGGCCCGCGATCCTGGTGCCGCTCCCCGGCGCCCTCGACCAGGACCAGGCCGCGAACGCCGCGACGCTCAGCGCCATCGGCGCCGCGCAGGCGATCGCTCAATCGGCCTTCACCGCGGATCGCCTCACGGCGGAGCTCGTCGACCTCTTCACCAATCCCGAAAAATTGACCGCGGCGGCGGCAAGCGCCAAAAGCGCCGGGATCCACGACGCCGCCGAGCGGCTCGCCGACATCGTGATCGCGACGGCCACGCGCGCCTGAATCTGTCCCGTTCGAGCCGGCCGTCCGGCTCCCGACGTCCCTGAGACTGGTCTTGATCCCATGAAGCTGCCCGACAAGCTCGGCCCCATCCACTTCATCGGCATCGGCGGCATCGGCATGTCCGGCATCGCCGAGGTGATGCACAACCTCGGCTATACGGTGCAGGGATCGGACGCCAACGACAACGCCAATGTCCGGCGCCTGTCCGAGAAGGGCATGCGCACCTTCATCGGGCACGAGGCCGGCAACGTCGAGGAGGCCGCTCTCGTGGTGGTCTCCACCGCGATCCGGCGCGACAATCCCGAGTTGGTCGCCGCCCGCGAGCGTCGTCTTCCCGTCGTGCGCCGAGCCGAGATGCTGGCCGAGCTGATGCGCTTCAAGTCCTGCGTCGCCATCGCGGGCACCCACGGCAAGACCACGACGACCTCCCTCGTCGCGACCCTGCTCGACGCGGGCAACATGGACCCCACCGTCATCAACGGCGGCATCATCAACGCCTACGGCACCAACGCCCGCATGGGCGAGGGCGAGTGGATGGTGGTGGAGGCCGACGAATCCGACGGGACCTTCCTGAAGCTGCCGGCGGATGTCGCCATCGTCACCAACATCGACCCGGAACACCTCGACCATTTCGGCTCGTTCGAGGCGGTCAAGGACGCCTTCCGGCGCTTCATCGACAACATCCCGTTCTACGGCTTTGCCGTGATGTGCATCGACCACCCGATCGTGCAGGACCTCGTCGGACACATCGAGGACCGCCGCATCATCACCTACGGCGAGAACCCGCAGGCCGACGTCCGCCTCATCGACGTCGATTTGCGCGGCGGCCAGAGCCGCTTCCGCGTCATGATCCGCGACCGGCGCCCCGGCTTCCGCCTGGAGATGGAGGACCTCGTCCTGCCGATGCCGGGCAAGCACAACGCGCTGAACGCCACCGCGGCGCTCGCCGTCGCGCACGAACTCGGCGTCGAGCCGGAGGCGATCCGCAAGGCGCTCGCCGGCTTCGGCGGCGTCAAGCGCCGCTTCACCAAGACCGGCACCTGGAACGGCGCCCTGATCTTCGACGATTACGGGCACCATCCGGTGGAGATCAAGGCGGTGTTGAAGGCCGCGCGCGCCTCCACCGAAGGCAATGTCATCGCCATCGTGCAGCCCCACCGCTACACCCGTCTCGCCTCACTGTTCGACGATTTCTGCACCTGCTTCAACGATGCCGACACGGTCATCGTCGCCCCCGTCTACGCGGCCGGCGAACCCCCCATCGAGGGCATGGACCGCGACGGCCTCGTCTCGGGACTGAAGTCGCGCGGCCACCGCGACGCCATCGCGCTCCAGCGCTCGGAGGACCTCGCCGGCATCGTCGCGGGCCGCGCGAAGCCCGGCGACTACGTCGTCTGCCTCGGCGCCGGCAACATCACGCAATGGGCCTACGCCCTGCCGGGTGAATTGGCGGCCCTGGACGGCGTGCCGGCGTGAGGTCCGCCTGCGCGTCGACTTCGCTTGGATGCATGTCTCCCGGAAGCATGTCTTCCGAGAGCGGGTTTTCGGCGTCGATGCCCTGCGCATTCGCAAGGGCGCGATAGACGATGATGTCATCCGCGCCGTTATCGGGGCCATGATCCCTCGGCCGTCCGTCGATTATTCCGAAAAGCACCAGCCGCAATGACCGTCTTCCCCGACATCACGCCCGCCATCCGGGACCGCGCACCGGGCCTGCGCGGACGGCTCATCGCCAACCAGCCCCTGTCGGACCTGACGTGGTTCCGCGTCGGCGGGCCCGCGCAGGTGCTGTTCACCCCGGCCGACCCGGAGGACCTCGGTGTCCTGCTGGCGGCCCTCGACCCGGAGACGCCCGTCACGGTGATCGGGCTGGGCTCCAACCTCATCGTGCGCGACGGCGGCGTGCCCGGTGTCGTGATCCGGCTCGGCGGCAAGGCCTTCGGCGCGGTGGAGATCGACGGCGAGACCCTGCGGGTCGGCACGGCCGTGCCGGACATGCGTCTGGCCAAGGCGGCGGCCGAGGCCGGGCTCGACGGGCTCGCGTTCTTTCGCGGCATTCCGGGCTCGATCGGGGGTGCGCTCCGCATGAACGCCGGTGCGCATGGGGGTGAGACCACCGACGTTCTGGTGGAGGCGCACGGCGTCGACCGGGGGGGCAATCCGCGCCGCTTCACGCATGCCGAGATGGGCTTTGCCTATCGCCACAGCAGCGCCCCCGACGACGTCATCTTCACGAGCGCCGTCTTCCGGGGCCGCCCCGGCGAGCGCGAAAGCATCGAGGCCGAGATGGAGCGGGTGACGGCGGCGCGCGAGGCCGCCCAGCCGATCCGCGAGCGCACCGGCGGCTCGACCTTCAAGAACCCGCCCGGCGCCAAGGCCTGGCAACTCGTGGACGCGGCCGGCTGCCGGGGCCTCGTGGTCGGCGGAGCCCAGGTCTCGGAGATGCACTGCAACTTCCTGATCAACCGCGACAACGCCACGGCCGCCGACATCGAGGGATTGGGCGAGGAGGTACGGCGGCGCGTGCACGAGACCAGCGGCGTCGAGTTGCACTGGGAGATCAAGCGCATCGGCCTCGACCGCTCCACCGTAAGTCGGTAAGATGTAAGGCGAGCGAGAGGGAACTTCTCATGCCCGGTGGTGCGGTTCGAACGGCTTATTCGAAGGTTTCGGTGAAGAGCCAGACGGTGCTGCCGTCCGAAGTCCGGGAACACCTCGACGTCGGCCCCGGAGATCGCGTGCGCTACGTCCTGTCTCCTGAGGGCGTCCGCATCGAGAAGGCACTACCGGAAGGAGACGACCCCTTCGTCACATTCACGGAATGGGCCGGCAGCGCCGACGAGGAAGATTATGCCAACCTCTGAGGCCGCCCCCTATCCGGCTGGCGCCGTGGTGGTGGTCCCGTTCCCATTCTCCGACCGCTCGGCCGAGAAGCGTCGGCCCGCCGTTGTGGTTTCCGGTCCGGCTGTGGCCCAGGTGGGCTTCGTTTGGATCGCGATGATTACCAGTGCCCGTAACGCGACCATGCCGGGTGATCTGCCGATTGCTGATCTCGCCACGGCCGGCCTCGATGCCAAGTCGGTCGTTCGTCCGGTCAAGCTCGCCTGCATCGAGCCCGGACGCATTCTGCGCCGGATCGGATCGCTCTCGGATCAGGCGGCAGACGCCGTGTTCGACGCAATTCGGGTCCGCATCGGCCCAGCCTGATGGTTCGGGCCTTCGAAGGCGTATCCTGCGAAGGCGTATCCTGCCGGCCATTAATTTCACCCATCGGAGTTCCCCATGTCCAAGCACGTCGCCGTCCTGATGGGTGGTTGGTCCTCCGAGCGGCAGGTCTCGCTGAATTCGGGCCAGGCCTGTGCCGATGCCCTGGAAGGGCAGGGCTTCCGGGTCACGCGGGTGGATGTCCAGCCGGACATCGCCACCGTGCTGACCGCCCTCAAGCCCGATGTGGCCTTCAACGCGCTGCACGGGCCGGCGGGCGAGGACGGCACGATCCAGGGCCTCTTGGAACTGCTGCGCATCCCCTACACCCACTCCGGCGTGCTGGCCTCCGCCCTCGCGATGCATAAGGAACGTGCCAAAGTGGTCATGCGGGCGGCCGGTGTGAGCGTTCCGGAGGGTCGCGTCGTTAACCGTCACGAGGCCGCGAAATCACATGTGCTGACGCCGCCCTACGTGCTCAAGCCCGTGGCCGAGGGCTCCTCCATGGGGGTCATCATCGTGCGCGACGGGCGCTCCCATCCGCCCCAGGAAGTGGGCCGGGAGGATTGGGGCTATGGTGATGAAATCCTTGCGGAAACCTACATCGCCGGACGTGAGCTGACCTGCGCCGTGATGGGGGACAAGGCCCTCGGCGTGATCGAGATCAAGCCGGCTTCCGGGGAGTGGTACGACTTCGACGCCAAGTACGCGGAAGGGGGGTCGATCCACGTCCTCCCGGCAGAAATTAAACCAAATCTTTACCAGCGTGTCCAAGAGTTGTCGTTAACGGCGCATCAAGCACTCGGGTGCCGGGGCATCAGCCGTGCGGACCTTCGCTACGACGACACACCGGGTGGAACCGGTGCCCTCGTCGTCCTGGAGGTCAACACGCAACCCGGCATGACGAAGACGAGCTTGGTCCCGGAGATCGCAGCCCACGCTGGCTTTAGTTTCGGTGAGCTCGTCCAATGGATGGTGGAGGACGCAACGTTGGGCCGGTAGGGGCCGAAGGCCCGCTCGGCGGTCCCGGCCTCCTGGGCCCGGCCGCCGGCACGGTCGCCTCCGTGCGGGCTGCGCTCGCCGCACGCCTGCGCCGCGTCACGCCGCCCGGCCGCCGTTCGCGGCTCGCCCTTCCGATCGAGCGGCGCGTGCCGCGCCACCTCGGCACGGCGGCCTTCTCGGTTTCCTTCGCGGCCCTCGCGATGTCAGCCTTCATCGGCAGCGGCGCCTATGACCGCTTCGTGGCCGAGCACGGACGCCCCCTCGACATCATGGCGCGGCTTGCCGGTTTCGGCGTCGAGCGCGTCACCATCTCGGGCATCGCCCGGCTCTACGAGCGCGAGGTGCTCCAGGCCGCCGGCATCGACGGGCATTCCTCCGTGGTGTTCCTCGACGTGGCGGAGGCCCGCGAGCGCCTGCTGGCGGTTCCGCTCATCGCCAGCGCCTCCGTGCGCAAGGTCTACCCGAACGAGATCGTCATCACCCAGGTGGAGCGCGAGCCCGCCGCCCTCTGGCAGCGCAACGGCGAGATCGCCGTGATCGCCGCCGACGGCACGGTGATCGACCAGATGCGCGACGACCGCTACGCCGCGCTCCCCCTCGTGGTCGGCGACGACGCCAACCTCAAGCTCAAGGACTACCTCGCGCTGATCGAGGCGGCGGGCACGCTCGCCGAGCGGGTCAAGGCCGGGACCTACGTCTCCGGCCGCCGCTGGACCCTGAAGCTTGACGGCGTCGATATCCGCCTGCCCGAGACCGGGGCCACCGAGGCCCTGGCCCGGCTGGTCAAGCTCGAGCGCGACAACCGGATCCTCGAGAAGGACATCATCGCGGTGGACCTGCGCATGCCCGACCGGGTGGTGGTGCGGCTCACCGAGGAGGCGGCCGCCGCCCGCGCCGAATCCCAGAAGAAGACGAAGCCCAAGGGGACCAACACATGAGCCGCACGATCCGTCCGGCGCATCGCGCTTGCCCGTCCCGCCTCACCCATTCCGCTCGGTAGCCCGATGCACGACCCGCACGGCCTCACCCCACGCCTGAAGCCTCTCTCGGCCCGGCGCAGCACCACCCTCTCGGTGCTCGACATCGGAACGAGCAAGATCGTCTGCCTCATCGCCGAGCTCCAGCCGGCCGAGGCGCTCACCACGCTGCGCGGCCGCACGCACTTCGCCCGCATCATCGGCATCGGCCATCAGCGCTCGCAGGGGCTCAAGGGTGGCGTCATCGTCGATCTCGAGGCCGCCGAGGCCGCGATCCGTCAGGCGGTCCACGCCGCCGAGCGGATGGCCAAGGTCGAGGTGCAGTCGGTCATCGTCAACATGTCCGGCGGCCGCATCGGCTCGCAGCATTTCGAGGCCCGCGTCGGCACCCGCACCGGGACCGTCACCGGCGCCGACGTCGAGCGGGTGCTGGAGACCGCCTCGGCCCACGGCGTCAGCCCCGGCCGGGCCGTGCTCCACGCGCTGCCCACCGGCTACGCCATCGACGGGCAGGGCGCGGTCATCGATCCTTCCGGCATGATGGGCGATGCGCTCGGCGTCGATCTGCATGTCGTCACCGGCGAGGCGGCCGCCGCCCGCAACCTGATGCTCGCCGTCGAGCACTGCCATCTCGGCGTCGAGGCGGTGATCGCCACCCCCTACGCCGCCGGCCTCTCGGCGCTCGTCGACGACGAGGCGGAGATGGGCGTCGCCGTGGTCGACATGGGCGGCGGCACCACCAGCGTCGGCGTGTTCTCCGGTGGCCATCTCGTCCACGTGGACGCGATCGCGGTGGGCGGCCACCACGTCACCATGGACATCGCCCGCGGGCTCTCCACCCGGGTCGCCGCCGCCGAGCGTCTGAAGACCCTCTACGGCTCGGCCATCGCCACGGCCTCCGACGAGCGCGACATGATCGCGGTCCACGGGGTCGGCGAGGACGAGGGCGATGCCCCCACCCACGTGCCGCGCTCGCAGCTCGTGCGGATCATCCGCCCCCGCGTCGAGGAGGTGGTGGAACTGGTGCGCGACCGCCTGCGCGCCGCCGGCTTCTCGGCCCAGGCCGGGCGCCGCGTGGTGCTCACCGGAGGCGCGAGCCAGCTCGTCGGCCTGCCCGAGGTGGCCCGCCGGGTCATGGAAGGCCAGGTCCGCATCGGGCGCCCGCTGGGCATCCGGGGCCTGCCGGAAGCCGCCAAGGGGCCCGCCTTCTCGGCGGCGGTGGGCCTCCTCGTCTACCCGCAGGTGGCGCATGCGGAGCATTTCGAGCCGCGGGGCCACGGTGCCTTCGCGGGTACGGGAACGGACGGCTACCTCTCGCGCGTCGGACGCTGGCTCCGCGAGAGTTTCTGAGGAACGACCGCCGTCGCGCCCCAAACCCCTGATCCAAGGGTGGGCGCGAACGGCCAGACGAAAAATCGGCGCTTCCCTCCATCGAGGCGTCAAATGAAACGTGAAAGGCACGAGAGGCTCGACACCCATGGCCATCAGTCTGCAGGCACCTGACATCCGGGAACTCAAGCCCCGCATCACCGTCTTCGGCGTCGGTGGAGCCGGCGGCAACGCCGTCAACAACATGATCGAATCGGGCCTGCTGGGCTGCGAGTTCGTGGTCGCCAACACCGACGCCCAGGCGCTCACCTCCTCGAAGGCCGAGCGCGTGATCCAGATGGGTCTCGGCGTGACGCAGGGGTTAGGGGCCGGCTCGCACCCCGAGGTCGGCTCGGCGGCCGCCGACGAGGTCATCGACGAGATCCGTGACCAGCTCTCCGGCGCCCACATGTGCTTCATCACCGCCGGCATGGGCGGCGGCACCGGCACCGGAGCCGCCCCCGTCATCGCCCGCGCCGCCCGCGACATGGGCATCCTGACCGTCGGCGTCGTCACGAAGCCCTTCCAGTTCGAGGGCGTGCGCCGGATGCGCACGGCGGAAGCCGGCATCCAGGAGCTCCAGGCCGCCGTCGACACCCTGATCGTGATCCCGAACCAGAACCTGTTCCGGGTCGCCAACGAGAAGACCACCTTCGCCGACGCCTTCGCGATGGCCGACCAGGTGCTCTACTCGGGCGTCGCCTGCATCACCGACCTGATGGTCAAGGAAGGCCTGATCAACCTCGACTTCGCCGACGTCCGCGCCATCATGCGCGGCATGGGCAAGGCCATGATGGGCACCGGCGAGGCCTCTGGCGAGAACCGCGCCAACCGCGCGGCGGAAGCGGCCATCGCCAACCCGCTCCTCGACGACGTCTCGATGAAGGGCGCCCGCGGCCTCCTCATCTCCATCACGGGCGGCAACGACCTCACCCTCTACGAGCTCGACGAGGCCGCCACCCGCATCCGTGAGGAAGTGGATTCGGACGCCAACATCATCCTCGGCGCCACCTTCGACGAGAGCCTCGACGGCATCATCCGCGTCTCGGTGGTCGCCACCGGTATCGAGCAGGCCATGCTCGCGCGAAACGCGGCGAGCGCCTCGGCCGCCCCGGCGGTTGACGCGCGCGGCACCGAGGCTCCGGCCAAGCGTCCGGAAATCCGCGATCACCTCGCGGGCGCGCACATGGTGTTCGTCACCGCCGGCATGGG